>NZ_NEIR01000004.1:0-406994 GCF_002112825.1 Pseudomonas sp. B5(2017)
ACCGGACGCCAGCCTGCTGCAAGCGGCATACGTGGCCCCGCAGAGTGAACTGGAACAACAGATCGCGGCGATCTGGGCCGATGTGCTGAAGCTGGAGCGAGTAGGCCTGGACGACAACTTCTTCGAACTGGGTGGCGACTCCATCGTTTCCCTTCAGGTCGTGGGCAAGGCCCGCCAGGCCGGCGTGCAGTTCACCCCCAAGCAACTGTTCCAGCATCAGACCGTACAAGGCCTGGCCACGGTGGCGCGGCGTGTTGTCGAAGGTATTGGCGAGCAAGGGCCGATCACGGGCAGCACACCGCTGACCCCGATTCAGCAATGGTTCTTCGAGGCCGACATTGGTGAGCGTGGGCATTGGAACCAGTCGATTCTGCTGACACCCAGCGAATCCCTGCAAGCGGACCGCCTGCACGATGCGTTGCTGGCACTGGTCGCCCATCATGATGCACTGCGCCTGGGCTTCGAGCAGCAGGCGGGGGCCTGGCAAGCCGAGTACAAGCCACAGCACCAGGCCCGGATACTCTGGGAGCATGCGTGCGCCGACGAGGAGGCGTTGTCCACACTCGCTGACCAGGCCCAACGCAGCCTGAACCTGCAGCAAGGCTTGCTGGTCCGTGCGCTGCTGGCCAGCCTGCCCGATGGCAGCCAGCGTCTGCTGCTGGTCATTCATCACCTGGCGGTAGATGGTGTGTCGTGGCGCCTGTTGCTGGAGGACCTGCAACAGGCCTACCAGGCCCTGGGCAACCGACAGCCGGTGCAATTGCCAGCCAAGACCAGCGCCTACAAGACCTGGGCGCAGCACCTGCAGGCCTATGCCCAGAGCGAGGCGCTGCAAGCGGAACTTGCCTACTGGCAAGCGCAGTTGCAGGGCACCAGCGACCACCTGCCGTGCGCCAATGCGCAGGGCGGCAACCAGCAGCAGCACGCTGCGTCGGTCAGTACGCGGCTGGGCCGCGAAGCCACCCGACAGTTGTTGCACGATGCGCCTGTGGCCTATCGCACGCAGATCAATGACTTGCTGCTGACGGCCCTGGCTCGGGTGATCGCCCGCTGGACCGAGCGGCCGGAGGTGCTGGTCAGGCTGGAAGGCCATGGCCGGGAAGACCTGTTCGATGACATTGACCTGAGCCGCACGGTGGGCTGGTTCACCAGCATGTACCCAGTGAAGCTGAGCCCGCTGGGCGGGATCGCCGAATCGATCAAGGCGGTCAAGGAGCAACTGCGGGCCGTGCCGAACAAAGGCCTGGGCTATGGCGCGCTGAAGTACATGGGGCCGGCTGGTGCGCGTGAGGCCCTGGCTGCGTTGCCTCAGGGCGAGATCGTGTTCAACTACCTCGGGCAGTTCGACGGTAGCTTCGACGAGCAGTCGGGCTTGTTCGCACCCGCGCGGGAATACGGCGGTGCGGCCAAACCAGCCGATGCGCCGCTCGATAGCCAGATCGCCCTGAACGGCCAGGTATACGGCGGCGAGCTGAAACTTGGCTGGACCTTCAGTGCGCAGCGCTACGACACCGCGGTCATGCAAAAGTTGGCAGATGACTATGCCGCAGAGCTTGGCGCGCTGATCGCTCATTGCTGCGAGCCTGGCAACCGTGGTGTAACGCCTTCGGACTTCCCACTGGCCGCGCTGCGCCAACAGCAGCTGGATGAGCTGCCGGCAGTTGCACGGCAGGTGGCCGATATCTACCCGCTGTCGCCGATGCAGCAGGGCATGCTGTTCCATTCGCTGCAGGGGCCTGAAGGCGCGCTTTACATCAACCAGACTTCGGTGGAAGTCAAAGGCCTGGAAATCGAACGGTTCGTGGCAGCCTGGCAGCAGGTGATCGACTGCCACGATATCCTGCGCAGTGCCTTCTGGTCGGCGCCCCACTTGGCCGAACCTTTGCAGCTTGTCTACCGCAAGGTCGAATTGCCGGTGGTCGTGCATGACTGGCGCGACCGCTCGGTAAGTGCGCAGATGCTGCAGGCGCTGGCCGAGGCCGATGCCGCACAAGGCCTGGACCTGAGTGTCGCACCGTTGATGCGCCTGACCCTGGTGCGGCTGGACGACGAACGTTTGCATCTGCTATGGACCCGTCATCACATACTGATGGACGGCTGGAGTACCTCGCGGCTGCTTGGCGAGGTGTTGCAGACTTACCATGGCCACCCTGCGCGAGCGCCGGCAGGGCGGTTTGGCGATTACATCCGCTGGCTTGCCGGGCAACCCAAGGCGGCGCTGGAGCAGTTCTGGCGAGGCAAGCTGCAAGAGCTGGAAAGCCCCACCTGGCTGGCGGACAGCCTGGCGGCTCGCCCGGCGGCAGACCTGCAGGGGCACGCCGCGCTGTACCTGCGTTGGGATGCCTCGCGTACCCGGCAACTGCGCGAGCAGGCCCAGCGCTTGCGCATCACCCCAAACACCTTGATCCAAGCGACCTGGCTGCTGCTGCTACAGCGCTATACCGGGCAAGCCACGGTGTGCTTCGGCGCCACCGTGGCGGGCCGGCCAGCCGGCTTGCGCGGTGCCGACGAAATGCTGGGGTTGTTCATCAACACCTTGCCGGTGGTGCAGACGCCCCAACCGCAGCAGCGGATTGTCGACTGGCTGCAGCAACTGCAGGCCTGCAACCTGGAACTGCGCGACCACGAACATGCAGCCTTGGCCGATGTGCAGCGCTGGGCAGGGCAGGCCGGGCAAGCGTTGTTCGACAGCATCGTGGTGTTCGAGAACTACCCGGTGGACGAACGCCTGCAGGAAGGTGGTGGTGGCTCGCTGCAGTTCGGTGAGGTGAGCAACCGCGACGTGACCAACTACGCCATGGACCTGGCGGTGCATCTGGGCGAGACGCTCTCGGTCGAGTTCCTCTACTTGCGCAACCGCTTCACGGAGCAAGCCACCGACAGCATTCGTGGCAGTTTCGAACGGCTGCTCGAGGGCATGCTCGACAACCCTCACGCCACCGTGGGCAGCCTGGACATGCTGACCCCGGCGCAAGCGCAGCAGGCCCAGGCTCGCAATGGCTTGCAGCCATGCGAGCAGGCCATGCCAAGGCTGGCCGAGCTGATTGCCCGGCATGCCCAGGTGCGGCCAGAGGCAATTGCGGTGGCCTGTGGCGAGCGACAGTTGAGCTACGCCCAGCTGGATGAGCGTGCCAACCGCCTGGCACACCACCTGATTGCCTTGGGTGCGCGCCCGGAGGTTACGGTCGGCATCGCCCTGGAACGCTCGGTGGAGGTGATCGTGGCATTTCTGGCGGTGATGAAAACCGGCGCCGCCTATGTGCCGCTGGATATCGACTACCCGCAGGATCGCTTGCAGTGGATTGTCGAGGATTCGGCCATGCACCTGCTGGTGACCAGCAGCGGCTTGCGCCAGCGTTTTGCCGGGGTGGAGCACTGCGTGGAGCTGGACCTTCTGGCTATCGCCAGCTTGCCGTCCGATGCCCCTCAGGTGATGGTGCACGACACCAACCTGGCGTACCTGATCTATACCTCTGGCTCTACCGGCAAGCCCAAGGGCGTGGCGGTCAGCCACGGGCAGATCGGCATGCACTGCCAGGCAATCGCCCGCCTTTACCAGATGGATGAAAGCACTCGCGAGCTGTTGTTCATGTCGTTCGCTTTCGACGGTGCCCAGGAGCGTTGGCTGTCGACCCTGTCGTCGGGCGGCTGCCTGGTGGTGCGCGGTAGCCAGCTGTGGACTGCCGAGCAAACCTGGCAGGTACTGCATGCCGAGCGCATCGACATTGCCTGCTTCCCGCCGGCGTATCTGCAGCAACTGGCCGAGTTCGCGCAAACCCGGCAGGAGGCCGCACCGCCGGTGCGCATCTATTGCTTTGGCGGTGACGCGGTGCCCGATGCACTGTTCGAACTGGTCAAGCGGACCTTGCGCCCGCAGTTCCTGACCAATGGCTACGGGCCTACCGAAACGGTCGTGACCCCCCTGTTGTGGAAAGTATCGGCACAGCAGTCATGCCAGGCGGTGTATGCGCCGATCGGTGAGCGGGTTGGCCAGCGCACGCTGCATGTGCTGGACCAAAGCCTGAACCCGGTGCCCGATGGCGTGGCCGGGGAACTCTACATTGGTGGCGAGGGTGTGGCGCGCGGGTATCACCAGCGTCCGTCCCTGACCGCCGAGCGCTTTGTCGCCGACCCGTTTGCCCAGGGCGGGCGGCTGTACCGCACCGGTGACCGGGTGCGTCGTCGGGCGGATGGCGTGATCGATTTCATCGGCCGCCTGGACAACCAGTTGAAGGTTCGCGGTTTCCGCATCGAACCTGGGGAAGTCGAAGCACGGCTGCGTAATCTGGCGGATGTGCGGGATGCTGTGGTGGTGGCCCGGGAGGGCGCTACCGGCAAGCAATTGGTGGCGTATCTGGTCACCGGCAATGGGGTGACTTCCGCTACGCCATTGCGTGACGCCTTGCGTGCCGACCTGCCGGACTACATGGTGCCGACCCAGTGGGTATTGCTGCCGGCGTTTCCACTCACGCCCAATGGCAAGATCGATCGCAATGCGCTGCCGGCCCCGGAGTTGGCCGGGCGCCCGGTGCGGGTGGCTCCGCGCGATGACACGGAAAAGGCGCTGGCGGCCATCTGGCAGGAAGTGCTGGAGGTGGATGAAGTTGGTGTCGATGACAACTTCTTCGAATTGGGGGGCGATTCGCTGCGCGTGCTGAAGATGCTGTCGAAGGTACGAGCACGGCCCGACCTGTCGATCGAGCTGAAACTGCGCGATGTCATGGCCAGGCCCACCATTGGCGAGCTTTCCGGCTATACCGATGCCGACGTTGCCCTTGATCCGCTGCTGCTGCTCAACAGCCGGGTAGCCGGGGCCAGGCCGCTGTTCTGCCTGCATGCAGGCTTTGGCACGGTGTTCGACTACGAGCCGCTGGCGCGCCGGCTGGAAGGGCATTGCAGCGTCTACGGCGTGCAATGCCGCATGTTGCTCGATCGCAACTGGCAGGATGATTCGTTGCAGGCCATGGCGATCGACTATGCCCAGTACATTCGCCAGAAGCAGCCCGAAGGGCCATACCAGCTTGCCGGCTGGTCGCTGGGTGGCACGCTGGCGGTGCTGGTGGCCCAGGAGCTGGAAGCCCAGGGCCAGCAAGTATCGTTGCTTGGCCTGGTCGACAGTTTTATCCCAACCGGTGCGCCGGCAACGCCGGCGGCGGACTGGAGTGCCGACCTTGGCAGCTTCCTGAGTGTGCTGCTGGGGCTGGCCAAGGAGCAGCTGGTGCTGCCTGCCATCGCGGCGGGCAGTGGTGTGCCGCTGCTTGAGCGGCTGATCGAAGAGGCACGCTCGGGGCTGCAGGTAGCGTCGGCCTTCGCCAGTGTCGAAAGCGCCGAACTGGCCCACACCTTTGCCGTGGCGATGCGGCTCAAGGCGTTGTCGGAACGGTTGCCGGCATTGCCGGCAACCCGCGCCGCTGCCTTGTGCTGGTGGGCAGGTGACCATGGCCAACGCTTCGCGGTTCACGGAAGCGGTGAGAACCACGCGGTTGCAGCGGGTCACTATGACATCCTCAAGCATCCGGACGTGATCGAGGGGCTTGCGGCAAGGCTGGTGGCGGAGCCGGTCATGGGTTGACCCGGCAAGGCCGGCTGAATGACCTGTGGGGCCCGCGTTCAACGTGGGCCCCACAGGTTTTTTCATGTCGGCAGTGTCGCCACCGAGACGAAAAAAGCGGCGTCATCCTGTGTGGATGACGCCGCTTCGATTACAACGGTACAGGTGGCTGTCGGCCTAGAAGTCGTAGCGCAGGCTCATGGTGGCGTTACGCGGGTCACCGTAATGGCCAACACTGCCGCCGATACCCGAGTAGTACTTCTCGTCGAAGATGTTGTTCAGGTTCAGAGTGGCGGCCAGATGGTCGGTGACCTGATAGCGCGCCATCAGGCTGGCAACGGTGTAGTCATCCTGGGTGGCTCGGGCTTTGAGGTTGGTGTAGTAGAGCGACATGCTGGAGTTCCAGGACACCCCGCCACCCACGGTCAGCCTGTTCCAGTCACCCTGGAAGCGATAGGTGTTCCAGAAGCGGAAAGTGTCCATGGAGTACTGCGTCAGCTGGCGCTCGCCCTCGGCGTCTTCCGTGCGGGCATGGCTGTAGCTGGTCATGACTTGCCAACCAGGCAGTACTTCGCCCGAAAGCTCCAGGTCGATACCTTTGGTCTCGGTACCCTTTGCAGCCTTGTAGGCTTGCTCGCCTCCCGAGCCATCCTGTTTTACCGTGCCGTTCACCAGCACACCGTTGTCCACTACTGCCAAATTGTCGCGCTTGACCAGGAACAGTGCCGTGCTGGCATTCAGACGACCGTCGTAGAATGCCCCTTTCCAGCCCACTTCATAGTTGGCGCCTACGACCGGGCCGATGACCGAACCGTTGCTATCGCGGCTTGATTGTGGCTTGAAGATATCGGTATAGCTGGCGTACACCGATTGCTCAGGGGTCAGGTCATAGGTGATGCCCGCGTACGGTGTTACCTCACCCCGCTCGTGCATCTTGACGTCCGGCGATCCGAATGAGGTAGGCCAGTAGTAATAGTCGTAGTCATAGTCGGAGGTGCGCGCGCCCACGATTACGTTCAGGTCATCCATCAGGTTGAACTTGAATGCCGCGTAGGTGCCGCGCTGGCTGCTCTTGATGTTGAGAATTTCCCCAAGTGCGCCAGTCTCGGTTGGCCGAGGCAGGTAGTTGTCCCAGTCATAGAAGTTGACGGTTGTGCTGCCAACGTCATAACCGGTGTGATCGTTCTTGTAATCCTGATAGTTGAAGCCGGTGATGAACTCGTGAGTGCGCCCGAACAGGGAAAACGGCCCCTGCAGGGTCAGGTCCACGCCGCGTTGAGTCTGATCGGCTTCGGCATTGTAGCGCAGCATTCTCGCGGCGCCGGTTGCTTCATCAATCCATGCTCGGTTCGTCGTGGTCTGGTATGAGCCGTTGTAGTTATCGCGATTGGAATCCATGTAGTTCGCGGCCAGCTTGATTTGCCAGTCATTGGCGAAGGAATGCTCGGCGGCCATGAAATAGTTGGTGGTTTCCAGCTCGTCGTACATCCAGCGGGCGCCGGAACTGGTCGAGCGGGAGAAGTTGGTCTGCTTGCCGTTGGTGAACAACAACGGTACACCCGGTGAACCGGTGGCTTTGAACTTCTGGTAGTCGACGCCGAAACGTACCAGGGTGTCGTCGTTCAGGTCCGCTTCGAGAACGCCGTAGAGGATGTCCTTGTCTTCCTTGTACCAGTCGCGAAAGCTGCCGCTTTTCTGCTTGGCCGCCACCATGCGCCCGCGCAGGTTGCCACCCTCGGTCAAGGGGCCGGAAACATCGACTTCGCTGCGGTAGGAGTCCCAGGAGCCGACAGTGCCCTGGATATGCGACTGGAATTCGCGGGTCGGGCGTTTGCGAATGAGGTTGACCACACCGCCGGGTTCACCCGCACCGGTCATCAGGCCGGTCGCGCCGCGGACGATTTCGACGCGGTCGTAAAGGGTCATGTCCAGCAACGTGCTGGGCATGTTGCGGGTCTGGTTTTCCTGGGTGGTGGTCACGCCGTCAAGCTGGTAGGTGTTGATGGCACTGCCGCGGGAATAGATGTTGTAGCGCAGGCCACCGTCCTGGGACATGGTGATGCCGGGTGTCTGGTTGAGCACCTGGGTCACGCTGTTGAGCTGCTGGTCGTCCATGCGCTGGCGGGTGACTACGCTGATCGACTGGGGCGTTTCACGGATCGACAGGTTCATCTTGGTGGCGGTGTTGGTCACACCGGTGGTGTAGGAGCCCGTGCCTTCGGTAGTGGCACCAAGGCCCACGCTATTGACGTTGGTCGCCGAAAGCTCGACCTGGCCGGCCTGTGCGCCCGAACTGGCCGTCACCGTCACGGTGTTGCCATCGATCTGGTAACGCAGCCCGGTGCCTTGCAGCAATGTCCGCAACGAAGACTGCAGGTCATGCCGGCCCTTGAGGGCCGTGGAGCGCAGCCCACTGATGTCCTCCGGGCTGTACAGCAACTGGGTATCGGTCTGCTTGGCCAGTGCCTGCAACGCCGAGTTCATCGACTGCGCGGGAATATCCAGGGTCCACTCCTGTGCCTGCACCTGGGCAACCATCGCAGCGGATATCGCCAGGCCCAGGCCGATGCGTGTGAACGCGCGCTGGGGACGAAGGGAATGACGGATCAGTAATGCTTTGGCAAGCGGGTTGAGCGGGCCGGGGAGGGACTTGGACATCTATTGCGGTCTCGTTGGCAGAGGGTTTTTTTCTATGTCAGCTATAGGACGCAGCACCTGTTAAAAACCGGAACGATTCTTATTGGCGATTTTTTTGGCCGGTGCTGCGTTAACCGCGTCACAACTTCACAGTTCGCGTGCTACGCGAAAGCCGAGGAAGTCACCGCGGGTGGTCTTGAGGCGGTCGTTGCGGTTGGCCGAGCGGGAGAAGATCGGCGGCTCGCCCCAGTCGTTGCCGCGCATGTGCGCGCGGATGCACTTGGGGTCCTGGATCCAGGCGCTGCCGTCGGTGGGGGCGCCTTCGTAGCTGTCGTGGTAGCAGTCGGCGACCCATTCGTAGACGTTGCCGTGCATGTCGTACATGCCGAAGGCATTGGGCGGGTAGCTGCCCACCGGGGCGGTGAAGGTATGCCCGTCCTTGGGGCCATAGGTGTTGGCGTGCTTGCTGATCTCGTACTTGCCCGGTTCGTCGAAGGGGAAGGGGAACGGGCCGCTGGAGCCGCCACGGGCGGCATATTCGCGTTCGGCTTCGCTGACCATGCGGTATGGCTTGCCGGTGGTTTTCGCCAGCCATCGGGTGTAGGCCTGCACTTCGTCGTAGTCGACGCACACCGCCGGCTGGCGGGGGCCTTGCTTGTAGCTGGGCTTGCTGGCTTCGCACCAGCGGCCGGGGCGGTCGTCGCCGCTCTTGATGACGGTGCCGGTGGCCTTGATGTAGGCGTCCAGTTCGCCGGCGGTGACCTGGTAGCGGCTCATGGCGAAGGGCTTGGCGAAGGTCACGGTGTGCAGCGGGCCCTCGTCGGGCTGGCGGCCGACTTCATCGTCGGGGGCCCCCATCACGTAGCTGCCGGCGGGCAGCACGACCATCTCGGGGCAGTCCTTGCAGTCTTTGAACACGTCGCCGGGCTTGGCGGCGTGGGCGTAGGCGCTGACCAGCAGCAGGCAGGTGATCTGGGCTGGCCGGTAGAGCCAGGCGGATACGTTCATCGGTGGTCCTCGAAACGGGTGAATGCGGGCTGCGTTTCGCATTCAGACGAATCGGGGTGGTGAGAAATTAACCAATACACACGCGACCCCTTACCAGCCAGTTAACGTCACTGGGGCTGCTGCGCAGCCCATCGCCGGCAAGCCAGGCTCCCACAGGGACCGCGAAAATCTTGAGTTCTGCGCCGTACTTGTGGGAGCCCGGCTTGCCGGCGATGGGCCGCAAAGCGGCCCCGGCAATATCGGCCTGGATGCAAAGAGCTTGGGCCGCTTCGCGCCCCCTCGCGACACAAGGCCGCTCCTACACGGGATTGTGGCCGGCGGGGTAGTTGCCTGCCAGGAAACACCGGGCTATAGTCCAGCCCATTGTTCTCTTCCCGAAGACCTGTTCATGCCAGCCAGCCCATCCACCACAAGCTTTGCCATCGCGCCAGTCGCGAGCATGGTCGTGCGTGGCTGCCAGCAGCCGGCGATGATCAGTCACTATCCAACACCACCTGTCAGTGGCGTCGTAGGCGGCGTAGCTCCGCCTCCTTGCGTGGTCGTGCTGGGCTGATCGGCTTCTGGCCGCATCCCTTCGCACACGCAACCTACTGAACACGGTCGGCGATTTCCCACGCTGAAGCGCACGCCGTCCGTCTGGCTTATTCGCCTTATATCAGGTGGCAATACATGTCTGTCTTTAGCAAAGCATCCGTGGCCTCGGCGGCCACTACCAGCCTGTTCGTCCTGCTGTGGAGCAGCGGGGCGATCGTCTCCAAGCTCGGCCTGGCGCATGCCAGCCCGTTTGCCTTCCTGCTGTTGCGCTCGGCGCTGGCCCTGGCCGGCCTGCTGCTGATCGGCCCATTGCTGGGGCTGCGCTGGCCGCGCAGTCGCGGGGCCATCCTGCGGGCCCTGGGCACTGGCTGTGTGCTGCTCGGCGCCTACCAGATCTTCTACCTGCTGGCGCTCGATACCCATGTCACCCCCGGCGTCATGGCCACGGTGATGGGGGTACAACCGATCCTGACCGTGGTGCTGATGGAGCGCCAGCGCTCCTGGAGCCGCTTGTTCGGCCTGGGGTTGGGGCTTGGCGGGTTGATCATGGTGGTCTACCAGGGCATCAACCTGGGCGGGGTGTCGTTGGCGGGAATGCTGTTCGCCTTGCTGGCGCTGGCCAGCATGACCTTCGGCTCGATCCTGCAGAAGCGCATCACCGACAACCCAATGGGCACGCTGCCGCTGCAGTACCTGGCCGGCTTTGCCATGTGCGCATTGTTCGCGCCGCTGCAGCCGCTGCATGTGGAGTGGACTGGTGGTTTCGTCGGCGCGCTGCTGTGGATGGGGCTGGTGGTCTCGCTACTGGCGACCCTGCTGCTGTATCGGCTGATCGCCAAGGGTAACCTGGTCAATGTCACCAGCCTGTTCTACCTGGTGCCGGCAGTGACCGCGGTGATGGACCTGCTGATCTTCGGCAACCGCCTGGCGCCGCTCAGCCTGCTGGGCATGGGGCTGATCGTGGTGGGCTTGCTGTTCGTGTTCCGCAAGCCCGCCGCGCGCCTGGCCGAGGCGTAGGCCCTAGCGGAATTCTTCGGGGATGGCGTGGCGCAGTACGCCTTCCTCGAAGTCCAGCAGGCCGGCTTCGCGCTGGGTGAGCAGGTAGTAGAGCAAGGTGTCGAGCGAGCGCTGCGGCGGGACCTCGACCGCCAGCATCTTCACCGCCTGCTCAGTTTCGCAGTTGCAGCCGAAATCGAGCAAGGCCGCGCGTACCTGGCCCAGGGTTTCCGGGGGCTTGACGATAACCCGGAACACCGAGCTGCCGCTGCTGTGGCGCAGTTCGGCGAACCAGGTTTCGCCGGCTTCCTCACGGGTGTCGATCACGTCGCCCGGGGCGATGCCGTAGACATGGAAGGGAATGTTGTCGACGGCATAGCCGCCTTCCACGGCCTTGGCCCACAGGCCCTCGACCGAGGCGGGCGGGTAGCCGTTTTCGTCCTGCTCCAGGCGGAACAGGACCTTCTTGTACGCGTCGTTCATCCTGTACCCCGCTTCAGCTGCGTGCCGGGCGCAGCACCAGCCACAATGCCAGGCCAATCAGCAGGCCGCCGTACAGGTGCGCCATCGACAACGGTTCGTCCAGCAGCCACGCCCCCCACAATACGCCGAATACCGGGATCAGGAAGGTCACGGTGCTGGCCATGACCGGGCCGATCTCCTCCAGCAGGCGGAAGTACAGGATGTAGGCGAACGCTGTGCACAGCAGGCCCAGGCCCAGCAGCGACAGCCACACCTGCCAGCCGCCCCAGCTGGCAGGTGGCTGGCTCAGCGCGCTCCAGGCGAACAGCGGGCTCAGCATCAGGGTGGCGCCGAGCATGCTGCCCAGTGCCGACAGGCGGCTGTCCAGGCCGCTGACCCAGCGGCGGGCAAGGAAGCCGGCAAAGCCGTAGCAGGTGGTGGCCGCCAGGCAGGCGAGGGCGCCTTGCAGCAGGGCCAGGTCCAGGGCCACCGGGCCGGCGCCGCTGAGGATGCCGACGCCGAACAGGCCCAGGAAGATGCCGCAGAGCTTGGCCAGGGTCATCGGTTCGCGGAAGAACAGCACGCCGATCAGCACACCCATCAGCGGCGTGGTGGCGTTGAAGATTGCCGAGTAGCCGGCGGGCAGCACCTGGGCGGCCACGGAGTAGAACGTGGCGGGGATACCGGAGTTGATCATGCCCAGCACCAGGCAGGCGCCGAGCTTGCCCTGGAAGTCCCAGCGCACGCGGGCGGCGGCGAGCAGTGCAACCAGGCCCAGGCAGGCGATGGACACACGGAAGAACGCCGTCGGCACCGTGCCCAGCTCGGGGGCGATGATGCGCATGAACAGGAAGCTCGCCCCCCAGACGGCGGCAAGGGTCAGCAGGCGGGCTAGGGCGATGGGGCTCACAACGGTCTCCGGAGGCAGGGCAGGGGCGCGAGTGTACGCCAGGGGGGCTGGGGATTCTTGTGCTTTCTTGCGGTGTAAACCTGTGCCGGCCTCTTCGCGGGTAAACCCGCTCCCACAGGTTCTGTGCAATGCTCGGCCCTGTGGTAATCCTGTGGGAGCGGGTTTACCCGCGAAGAGGCCGGCACAGGCGCCGTATTCCGGACAGGCAGACTAAGCTCTGTATCTCACTCTTGCACCGAGGTCCTCGCATGCCCCAGCCCTGGCCCGCTGTCGAAATCGCCCGAATGATCCTCGCCGGCTTCGACGACTACCGCGACCACTTCCAGCGCATAACCCTCGGTGCCCGCAAGCGCTTCGAGCAGGCGCGCTGGCAGGATATCCAGCGTGCCTCTGCCGCCCGCATCAATCTCTATGAAGAGAAGGTCGCCGAGGTCAACGGCTGGCTGCGTAATGGTTTTGCCGAGGACGTGCTGCTGGATGTGGAACAATGGCCGTTGGTAAAGAACGCCTATATCCACCTGATCGACCCAAGGCTGGACGACGAGCTGTCCGAGACCTGGTACAACTCGCTGTTCTGCAGCCTGTTCAGCCACGACCTGATCAGCGACGGCTGCATGTTCATCCACACCACCCGACCGTCCATGCGCAGCCGTGAGCGCGCCGCGCAAACCCGTACCTATCGGCCTGATGCTGGGCTCAAGAGCCTGCTGCGGGCAGTGTTCAGCGATTACCCGTTCGAAGTGCCGTACAGCAACCTGGAAGGCGACTTGGTGCGCCTGGAGGATCAGCTGCGCGAGTGCCTGCCGGACTGGGTATGCAAGGATCCGAAACTGGCGTTGGAGCTGTTTGTGCCGGTGCTGTACCGCAACAAGGGCGCCTACCTGGTCGGCCGGCTGTTCAACAGCGACGAGCAGTGGCCGCTGGTAATACCGCTGCTGCACTGCGAAGGGCACGGTATCGAGGCCGATGCGCTGATCACCGACGAGGCCGAGGTGTCGATCATCTTTTCCTTCACCCGCTCGTACTTCATGGTCGATGTGCCGGTGCCGGCGGAGTTCGTCAACTTCCTCAAGCGCATTTTGCCTGGCAAGCACGTGGCCGAGCTGTACACCTCCATCGGTTTCTACAAGCACGGCAAGTCGGAGTTCTATCGGGCGCTGATCAACCACCTGGCCAGCAGCGACGACCGCTTCGTCATGGCGCCCGGGGTACGCGGCATGGTCATGAGCGTGTTCACCCTGCCGGGCTTCAACACCGTGTTCAAGATCATCAAGGACCGCTTTTCACCGTCGAAGACGGTCGACCGTGCCACGGTGATCGACAAGTACCGGCTGGTGAAAAGCGTCGACCGCGTCGGGCGCATGGCCGATACCCAGGAGTTCGCCGATTTTCGCTTCCCGCGTAGCAAGTTCGAGCCGGAATGCCTGGCCGAACTGCTGGAGGTGGCGCCATCGACCGTGGCGCTGGAGGGTGACACGGTGCTGATCCGCCACTGCTGGACCGAGCGGCGCATGACGCCGCTGAACCTGTACCTGGAACACGCCAGCGAGGGCCAGGTGCTGGAGGCCCTGGAGGATTACGGCCTGGCCATCAAGCAGCTGGCGGCGGCGAATATCTTCCCTGGCGACATGCTGCTGAAGAACTTTGGCGTTACCCGCCATGGCCGGGTGGTGTTCTATGACTATGACGAGATCAGCTTTCTGACCGAGGTGAACTTCCGCCATATCCCGCCGCCGCGTTACCCGGAGGACGAGATGTCGGGCGAGCCGTGGTACTCGATCGGGCCGCATGACGTGTTCCCCGAGGAGTTTCCGCCGTTCCTGTTTGCCGATATCGGCCAGCGGCGCTTGTTCAGCCGGCTGCATGGGGAGTTGTACGACGCGGATTACTGGAAGGGGCTGCAGGCGGCGATTCGTGAAGGGAAGGTGATCGATGTGTTTCCGTATCGGCGCAAGGGGCGGTGACTGTGCTTTGGCAGGCCTGGCCCCTTCGCGGGTAAACCCGCTCCCACACGTACGGCACAGGATTCGAAACCAGTGAGGTCTCTGTGGGAGCGGGTTTACCCGCGAAGAGGCCGGGCCTGCTTTTCCCAATTACCCCTTCAAACACTTCAATTCACTGAAATCGGTACGCACCTTGCCCAACCGCTCCTGCAGGTACCGCCGCTGCTGCGGGGTACTCTGGTGCACCAGGTCCACCAGCAAGCTGCGCGCCTGCTGCTCGGTATTCTGATACGCCGCCCGGTACTCCGGCGTCCACAAACTCTCCTTGCGCTGCAACAACGTCGCCAGGCGTGGCTCGAAGCTGGCGTCGTTGCGCTGGTTCATCGCCAGCAGCAATTGCTGCTGCCAGTGCGCGCGGTTGGCGATCCATTCGCGGTTCTGGTCGCCCAGCGCCTGGGACCAGGCCTGCACGCGCTGCTTCTGTACCGCGGTCAGCTCGCCAAACCACGGCGTCAGGCGTTTCTCCATGCGTTCGGTACGGCGGGCGATCTGCTTGTCCAGCGGCGTATCCACATACTTCTTCTGCCGTTCGCTGATGTCCTCGCGGAACGCCTCGCGCATCTCCGCCACCTGGCTATCGCTCATGCCGCGCAGCAACTCGGTGGCCGAAGGGGTGATTTCCTCGGCTACCCGGCCAATCGCCTCGCGGGCTTCGCGGGTACGCTGCTGCAGGGCCTGGTCGGTCACCTGGTCGTCGGCGACCATGCCGCGTACCCGGTCCAGCCAGTCGAGGTAACCAGGCAGCTGGGTCTTGCAATGCCAGGCCAGGTGCTCCCGCAGGCGGTCGTCAAGCATGGCCTTCTGCTCGCTGTTCATGGCCAGGTAGTCGCCCAGCGACCACGGCACCAGGCGGTCGAGGTTGCGGTAGGCCAGGTCGATACGGCTGCAGGCGGCCAGGGCCAGGGCGCAGCCGATGGCGACGAGCAGGGCTTTGGACAGGCGTAGCGGCATGGGCTGTTCCTTGCGGTGCTGGCCAGACGGTAGACGCAAGAGGGACGCTGACGGTTCCACTGCATCAGCGGTCGGGCGGCGCGCTGGCTTCAGGTGTAGAATAGCCGCCTTGTCTTGAGGAACATCGGAAATGGCTCTGCTTGGGCGTTACAACAGTTTGCAAATCGTGAAACACGTGGACTTCGGCCTGTACCTGGACGGCGGCGCCGACGGCGAGATCCTGCTGCCCGGGCGCTACATCCCGAAAAACGCCGAAACCGAAGTGGATGACTGGCTGAACGTGTTCATCTACCTGGACAGCGAAGACCAGCTGATCGCCACCACCGAGAAGCCCAAGGTGCAGGTTGGCGAGTTCGCCAGCCTCAAGGTCAAGGACATCAACGGTGCCGGCATCTTCCTCGACTGGGGCCTGTCCAAGGACCTGCTGATGCCGTACTCGGAAGAGGCGCGGCCGCTGAAGATCGGCGACTACTGCGTGGTGCACGTGTATCTCGACAAGCGCACCCGCCGCATCACCGCCACCTCACGCTTGGACCGTTACCTGGACCGCACCCCGGCGGACTACCAGGTAGGCCAGCCGGTCGAGCTGCTGGTGGCCGGCGAGACGCCGATGGGCTTCAAGGCGATCATCAACAACCGCCACTGGGGCCTGATCCACAAGAACGAGGTGTTCAAGTTCCTGCGCTCGGGCATGCACGAGAAGGGCTTCATCAAGGAAGTGCGCGCGGACGGCAAGATCGCCTTGAGCCTGCAACCGGTGGGTGCTGCCCTGGCCGACAGCCTGCAGGAGCAGATCATGGCGCGCCTGGAGGCCGAAGGCGGGGTGCTGGGGGTGTGCGACAAGAGCGACCCGGCGCTGATCAGCAAGCTGTTCAACGTCAGCAAGGGCAACTTCAAGAAGGCCATTGGCGGTTTGTTCAAGCAGGGCCGCATCGTCATCCATGACGATCGCATCGAGAAGGCCTGATCAGGCCTGCACGAAGGTACGGAAGTCCAGCTGCTCGCCACCCGGGCGGGTGTCGCGCAGCAGCGAGTCGCGGTCGGCGCTGAGGGCCAGGCTGATGGTCGAGCGGCGCTTGCCGGGGTTGCGCACTTCCATCTGTTCCTGGTGAGCGCGCAGGAAGTTGGTCGGCACCTTCAGGTGCTGCAGCTCGTCGCTTTCCGGGGTGTGCAGCAGTAGGTTGACCCAGTCGGGCTGGCCCTTGCGCAGCAGCGCCACCGGCACCTCGAACCACCACAGGTTGCGCTTGCGATCGAGGATGGCGAACAGGGTGTTGCTGCTGGTCAGCACCGGGCGGGCCAGTACTTCGTTACGCCGGGCGATGGCGGCGGGTTTGTCGAGTTTCATGCAGGTTCCTGCGGGTTGACGCTATGAAGGCCTGCATTGTGAGGGGTGGCGGGTAGCGGGGCAAGGTTTGCCAACCGCCTTGCCGTTCGGCTCGAGGGCGAAAAAACTCTTGGAACGCTTGGCGAAGGCGTCGGGTCCACCGACTGTCGGCACGGTCCACGTGCCCCCAATTGCAGGAGTTTTGCCATGAGCGGTACCAAAGACAAAGCGAAAGGCCTGGCCAACGAAGCGATCGGCAACGTCAAGCAGGGTGTCGGCAAAGTGACCGACAACGAGCGGCTGCGGGCCGAGGGGGAAGCGCAGGAGCTCAAGGGCGAGGGGCAACAGATCAAGGGCAACGTGAAGGACGCGGTGAAAAAGCCTTGATGTGAGGCCTGTCCCGGCCTTCTCGCGGGCACGCCCGCTCCCACAGGTACCGAACAGATTTTAAGCACTGTGCAGTACCTGTGGGAGCGGGCGTGCCCGCGAAGAGGCCGCTACTGGCGTAAGCAAATTCTTGCAGCATGGCCGGGATCAGCACAGCAGCGGCATGGTCTATTAGACTTACCGTGGTACACACGAATCAAGCGGCGAAAGGAGACGCTATGATTTTCCCCGACCTGCGCGGCCTGCCCCTGCACCGCGTGCTGGTACGCACCGTCAAGGAATTCCTCGACGACGAGATGTCGACCTACGCTTCCGCACTGGCCTACCAGATGCTGTTCTCGTTGTTCCCGTTCCTGCTGTTCCTGATCGCCCTGATCGGCTTCCTGCACCTGCCGGACTTCTTCTCCTGGCTGCGCCTGCAATCGGAACTGGTGCTGCCACCCCAGGCGCTGGAGCAGGTGAACCCGGTGATCGACCAGTTGCAGCAGTCCAAGGGCGGGCTGTTGTCGGTGGGTATCGTGATTGCCTTGTGGACCGCATCGGCCGGTGTGCGCCTGATGATGAGCGCGATGAACGCCGCCTACGATGTGCCCGAGGGCCGCCCGGTGTGGAAGCGCATTCCGTTGTCGATCATCTACACCGTGGGCATTGCCGGCATGTTGCTGGTGGCTGCGGCGCTGATGGTGCTGGGGCCGCAGGTGATGGAGTGGATTGCCGCCCAGGTCGGCATGCAGGAGGTGATCGTCACGGTGTGGACCATCCTGCGCTGGCCGGCGATCATCATCCTGATGATGGTGGCGGTGGCGCTGATCTACTACGTGATGCCCGATGTGAAGCAGCAGTTCCGCTTCATCACCCCGGGCTCGGTGCTGGCGGTGGTGGTGTGGATCTTGGCCTCGCTGGGCTTTGCCTACTATGTGAAGACCTTTGCCGACTACAACGCCATGTACGGCAGTATCGGTGCAATCATCGTGCTATTGCTGTATTTCTATATCTCCGCCGCCGTTTTGCTGCTGGGCGCGGAGATGAACGCAGTGATCGAGCACATGTCGAGCGAGGGCAAGAACCCTGGCGAGAAGGACGCCGATGAGCACAAGGCCCGCGAAACCATTACCGTGCTGGGCCATGAGCACCCTGTACCGAGCGAGCAGCAATCTTCCGAGCCGAACCCCCGATGATCCGTGACATTCTCAAGATGGGCGACGAACGCCTGCTGCGCATCGCCCCGCCAGTGCCCGAGCACATGCTCGGCAGTGCCGAACTGCAGCAACTGATCGATGACATGTTCGAAACCATGCGCCATGTGGGCGGCGTGGGCCTGGCCGCGCCACAGATCGGTATCGACCTGCAGCTGGTGATCTTCGGCTTCGAGCGCAGCGAGCGTTACCCGGATGCCGAACCGGTGCCGCAGACCATCCTGCTCAACCCGGTCATCACGCCGACGTCCAGCGAGATCGAGGACGGTTGGGAAGGCTGCCTGTCGGTACCCGGCCTGCGCGGCGTGGTGCCGCGTTTCAAGCACATCTGCTATGAAGGCATCGACCCCCAGGGCAACCCGATCAACCGCTTTGCCGACGGCTTCCATGCGCGGGTGGTGCAGCATGAATGTGACCACCTGATTGGTCGGCTGTACCCGTCACGCATCCAGGACTTTTCCCGGTTCGGTTACACCGAGGTGCTGTTCCCCGGGCTCGACGCCAGCGACGACTGACCTCGTTGCAGTGCCACCAGCCGCTTGCTGCGCTGGTAGCGCTGCAGGCGGCCAGCCAGGGCTTCCGGCAGCTGCTGGGCCATGTCGAAGCCCAGGCGCTGGTAGAAGGGCGCAAGGTCCGGGTGGCAGAACAGCCAGGTGGGCCCGCCAGCCTGCGCCAGCGCCGCCTCGACCAACCGCCCGGCCACCCCTTGGCTGCGCCGCTGCGGGTCGACGAACAACCCGGTCAGCCAGAAGCCATCGCCCACCGGGCTCAGGCTCAAGCCCGCGATGATGCCGGGGCCCCGCGCCACCCACAGCTCAGCATCGCCCGCAGCACGCATGCGTGAGCCGTGCTGGCGGTAAAAGTGGTCCAGCAGCCGGCGTTCCGGGGCCGAAAGTATCGAACAGTACAAATTTTCAGAAATTGCGCGCCCTGCCCTGAAAGGTGGCCAGAGGCTCTGGCCTGATGTTTTGCGGTGAACTTGTCGCAGATTGTTGCATATCTGGCAAGGGTGAATGTCCGAGTTCGGGGTTCAACTATTCCAGGCCGGGAGTAGACTTTTAGCCATCCCCACTGGCAGTACGAAGCGGGATCGGTACTTCGTGCCATCTTCACCGCAGATGGCAACTTCTCCGCGCCGGGCATGGCAATAGAAGTCAATCGATCAGCTTGAATGCTCAAAAGGCAAACTCACATGAAACCATTACTGATTCTTGCATTGGTCGGTATGTCCTCGTTCGCCCTCGCCGATGAGGCCAGACCCGTCTCCAGCGAGCCCGTCGCCCAGCAGTACGACTACTCCATGAACCTGGACATCAAGCGGGTGATCAACCTGTCGACCATCCCCAACGTCTGCGAAGTGGTACCTGCGACCATGACCTACGAAGACCACCAGGGCCAGGTGCACACCATCCAGTACCGGGCCATGGGTGAGGGGTGCCAGCAGGGTTGATCAGGCTCTTGCCTGGTGTTGATGGCCCTTTCGCCGGCTTGCTGGTGAGGGGGCCATCAACCGACTTGCAGTTCGGGCAACAGAAAAATCCTGAATGAATATCGAGGAAAAAGTGCTATCTTAATTTGATAGCATTTTTTGATGAACACTCGATACCGCAAAGTCCTCGACGCAATTTTCCGAACGCCGACCACGGCGTCGTTGGCTTTCTCCGAGATCGAGGCATTGGTACTCCATCTGGGCGGTGAGGTGCTGGAGCGGCAAGGCTCCAGGGTCAAGCTGGTGCTGGGTGGCCAATGCTGGAGATGTCATCGGCCTCATCCAGGCAAGGAAGCCAAGCGGTATCAGATTGAAGAAGCCCGTGAATTCCTCTTGCGGGCAGGAGTCAGGATATGAGTTGCATGCGCTACAAAGGCTACGCCGCCCGTATCGAGTACGACGCGCGTGACGATATCTTCGTCGGCCGTGTGCTTGGTATGCGTGACATCATCAGTTTTCACGCAAGCTCGGTGCCCGAGCTGCATGAGGCGTTTCGCGATGCGCTGGAAGACTACCTGGCCGATTGTGCAGAGCAGGGCATTGCGCCGGAAAAGCCTGCCTCGGGCAAAGTAATGCTGCGTATTCGGCCCGAAGTTCATGCTGCCGCGAGTGTTGCTGCCCGTGCTGCCGGCAAGAGCCTCAACCAGTGGGCCGACGAGGTCTTCGAACAAGCCGCAATGGCCTGAACAGGCCTGCTTTCTTTGTTTCTCGCGGGTATTCTGCAATTACTCATGCAGAATAGTTTCCGTTGCCTGTCGATTCCTCCAGTTCCCGTTCGACCAATAGGTGAGAGCACGTTGCACCCGTGCCCAATCACCCATGACCTGTCGGAGGAACCCCCGATGAGCACCGCAGCCGAAACCGAGATCCGCCAATTGATCGAGCGCTGGATGCAGGCCGTGCGCGACCGCGACATTCCCAACATCGTCGCTCCCTATGCCGACGATATTGTCGCCTTCGATGCCATTCAGGCCCTGCAATTCAAAGGCAAGGCAACCTACCAGGCGCATTGGGAAATGTGCATGGGCATGTGCCCCGGCCCGATGGTTTTCGAATTCGCCGAACTTACCGTGCATGCCGCTGGCGACCTGGCCTTGGCCCACTGGCTTAACCGCTGTGGCCCCGCGGACAACGAAAGCCAGTGCGGCTTCATGCGCGCCACCGTGGGCTATCGTCGTCAAGGTGGCCAGTGGCAGGTAATCCACGAACACTGGTCGGCGCCATTCGACATGGAAACCCAGAAAGCCCTGTTCGATCTCAAGCCCTGAGCCGTTATCGCCAAACGCACTTTGCCAATGCCCTGGAGGCGACCATGAAATACCTGTGCCTGGTCTATTGTGACGAGGGGCTGCTGCACAGCCTGCCCGACAGCCCGGAAGACGCCGAATGCATGGCGTATGCCGAATCCATCCAAGGCTCCGGGCGAATGCTGGCGGCCGAGGCGCTGAAGCCGGTGCAGACTGCCACCACAGTGCGCATGCGCAACGGGCACATGAGCCTGACCGACGGCCCGTTCGCCGAGACCAAGGAGCAACTGGCGGGCTTCTACCTGGTGGAAGCCCGCGACCTGAACGAGGCGCTGAACATCGCCAAGGGCATCCCCGCCGCGCGGGTCGGCAGTGTCGAGGTGCGGCCGGTGCGCGAACTGCAACCCTGACAGCAATGGAGACCTACCAGCATGAGCCTTGCACACCCCGCGCAAGCGCAACACGAGTTGTCCATCAGCCGCCTGATCGACGCGCCACCGGCCAAGGTGTTCCGCGCCTGGACCGAGCCCCAGTGGCTGATGCAGTGGTGGGGGCCGCACGGCATGACCACCCCGGAGTGCGAGATACAGTTGTGGATCGGCGGCCTGTTCCGCACCCTGATGCGCGCGCCGGATGGCAGCGAGTACCCGAACCAGGGCGTGTTCCTGGAGATCGCCGCGCCGCGGCGGCTGGTGTTCACCGATGCCTTCGGCCCAGGCTGGGTACCTTCGGACAAGGCCTTCATGACTGCCGTGATCAGTTTTGACGAGGAGCAGGGCAAAACCCGCTACACCGCCCGCGCCTGGCACTGGAATGCCGCCGATTGCCGCGCCCATGAGGAAATGGGCTTCCACCAGGGTTGGGGAGAAAGCATGGACCGCCTGGTGGAGGTGGTGACCCAGCGGATGCCCGACTGATGACGGCACTGGCGCAGGTGCGCGCCGAGGTCGAGGCGGTCTACCGGAGCGAGTCACGGCGCATCCTGGCGACGCTGATCCGCCTGCTGGGTGATTTCGACCTGGCCGAGGAGGCCATGCACGATGCCTTCTTCATCGCCGTCGAGCGCTGGCAGCGCGACGGTATCCCCGATAACCCGCGGGCGTGGCTGGTGTCCACCGGCCGCTTCAAGGCCATCGATGCGCTGCGCCGGCGCGCCCGATTCGACCGTTCCCAGGCGGACCTGAGCATGCTGCTCGACGGCCAGGCGCAGGACCCCAGCGAAGAAGAACTGCTGGCCGACGACCGCCTGCGGCTGATCTTCACCTGCTGCCACCCGGCCTTGTCCGCCGATGCCCAGGTGCCGCTGACCCTGCGTGAAGTCTGCGACCTGACCACCGAGCAGATCGCCCGTGCTTTCCTGCAGAGTCCGGCCACCATTGCCCAGCGTATCGTGCGCGCCAAGGCCAAGATCCGCGATGCCGGCATCCCTTATCAGGTGCCGGAGCTGAGCGAACTGCCCGAGCGCCTGGAGAGTGTGCTGCGGGTGATCTACCTGGTGTTCAACGAGGGCTATTCGGCGTCGGCGGGCGAGGCGCTGTTGCAGCAGGAGCTGAGCGATGAAGCCATTCGCCTGGCGCGCCTGCTGGTGCAGTTGCTGCCCGACCCGGAGGCGGTCGGCCTGCTGGCCCTGATGTTGCTGCAGGCGTCCCGGCAGCGCGCGCGTACCGATGGCCGGGGCAATCTGGTATTGCTCGAGCAGCAGGACCGTAGCCTGTGGGACCGGCAACGCATTGCCGAAGGCTGCGAACTGGTGCGCCAGGCCCTGCAAAGCCGGGCATTCGGTGCCTATACCGTGCAGGCGGCGATTGCGGCGGTGCATGCCGAAGCGGCTACGGCCGAAGCGACCGACTGGGCGGAGATCGTCGGGCTGTATGACGTGCTGCAGCGGCATTGGCCGTCAGCAGTGGTAGAACTGAACAGGGCCGTGGCGCTGGCGAAGCGGGATGGGCCGGAGGTTGGGCTGCGGGAAGTCGAAGGGATTCTGGCGAGGGGAGAGTTGCTGGACTATCACCTGGCGCATGCGACGCGGGGCGAGCTGCATTTCCAGCTGGGGCATATGGAAGAGGCCCGGGCGGCCTGGCGGCAGGCGCTGGCGCTGACCCGGCAGGAGCCGGAGCGCAGGCATATCGAGCGGCGGTTGCAGGCTATCGAATGATGTTGGCTGCGCCGGCCTCTTCGCGGGTAAACCCGCTCCCACAGGATTGCGTCACGGCTTGATGCTGTGAGATCCATGTGGGAGCGGGTTTACCCGCGAAAGGGCCGGTACTGCCTGCATCAATCTTCAGCTAGCCACAAAATTCGGCGGCGACACCAGCTCGACGGTCTGCTGCTTGCGCGGTGCGAGGATCTCGGCCTCGCCCTGGACCACCAGCTCATCATTCTGGTTGTACACATTGGTGGCGATGCGCACCTTGAATTTGGGCAGCTTCTCCAGGATTTCCAGGCGCACGGTCAGGGTATCGCCAATTTTCACCGGCTTCTGGAAGCTCATCTGCTGGCCCAGGTAGATGGTGCCAGGGCCAGGCAGGGTGCAGGCCACTGCAGCACTGATCAGCGCGCCGCTGAACATGCCGTGGGCAATGCGCTCGCGGAACATGCTCTTGGCAGCGAACTCGGCGTCCAGGTGTACCGGGTTGTGGTCACCGGACATCGCGGCGAACAACTGGATGTCGCGTTCTTCGACGGACTTCTTGTACTCGGCCTTCTGGCCGACTTCGAGGGCTTCGTAAGGCGTGTTGGTGACCTGGGACATCGGGGCTTCCTTAAGCGGTAGGCGAGGGCGGCTGTCATTCACTGCGCACAGGGCGGCCAAGAGCCAGCGCCTGTTCAAGCCAGCCGAGAATATCGGCGGTGACCTCGTCACGGTTGGTTTCGTTGAGTACTTCGTGCCGCGCCTCAGGATAGACGCGCAGCTGTACATGTCGATTGCCGGTCGCGCGCAGGGCGTCGGCCAGGTGGGTGAGACGCTTGCCGGCACTGACCGGATCACATTCACCACCGATTACCAGCAGCGGCAGGTTCGGATCGATCTGCGCGAGGTTACTCGGCTGGCTGATCTGCGCCAAGCCTTGCAGCAGGTCGAGCCACAACTGGTTGCTGCAGCGAAAGCCGCAAAGCGGGTCGTTGACGTACAGGTCGACCTGCGCCGGGTCGCGGCTGAGCCAGTCGAACGCCGTGCGGTTGGGCTTGAAGGCCTTGTTGAACGAGCCGAACGACAACCACTCGATCAGTGCGCTCTTGCCCAGCGGCCCCTGGCGCCAGGCTTCCAGCCGGGCAATCAGCCGCGCCACGTGGTACAGCGCCGCCGGCTGGTAGTTGGAGCCGCTGAGGATCGCCCCATGCAGGCTGCCACTGTGGTGCAGCAGGTAGGCCTGGGCGATGTAGCTGCCCATGCTGTGGCCGAACAGGAACAGCGGCGTGCACGGGTATTGCTGGCCGATGTGCTGGGCCAGCAGCCCGATGTCGTTGACCACGGCATTCCAGCCATGATGGCGGGCGAACAGGCCGAGGCTGCCCAGTTCGGCGGTGCGCCCATGGCCGCGCTGGTCGGCGGCGAACAGGGCGAAGCCGGCTTCGCTCAAGGCATGGCCCAGGTGCTGGTAGCGCCCGGCATGCTCGGCCATGCCATGGGCCAGCAACACCACGGCTTTTACCGGTGTGGCCGGCAACCA
The DNA here is from genome assembly GCF_002112825.1 of Pseudomonas sp. B5(2017). NCBI lineage: Bacteria > Pseudomonadati > Pseudomonadota > Gammaproteobacteria > Pseudomonadales > Pseudomonadaceae > Pseudomonas > Pseudomonas sp. B5(2017). Next base: position 24,370 of record NZ_NEIR01000004.1, read on the forward strand.
TTGGTGCACGTACAGGCTGCAGTGCTCGCTGGCGGGCAGCCAGAAGGCGTCGTGAGGCATGGCGGGTCCTTGTGCGCACAGGTACCCGAACAGTGTATGCACAACCGACCGGATTGCAGGAAGGGCACAAATAAGATTCACAATGTTAATGGCGGCACTTGGCGTATATGCCGCCTTGGGCTTACCTGCTAACGTCGGATCAACGCCTTTTCGCTTTCAAGCGGGCAGGTGAAAGGACTACAGGACTTACAGCAGGTCCAGGCAGAGGAACAATAATAAATGCAAGCCGACTTCTGGAATGACAAGCGCCCGGCGGGCGTGCCTTCCACCATCGACATCAATGCCTACACCTCGGTCGTCGAGGTGTTCGAGCGCTCCTGCAAACGTTTCGCCGACCGCCCGGCCTTCAGCAACCTGGGCGTGACCCTGACCTACGCGGAGCTGGAGCGCCACTCGGCGGCCTTCGCCGCCTGGTTGCAGCAGCACACCGACCTCAAGCCGGGCGACCGCATCGCGGTGCAGATGCCCAACGTGCTGCAATACCCCATCGCTGTGTTCGGTGCCCTGCGCGCAGGCCTGATCGTGGTCAACACCAACCCGCTGTACACCGAGCGCGAGATGCGCCACCAGTTCAAGGACAGCGGCGCGCGTGCGCTGGTGTACCTGAACATGTTCGGCAAGCGCGTGCAGGAGGTGTTGCCCGATACCGGCATCGAGTACCTGATCGAGGCCAGGATGGGCGACATGCTGCCCACCGCCAAGGGCTGGCTGGTCAACACCGTGGTCGACAAGGTGAAGAAGATGGTGCCGGCCTATCAGCTGCCCCAGGCGGTGTCGTTCAAGCACGTGCTGCGCCAGGGCCGCGAGCTGTCGCACAAGCCGGTGCCGCTCAGTCTGGACGATACTGCCGTGCTGCAATACACCGGTGGCACCACCGGGCTGGCCAAGGGCGCCATGCTCACCCATGGCAACCTGGTGGCCAACATGCTGCAGGTGCTGGCCTGCTTCTCGCAGCACGGGCCGGACGGGCAGAAGCTGATCAAGGACGGCCAGGAAGTGATGATCGCGCCGCTGCCGCTGTACCACATCTATGCCTTTACCGCGAACTGCATGTGCATGATGGTTACCGGCAACCACAACGTGCTGATCACCAACCCGCGGGATATTTCCGGTTTCATCAAGGAGCTGGGCAAATGGCGTTTCTCCGCCTTGCTGGGCCTGAACACGCTGTTCGTCGCACTGATGGACCACCCGGGCTTCCGCCAGCTCGACTTTTCGGCGCTGAAGGTCACCAACTCCGGCGGCACCGCGCTGGTCAAGGCCACGGCCGAGCGCTGGGAGGCGCTTACCGGTTGCCGCATCGTCGAAGGCTACGGCCTGACCGAAACCTCGCCAGTGGCCAGCACCAACCCCTATGGCCAGCTGGCGCGCCTGGGCACGGTGGGCATCCCGGTGGCTGGCACCGCCTTCAAGGTGATCGACGATGACGGCAACGAGTTGCCGCTGGGCGAGCGGGGCGAGCTGTGCATCAAGGGCCCGCAGGTGATGAAAGGCTACTGGCAGCAGCCCGAGGCCACGGCCCAGGCCCTGGATGCGGAAGGCTGGTTCAAGACCGGCGACATCGCGGTGATCGACCCGGACGGCTTCACCCGCATCGTCGACCGCAAGAAGGACATGATCATCGTCTCGGGTTTCAACGTGTACCCCAACGAGATCGAGGATGTGGTGATGGGCCATCCCAAGGTTGCCAACTGCGCGGCCATCGGCGTGCCGGACGAGCGCTCCGGCGAGGCGGTGAAGCTGTTCGTGGTGCCGCGCGAGGGCGGGCTGAGCGTGGATGAGCTGAAGGCCTACTGCAAGGCCAACTTCACCGGCTACAAGGTACCCAAGCACATCGTGCTGCGCGAGTCGTTGCCGATGACGCCGGTGGGCAAGATCCTGCGGCGGGAGCTGCGCGACATAGCTTGATACCGGGTTGGCTCCTTCGCGGGCTTGCCCGCTCCCACAGATACTGCACAGCATTCGAGACCTGTGAGGTCCCTGTGGGAGCGGGCAAGCCCGCGAATGCCGTGAAACCGCTCTAACAGGCTATTTATAGCCCGATCTGCGACATTTTGGATAATTACTCTAAAAATGACCTGTATTGTTCATTGAGTCATTTTTGTGACCGTGAGGCCTGTTTTGGCCTCTAGGCGACCCCAGGCAAAGCTGTTACTCTCGGCCCGCTTTCAGATGATCCGGTTTGCAACGAGCCGTCATCTCATATCAATAATAAGCGCATCGACGCGTGAATCGAACTTCGCTGTTGCTGAAGGAGTGGGCTTCCATGATCGAACATTTTTGGAAGGATAAGTACCCAGCCGGGATTACGGCGGAAATCAATCCTGACGAATTCCCCAATATCCAGGCGGTACTCAAGCAATCCTGCCAACGCTTTGCCGACAAACCGGCCTTTAGCAACCTGGGCAAGACTATCACTTATGGCGAGCTGTATGCGCTGTCGGGGGCGTTTGCCGCCTGGTTGCAGCAGCATACCGACCTCAAGCCGGGTGACCGCATTGCCGTGCAGCTGCCTAACGTACTGCAATACCCGGTGGCGGTATTCGGTGCCATGCGTGCCGGGCTGATCGTGGTCAACACCAACCCGCTGTACACCGCACGGGAAATGGAACACCAGTTCAACGACTCCGGCGCCAAGGCCCTGGTGTGCCTGGCCAACATGGCCCACCTGGCCGAGAAGGTCGTGCCCAAGACCCAGGTCAGGCACGTCATCGTCACCGAAGTGGCCGACCTGCTGCCGCCGCTCAAGCGCCTGCTGATCAACAGCGTGATCAAGTACGTGAAGAAGATGGTGCCGGCCTACAACCTGCCGCGTGCCGTACGCTTCAACGACGCACTGGCGCTGGGCAAGGGCCAGCCGGTGACCGAGGCCAACCCGCAGGCCAACGATGTGGCGGTGCTGCAATACACCGGTGGTACCACCGGCGTGGCCAAGGGCGCGATGCTGACCCACCGCAACCTGGTGGCCAACATGCTGCAGTGCCGGGCGCTGATGGGCTCCAACCTGCACGAAGGCTGCGAAATCCTCATCACCCCGCTGCCGCTGTATCACATCTACGCCTTTACCTTCCATTGCATGGCAATGATGCTGATCGGCAACCACAACGTGCTGATCAGCAACCCGCGTGACCTGCCGGCCATGGTCAAGGAGCTGGGCAAGTGGAAGTTCAGCGGCTTCGTCGGCCTCAACACCCTGTTCGTTGCCTTGTGCAACAACGAGGCGTTCCGTGCCCTCGACTTCTCGGCGCTGAAGATCACCCTGTCCGGCGGCATGGCCCTGCAACTGAGCGTGGCCGAGCGCTGGAAGGCCGTGACCGGCTGCGCCATCTGTGAAGGCTATGGCATGACCGAGACCAGCCCGGTGGCTGCGGTGAACCCGGCGGAGGCCAACCAGGTCGGCACCATCGGTATTCCGGTGCCGTCCACCCTGTGCAAGGTCATCGACGACAATGGCAACGAGCTGCCGTTGGGCGAGGTGGGCGAGTTGTGCGTCAAGGGCCCGCAGGTGATGAAGGGCTACTGGCAGCGCGAAGAGGCAACTGCCGAGATCCTCGACAGCAATGGCTGGCTGAAGACCGGTGACATCGCCGTGATCCAGCCGGACGGCTACATGCGCATTGTCGACCGCAAGAAGGACATGATCCTGGTCTCGGGCTTCAACGTGTACCCCAACGAGCTGGAAGATGTGCTGGCGGCCCTGCCGGGCGTGCTGCAGTGCGCGGCCATCGGTGTGCCGGACGAGAAGTCCGGTGAAGTGATCAAGGTGTTCATCGTGGTCAAGCCGGGCATGACCGTGACCAAGGAACAGGTGATGGAGCACATGCGCGCCAACGTCACCGGCTACAAGGTCCCGCGCCAGATCGAGTTCCGCGACGCGCTGCCGACCACCAACGTGGGCAAGATCCTGCGCCGCGAACTGCGCGATGAAGAGCTGAAGAAACAGGGCTTGAAGAAGATCGCCTGATCAGAGCCCTGCACGCTCAGTGTGGGAGCGGCCTCGTGTCGCGAAAGGGCCGCGAAGCGGCCTCAGCAATTTCAGCATCACAGCTGAGACCCTGGGGCCGCTTTGCGGCCCTTTCGCGACACAAGGCCGCTCCCACAGAGACCGCGTAATCAGCGCAGTTTCTCCAGCATCTGGTAGTACCACATCCCCGCCGCCAGCAGCGGGTTACCCAGCAAATCCCCCATCGGCACCCGCACATGCTTGCACTGGGCAAAGGTGTCGAACTTCTCCAGCGTCCCGGTCAACGCCTCGGCCATGATCTCGCCCATGATGTGGCTGGTGGCAATGCCGTGCCCCGAATAACCCTGGCAATACCACACGTTGTCCGACAGCTTGCCCAGCTGCGGGATGCGGTTGACCACGATGCCCATGGCGCAGCTCCACTGGAACTCGATCGGCACGCCTTTCAACGCCGGGAAGGTGCGCTCGATGCACGGGCGCAGTTCGCCTTCGATATCCCGTGAATCACGGCCGGAATAGTTGGCGCCACCGCCGAACAACAGGCGCTTGTCGGCGGTCAGGCGGTAGTAGTCGAGGACGAAGCGGCAGTCGTACACCGCAAGATCCTGCGGGTTGATCTGTTCGGCCAGTTCCCCCAGCGGTGCGGTGGTGACGATGCCACCCATGGCCGGGAAGATCTTGCCCTTGAGCTGGCGCTTTTCCAGTTTGTGGTACACATCGCCGGCCAGCATCACCTGGCGCGCCTCTACCCGCCCGTGGGCGGTGACTACCGCCGGGCGCGGGCCGTGGACGATGTCCAGCACTTCGGAATTTTCGAAAATCAGCGCCCCCAGGCCATGGGCGGCACGGGCCTCGCCCAGGCACAGGTTGAGCGGGTGCAGGTGCAGGTTGCGCAGGTTCTTCAGCGCGCCCAGGTACAGCGGGCTTTGCAGGTGCTCGGCCATGGCTTCGCGGTCGAGCAATTGCACCTGCTCGCCCATGCCGCGCCGCCGGGCCTCGGCTTCGAATGCGCGCAGCTCGTCCATGTGCGAGGGCTTCATGGCCGCGTGCAGGTGGCCGCGCTTGAGGTCGCAGTCGATGCCGTAGCGCGCCACGCGCTGCTCGATCACCTGGTGGCCGCGCCAGCGCAAGTGCCAGATGAAGTCATCGACCTCGGCACCCAGGCGGTTGCGCATCTGCGTGCGCATGGCTTCGTCACCCGACAGGCTGCCGGTGACCTGGCCGCCGTTGCGCCCGCTGGCACCCCAGCCGATGCGGTTGGTTTCGACGATGGCCACCTTCAGGCCACGCTCGGCCAGTTCCACCGCCGTGGCCACGCCGGTGAAGCCGCCGCCGATGATCGCCACATCCACCTGTACCGTGCCCTTGAGCTGCGGGTACTCGGTGTGGTCGTTGAGGGTGGCGCTGTAATAGGACGGCGCGCGCTGCGCCGGGCCCTTGTTCAATGCTGCGTTCATGGGGGTTCCTTGTTATCTGGGGGGCTCAGGCCTGGTGCAGGTACCAGCGCCAGTCCTGCTCGCTGACTTCGGCCATGAACTGGCGGTACTCGGCGCGCTTGACCTTCAGGTACACGCCAAGGAAGTCCTCGCCCAGTGCTTCGCGAGCCCAGCTGGAATGCTGCAGGGCGTCGAGGGCAGTCAGCCAGTCGGTGGGCAGGTGTTCGGTGGCCTGGGCATAGCCGTTGCCTTCCACCGGTGCCCCCGGGTCCAGCTGTTCGCGGATGCCCCGGTGGCTGGCGGCAAGGATCGCCGCAGCGGCCAGGTAGGGGTTGGCGTCGGCGCCACAGATGCGGTGCTCCACATGCCGGCTGTTGGCCGGGCCGCCAGGTATGCGCAGGCTCACGGTGCGGTTGTCGACGCCCCAGGTTGGCGCCAGCGGGGCATAGCTGTTGGCCTGGAAGCGGCGGAACGAGTTGGCGTTGGGGCAGAACAGCAACAGCGAGTCGCGCAGGTGGCGCAGCATGCCGGCCACGGCCTGGCGCAGCAGCGGGGTGCCGGCCTTGTCCTCACTGGCGAACAGGTTGTTGCCGGCGCTGTCGGCCAGGCTCAGGTGCATGTGCATGCCGGTACCGGCCAGTTGCGCGAACGGCTTGGCCATGAAGCAGGCCTGCATGCCATGGGCATGGGCCACGCCCTTGACCAGGCGCTTGTAGCGCACGGCCTGGTCCATCGCCTGCAGGGCGTCGCCGTGCTCGAGGGTGATTTCCACCTGGCCGGGGGCGTATTCCGAAATCGCCGTGCGGGCCGGGATGCCCTGGGCCTTGCAGGCGGCGTAGAGGTCGGCGAGGAACGGTTCGATCTGCTCCAGTTCGCGCAGGCCATACACCTGGGTGGTGCGTGGGCGGTCGCCGTCGTTGTCCAGCGCCGGTTGCGGGCGGCCCTGGGCATCACGTTGCTGGTCGAGCAGGTAGAACTCCAGTTCGCAGGCCATCACTGGATGGTAGCCGTCGGCCTTCAACGCCTCGATGGTACGCAGCAGCACATGGCGCGGGTCGGCGATGCTGGCCGGCAGGCCCTCGTTCGGGTGCATGCTCACCTGCACCGCGGCAGTCGGCACCCGGCGCCAGGGCAGGCGTACCAGGCTGCCTTCAAGCGGGTAGGCGCGGCAGTCGATATCGCCCACGTCCCACACCAGGCCGGAGTTTTCCACGTCGTCGCCGTTCAGGGTCAGGCCGAGAATGGTGCTGGGCAGCGGCCGGCCGGTCTGGTACACGGCCAGCAGTTCCTCGCGGTGCAGCAGCTTGCCGCGCGGTACGCCGTTGGCGTCGAGGATGAACAGTTCGAACAGTTCGATATCGGGGTTGTCGGCCAGAAAACGGCTGGCCTGCTCTACAGGTGCAAAGTGCATGATGGATTCGCTCACGGGCGCACGGGCCACCGCGCATGCAGGCGGCCCGGCTGAGTCAAACGGCCGGAAGACGGCCGGGTCTGGTCACAACGGCGTGAGCGAGAAATCCGGTGGGCGTGCGTGACGGCAGTGCCACAGGGCCCAGAAGGCGAGGATGATATGGACCAGCGGATTCTCACCGGCACGGCGCCGGGCCTTCGCTTGCGAAGGGCGGGACGACGGTGGGGCGATGGGCTGGACGGGAGTCATGCCTTTGATACTCACATGCGGCGTAAGGTTGATTAAAGCAGTGAATGGCAACCTTTACATCGCACCTGGCTAAACATTTGTGCCGTTGCACCTGGCCTCTTCGCGGGTAAACCCGCTCCCACAGGATTGCATCAAGGCTGGGTGTCGTGCGGTCCCTGTGGGAGCGGGTTTACCCGCGAAGAGGCCGGCACAGGCAGCAGAGAACCGGCAAATCTGCGACAATCGCGCATCCTTCGAATGCCGATCATGAAAAAGCAGGCTCACCTGCATCACTAAAAAGCCCCATGACTGACCACGCCATCGACAAACTGCTGCAAAACCTCGACCACGCCATGATCGCCGACCGCCATCGCCTGCGCCGGCAATTGCACGAACTGCGCAAGCGCCCCGATGAGGCCAAGCTGGCGCAGTGGGTGGAAAAGGTCCAGGCGTCCTGCGCCCAGGTCACCGCGCGCCAGCAGAGCGTGCCGACCGTGCGCTACGACGACAGCCTGCCCATCGCTGCCAAGCGTGACGAAATCAAGAAGGCCCTGGCCGAGCACCAGGTGCTGGTGATCGCCGGCGAAACCGGCTCGGGCAAGACCACCCAGTTGCCGAAGATCTGCCTTGAACTGGGCCGTGGCAGCCATGGCCTGATCGCCCACACCCAGCCACGCCGGATCGCCGCCCGCAGCGTTGCCGCGCGGGTCGCCGAAGAGCTGGGCACGCCGCTGGGCGGGCTGGTCGGCTACCAGGTGCGTTTCGAAGACCAGAGCGACGCCAACACCCTGGTCAAGCTGATGACCGACGGCATCCTGCTGGCCGAAACCCAGCACGACCGTTTCCTCGAGCGCTACGACACGATCATCGTCGACGAGGCCCACGAGCGCAGCCTGAACATCGACTTCCTGCTCGGCTACCTGAAGACCCTGCTGCACCGCCGCCCGGACCTGAAGCTGATCATCACCTCGGCGACCATTGACCTGGAGCGCTTCTCCAAACACTTCGACGGCGCGCCGATCATCGAGGTGTCCGGGCGTACCTTCCCGGTGGAAACCTGGTATCGCCCACTGACCAGCGAGCAGGACGAGGAGGGCAACCAGATCGAGGACGACCTCACCGTCGACCAGGCCATCCTCGCCACGCTGGACGAGCTTGCGCACCACGAGCGAAGTGAGGGCAAGGGCCCCGGCGATGTGCTGATCTTCCTGCCGGGCGAGCGCGAGATCCGCGATGCCGCCGAGATCCTGCGCAAGGCGCAACTGCGCCACACCGAGATTCTGCCGTTGTACGCGCGCCTGTCGCCGGCCGAGCAGCAGCGCATCTTCCAGCCACACACCGGGCGCCGTGTGGTGCTGGCCACCAACGTTGCGGAAACCTCGCTGACCGTGCCGGGCATCCGCTATGTGATCGACACCGGTACCGCGCGCATCAGCCGCTACAGCTACCGCGCCAAGGTGCAGCGCCTGCCCATCGAAGCCGTGTCGCAGGCCAGTGCCAACCAGCGCAAGGGCCGCTGCGGCCGGGTCGAACCGGGCATCTGCGTGCGCCTGTACAGCGAAGAGGATTTCAACAGCCGGCCGGCGTTCACCGACCCGGAGATCCTGCGCACCAACCTGGCGGCAGTGATCCTGCAGATGCTGCACCTGCGCCTGGGCGCAATCGACGCCTTCCCGTTTATCGAGCCGCCGGATGGCAAGGCCATCAGCGATGGTTTCAACCTGCTGCAGGAGCTGTCGGCGGTCAACCGCGAAAACCAGCTGACGCCGATCGGCCGCCAGCTGGCGCGCCTGCCGATCGACCCGCGGCTGGGCCGCATGCTGCTCGAAGGCGCCCGCCTGGGCAGCCTGCAGGAAGTGCTGATCGTCACCAGTGCGCTGTCGGTGCAAGACCCGCGCGAACGCCCGCCGGAGCGCCAGCAGGCCGCCGACCAGGCGCACGCGCAATGGAAGGACGTGGATTCCGACTTCGCCGCGCTGGTCAACCTGTGGCGTGGCTTCGAGGAACAGCGCCAGGCGCTGACCGCCAACCCGCTGCGCAACTGGTGCCGCAAGAACTTCCTGAACTACCTGCGCCTGCGCGAATGGCGCGATGCCCATCGCCAGCTGGCGCTGATCTGCCGTGACCTGCAGCTGACAGTGAACAAGGACCCGTCCGACTACCCGAAAATGCACAAGGCCATTCTCAGTGGCCTGCTCAGCCAGATCGGCCAGAAGACCGAAGAGGGCGACTACCAGGGCGCCCGTCAGCGGCGCTTCTGGGTGCACCCGTCGTCGGGCCTGGGGCGCAAGCGCCCGCAGTGGGTGATGGCGGCCGAACTGGTCGAAACCACCAAGCTGTACGCACGCATGGTGGCCAGGATCGAGCCGGACTGGATCGAGCCGCTGGCCGGCCACCTGGTCAAGAAGAACCACTTCGAGCCGCACTGGGAGAAGAAGCGCGGGCAGGTGGTGGCCTACGAGCAGATCACCCTGTACGGCCTGATCCTGGTCGGCCGTCGGCCGGTGCATTTCGGCCCGATCGACCCGGTCACCTCGCGCGAGCTGTTCATCCGCGAAGGCCTGGTGGGTGGCGAAATCCAGTCGCGGGCCAAGTGCCTGGCGGCCAACAAGCGCCTGCTGGAAGAGCTCGACGAGCTGGAGGCCAAGGCCCGCCGCCGCGACATTCTTGCCGACGAAGAGACGCTGTACGCCTTCTACGAAGCGCGTCTGCCGGCGGAAATCCACCAGACCGCGACCTTCGACAGCTGGTACCGCATGGGCAGCCAGAAGGACGCCAACCTGCTGATCATGCGCGAGGAAGACGTGCTGGCCCGCGAGGCCAGCGAAGTCACCGCTGCGCAGTACCCCGACAGCATGCAGGTGGGCGAGCTGCGCCTGCCGCTGAGTTACCACTTCGAGCCCGGCCACCCTCGCGATGGCGTGACCGTGCGGGTGCCGGCACCGCTGTTGCCGAGCCTGCCGGGCGAGCGCCTGGAGTGGCTGGTGCCCGGCCTGCTGGAAGCCAAGTGCGTGGCGCTGGTGCGCAACCTGCCCAAGGCCCTGCGCAAGAACTTCGTGCCGGTGCCGGACTTCGTCAAGGCCTCGCTGGCACGCATGACCTTCGGCCAGGGCGCATTGCCGCAGGCCCTGGGCCAGGAACTGCTGCGCATGACTGGCGCCCGTGTGCCCGACGAGGCATGGGACGAGTCGGTCAACCTGGTTGAAGGCCACCTGCGCATGAACATCGAAGTGGTCGATGGCCAGGGCAAGTTCCTGGGTGAAGGCCGCGACCTGGCCGAGCTGACCGCGCGCTTTGCAGCAGCCAGCCAGGCAGCGTTGGCCGTGCCGCGTGATGCCAAGAGCGAGCAGCCGGTGCAGGCCAAGGCTTTCAGCGAGGTGAAGCAGACCGCGCAGCAGAAGATCGCCGGCCTGTCGATGACCGTGTACCCGGCGCTGGTGGAAGAGGGCGGCACCGTGCGCGAAGGGCGCTTCTCGACCCAGGCCGAGGCCGAGTTCCAGCACCGCCGCGCCTTGCAGCGCCTGTTGCTGCAGCAGTTGGCCGAGCCGGCCAAGTACCTGCGCGGCAAGCTGCCGGGGCTGACCGAGTTGGGCCTGCTGTACCGTGAAATGGGCCGGGTCGAGGCGCTGGTCGAGGACATTCTGCTGGCCAGCCTGGACAGTTGCATCCTCGAAGGTGAACAGCCGCTGCCACGCGATGGTGCGGCCCTGGCTGGCCTGGCCGAGCGCAAGCGCGGCAGCTGGGCCGAGCATGCCGAGCGCCTGGCACGGCAGACGTTGGAAGTGCTGAAGCTGTGGCATGGGCTGCAGAAGCGCTTCAAGGGCAAGATCGACCTGAGCCAGGCGGTGGCGCTGAACGACATCAAGCAACAGCTCGGCAACCTGGTGTACCCAGGCTTCGTGCGCGAAACCCCCGGGGGCTGGTTCAAGGAGCTGCCGCGTTACCTCAAGGCGGTGGAACTGCGCTTGGAGAAGCTGGGTTCGCAGGTGCAGAAGGACCGGGTGTGGAGCGGTGAGCTGGCCAACCTGTGGGCGCAGTACAAGGCCCGTGCCGACAAGCATGCCCAGGAAGGCAAGCGTGATGAGCAACTGACGGTGTACCGTTGGTGGCTGGAGGAATATCGGGTTTCGCTGTTTGCCCAGCAGTTGGGGACCAAGGTGCCGATTTCCGACAAGCGATTGAGCAAGCAATGGAGCCAGGTGGAGGGCTAAACTTCCACAGTTGTGGCAATATTGATGCAATTTGGGGTCGCCTGGCGGCCCCTTCGCGGGTAAACCCGCTCCCACAGGTACAGCAGTGTCCTCGGAAGCGGTGCAACCCCTGTGGGAGCGGGCGAGCCCGCGAACGAGGGCGCAGCCCTCGCCTATAAATTGGTACTAAAGTGCCATTAACCTGTCATGTTTCCAGCCAGCGCCCCGTGGCGATGGCCTTTGACCAGAGGAACGACCGTGCATAACGTCGTGATCAGCGGCACCGGCCTGTACACCCCGGCCCAGAGCATTTCCAACGAAGAACTGGTGGCGTCCTTCAACACCTGGTCGCAGCAGTTCAACCAGGACAACGCCGCCGCCATCGAGCGCGGTGAAGTCGAGGCGGCGCCGCTGTCCGATGCCGCGTTCATCGAAAAGGCCTCGGGCATCAAGAGCCGCTTCGTCATGGACAAGGCCGGCATCCTCGACCCGCAGCGCATGAAGCCGCGCCTGCCCGAGCGCTCCAACGACGAACCTTCGGTGCTCTGCGAAATGGCCGTGGCCGCTGCCCGCCAGGCCCTGGAGCGCGCCGGTCGCACGGCGGCCGATGTCGACGGGGTGATCGTCGCCTGCTCCAACCTGCAGCGCCCGTACCCGGCCATCGCCATCGAAGTGCAGCAGGCGCTGGGCATCCAGGGCTTTGCCTTCGACATGAACGTAGCCTGCTCGTCGGCCACTTTCGGCATCCAGACCGCCGCCAACAGCGTGGCCCTGGGCCAGGCGCGCGCGGTGCTGATGGTCAACCCGGAGGTGTGCACCGGCCACCTGAACTTCCGTGACCGCGACAGCCACTTCATCTTTGGTGATGCTGCCACTGCGGTGCTGCTCGAGCGTGCCGACAAGGCCACCTCGGCGCACCAGTTCGACATCGTCAGCAGCAAGCTGTGGACCGAGTTCTCCAACAACATCCGTAACAACTTCGGTTTCCTCAACCGCGCGGCGGAAGAGGGCGAGGGCGCGGCGGACAAGCTGTTCATCCAGGAAGGCCGCAAGGTGTTCCGCGAGGTGTGCCCGAAGGTGGCCGAGCTGATCGGTGAGCACCTGCGGGAAAACGGGCTGCAACCCAGCGATGTGAAACGCTTCTGGCTGCACCAGGCCAACCTCAGCATGAACCACCTGATCGTCAAGAAACTGCTGGGGCGTGAAGTGGCCGAGGAAGATGCACCGGTGATTCTCGACCGTTATGCCAACACCAGTTCGGCGGGGTCGGTGATTGCCTTCCACCTTTACCAGGACGACCTGGCCAAGGGCTCGCTGGGCGTGTTGAGCTCGTTTGGTGCGGGGTATTCGATTGGTAGTGTGATCCTGCGCAAGCGCTGATTGAGCGCAAGCCGGTACCGGCCTCTTCGCGGGTGAACCCGCTCCCACAGGTACTCCACAGGCCCTGAGATCTGTGGGGTCCCTGTGGGAGCGGGTTTACCCGCGAAGAGGCCGGTGCATTTTTCACAGGCAAAAAAAGCGGGAAATGCCGGATGGGGTCGGCATTTCCCGCTTCAGGTGAAGCAGTGCAGGGTGTCGCTTAGAACTTGGCTTCCAGGTCTACCTGCAGCGTGTCTACGTCAGCATCGCTGTTCGGCAGGTTGGAGAAGTCGGTCTTGGCCATCATGTAGGCCGCGCCGAGGGCGAAGTTCTTGTCGATTTCGTAACCCACCTTGAACTTGTGGCCACGGGAACCGGTGAAGCCGTTACCGAAGTCAGAGTCGGTGAACAGGCTGACTACACCGTTACGCTGCACGTCGCGGTAGTTGTAGTCCAGGCTCCAGGCACCGATCTTGCTCTTCAAACCAGCCAGCCAGGCCTTGTCCTTGCCATCGGTGCTTTCGGTGTTCTTGACGAACTGGCCGTAGGCCGACAGCGGGATGGCGAAGCCGGTGAAGTCGACCTGGCCGAAACCTTCCACCAGCTGGAACTCGTTGGTGGTGTTGCCCAGCGAACGCAGGGCAGCAGATTCCTTGTCGTTGTCGTAGCCGTAGATACTGCCGCCGACGGTGACCTTGACGGTGTCAGCCGCGTTGAACTTGGTACCCAGCTGGGCCGCGTACAGCTGTGCGTCGTGCTTGAACTGCACGCCGTCGCCGTCGACGTTGTCCTTCAGGTTGTAGTGGCCGATGCTGCCGAACACTTCGGCCGGGCCGAGGTTGGTCTTGTAGGTAGCGGCCAGGCCTTCCGGGTTGATGTCGCTGTCCCAGATGATGTCGCCCATGCTCACCCATGGCTGCAGCATCTTGCCGCCGATCAGGTGCAGGTTCGGGACGGCAGTCGGGTGCCAGTCGAGGTAGGCCAGGTCGACCCACAGCGATTTCTTCTCGAAGTAGTTGTCCAGGCTCTGGTTGGTCGAGCGGGCATCGGCGCTGCTGCCGGTGGCCACACGCACGCCGGCGTCGACCTGCGGGTTGATCTCGCTGTAGAAGCCGATACGGGCACGTACGCGTTCACGGTCCTGGTTGCCGCTGCGAGCGATCGGGTCGTCGACGTTGACGTCTTCGTAACGCAGGCGCACATCACCCTTGATCTGGGTCTTGGCGGCCCATGCCACTTTCTGTTCAAAGGAGCTCATCCGTTCGGACTGAGCTTTCTGAGCGGCCTTTTCCTTGGTTTCTTGAGCCAGGTCCGCCTGCAGTTCGTTGTACTGCGCCTGGTTGATCGAGCCATTGGCGCGGAGCATTTCGAGCAGCTTGGCGTCGACAGCTGCACTGGCCGGAGTACTCAGAGCCAGCATCATGCCGGTGAGGCTCACTCCGGTAAGTGTAGAAACAAGACGCATAAGGTTCTCCCTGTTGAATAAGATGGGGGAGGCTCAAGCGCCCGCCCCTGTGTTGGCATGTCTTCGGAAAGGGCCTGAATAGACAGGTTCTGGGGTTCCGGAAAACAGGCGCAAGTATTGCGGGGGCGAATGACAGATTAATGTCGAATTAGTGGCACTGCGGTTAAGTAATTGAGAATAAAAGGATCTGTCCCGGCTATCGAGATTTGAGTGGCGGGCCTTCCTTGGGGATACTGGGTACCTTGAAACAGCGAGCCGAAACCGTGACCAGCCTGTACAGCCTTGCCCATCTGCGTGATCTACCGGCGGCCACCTGGGATGCCCTGGTGCCGGCCGGCCAACCGTTCCTGCGCCATGCGTTTCTCAGTGCCATGGAGGACAGCGGCAGCGTCGCGCGTAACACCGGCTGGGCCGCCGAGCACCTGGTGCTGGAACGTGACGGGCAGGTACGGGCGCTGCTGCCGGCGTACCGCAAATGGCACTCGTTTGGCGAGTACGTGTTCGACCATGGCTGGGCCGATGCCTGTGAGCGGGCCGGCATTGCCTACTACCCCAAGCTGCTCGGTGCCGTGCCGTTCAGCCCGGTCAGTGGCCCGCGCCTGCTCGCCGCCGACCCAGCTGATGGCCTGCTGGTACTGCAGGCGTTACCGGAGTACCTGGGCAAGGGCGGGCTGTCTGGTGCGCACATCAATTTCACCGAGCCGGCGCTGGACGACCAGCTGGCCGGCCAGCCGGGCTGGATGGAGCGCCTGGGCTGCCAGTTTCATTGGCGCAACCACGGCTACCGTGACTTCCAGGATTTTCTCGACAGCCTGAGTTCGCGCAAGCGCAAGCAGATGCGCAAGGAGCGTGAACAGGTGGCCGGGCACGGTATTGAATTCCGCTGGTACCGTGGGGGTGACCTGGATGAGGCGCAGTGGGATTTCGTCTACCGCTGCTACGCCAATACCTACGCGGTGCGCCGCCGTGCGCCCTACCTGACACGCGAGTTCTTCAGCCTGCTGGCAGAGCGCATGCCCGAGAACTTGCGCGTGGTGATGGCGCGGCAGGGTGGCCGTGATGTGGCCATGGCCCTTAGCCTGGTGGGCGGCGACAGCCTGTTTGGCCGCTACTGGGGCTGCCTGGATGAATTCGACCGGCTGCATTTCGAAACCTGTTTCTACCAGGGCATGGACTTTGCCATCGCCGAAGGGCTGCAGCGTTTCGATGCCGGGGCGCAGGGGGAGCACAAGCTTATTCGCGGCTTCGAGCCGGTGCTGACGCGGTCGTGGCACTACCTGTTGCACCCGGGGCTGCGGCGGGCGGTGGAGGATTTTCTGGCGCAGGAGCGAGAAGGGGTACGGGCGTATGCCGAGGAAGCCAGGGGGATGTTGCCCTATCGCCGGGACTGATCCTGGCTCAAGGCTGGCGCAAATCCTGTAGGAGCGGCCTTGTGTCGCGAAAGGGTCGCAAAGCGGCCCCAGCTATTTCTGCTGCGAAGCTGGAAACCTGGGGCTGCTGCGCAGCCCTTTCGCGACACAAGGCCGCTCCTACAGGAAGCGCGCTGTTGCCCTGATCAGTCGACCCCGACAAACCCCCCGGTCTGGTGATGCCACAACCGGGCATACAAGCCTTGCTGCTCCAGCAGTTCACTGTGGCTGCCACTCTCGACAATTCGCCCCTTGTCCAGCACCACCAGCCGGTCCATCCGCGCAATGGTGGAAAGCCGGTGGGCAATGGCGATCACTGTCTTGCCCTGCATCAGCGTCTCCAGGCTTTCCTGGATCGCTGCCTCCACCTCCGAATCCAGCGCCGAAGTGGCCTCGTCCATGATCAGGATCGGTGCATTCTTCAGCAGCACCCGGGCAATCGCGATGCGCTGGCGCTGGCCACCCGACAGCTTGACCCCGCGCTCGCCCACATGGGCATCGAAACCGGTGCGCCCCTGGGCGTCCGACAACTGCGGGATGAACTCGTCGGCGCGGGCCCGGCGCACCGCTTCATGCAGCGCCGCCTCGCTGGCACCGGGGCGACCATACAGCAGGTTGTCGCGGATCGAGCGGTGCAGCAGCGAGGTGTCCTGGGTGATCATGCCGATCTGCGCGCGCAGGCTGGCCTGGCTCACTTCGGCAATGTCCTGACCGTCGATGAGGATGCGCCCGCCCTGCACGTCATACAGCCGTAGCAGCAGGTTGACCAGGGTCGACTTGCCTGCCCCGGACGGGCCGATCAGGCCGATCTTCTCGCCCGGGCGGATGTCCAGGTCGAGCCCTTCGATCACGTTGGCGGCCTTGCCGTAATGGAAGTCCACGTCATCGAAACGCACCGCACCGCGGCTTACCTTGAGCGCCGGTGCGTTGGGCCGGTCGGTGACGGTGACCGGCTGGGCGATGGTCTGCAGGCCGTCCTGGACCATGCCGATGTTCTCGAAGATGCCGTTGACCACCCACATGATCCAGCCCGACATGTTGACGATGCGGATCACCAGGCCGGTGGCCAGGGCGATGGCGCCGACGGTGATCAGCGACTGGCTCCACAGCCACAGCGCCAGGCCGGTGGTGGCGACCACCAGCAGGCCATTGAGGGTGGTGATGACCACGTCCATGCTGGTGACCACGCGTGCGGCCAGCTGGGTTTTCTCTGTCTGTTCGCGGATCGCTTCGCGGGCGTACTGCTGCTCGAAGTCGGTATGGGCGAACAGCTTGAGGGTGGCGATGTTGGTGTAGCCGTCGACGATGCGCCCCATCAGCTTGGAGCGGGCGTCGGAGGAGATCACCGAACGCTCCTTCACCCGGGGGACGAAGTAGAACAGCGCGGCGATGTAGCCGGCGATCCACAACAGCAGCGGCAGCATCAGGCGCCAGTCGGCCTCGGCGAACAGCACCAGCGAGGTGATGGCGTAGATCAGCACATGCCATAGCGCATCCACCGCCTGCACCGCAGAGTCGCGCAGCGAGTTGCCGGTCTGCATGATGCGCTGGGCGATGCGCCCGGCGAAGTCGCTCTGGAAGAAGTTCAGGCTCTGCTTCAGCACATAGGTGTGGTTCTGCCAGCGGATCAGGCTGGTCATGCCGGGGTTGATGGTCTGGTGCACCAGCAGGTCGTGCAGGCCGAAGAATACCGGCCGCAGCAGCAGGATCACCACCAGCATCCAGATCAGCTCGCCGCTGTGTTCGCTGAAGAAACTGGCATTGGGCGTGCCCTGGGCCAGGTCGATGATGCGGCTGAGGTAGCTGAACATCGCCACCTCGATCAGCGAGGCGACCAGGCCCACCACCAGCAGGGCGACAAAGCTCGGCCACACCTGGCGCAGGTAGTAGAGGTAGAACGGCCACACCTGGCCGGGTGGCGACTCGCTGGGCGCGTCGCGGAAGATGTCGATCAGTTGCTCGAAACGGCGGTACAGCATGGGTGACAAGACTCCTGTGCTACCCGACCCCGGAAGGTTTCACGTCCCTGTGAAACCTGCGGTCAGTCGATGCGTTTGGCGGACTTGATGTAGACCGGATCGGCCGGCACATCGCGCATGCCTTTCTTGACGGTGGTCGGTGAATTGACGATCTGGTCTACCACCTCCATGCCCTTGGTCACTTTGCCGAACACGGCGTAACCGGCGTCGCGGCCCGGATTGAGAAAATCGTTGTCGGCGACGTTGATGAAGAACTGGCTGGTGGCCGAGTTCGGGTTGGAGGTACGCGCCATCGACAGCGTGCCACGGGTGTTCTGCAGGCCGTTGTTGGCCTCGTTCTTGATCGGGTCCTTGGTATCTTTCTGGACCATCTGGTCGGTGAAACCGCCGCCCTGGACCATGAAGCCCGGAATTACCCGGTGGAAGATGGTGTTGTTGTAGAAGCCGCTGTCGACGTACTCGAGGAAGTTCTTGGTACTGACCGGCGCCTTCTCGGCATTCAGTTCGATTTCGACCTGGCCGAAGCTGGTGTCCAGCAGTACGTGCGGGGTCTTGTCGGAGGCCATGACGCTGGTGGCGAAGGCGACCGAGCAGGCGGTGAGCAGGAGTTTTTTCAGCATGGGCTCAAAGATCCTTGAGAGGTGGAAGCGGCTGCAAGGAACTGCAGCAGGGTCTGGTTGAAGACCTCGGGTTGGTCGAGGGGTGTAGCGTGCCGGGAATCGTCGATGACCACCAGCCTGGCGTGGGGCATCAGGGCGACGTAGCGTTCTTTCAGTTGTATCGGGGTGTAATCGTGGTCGGCGGCGATCACCAGGGTAGGACAGTGGATCTGGCCGATGCGTTCCTGCACGCCCCAGTCGACGATGGCATCGAAACTCTTGAGGTAGGCGCGCTTGTCGTTGCGCGCCCAGCGCTGGGCCATCTTGTGCCGCAGTTCGGCCTGCTGCGGTTTGGGGAACAGCCGCTCGGCCAGGCCCTTGCCGACGGTTTCGACACTGAGCAGGCGCGCCAGGCCCCAGCGCTTGAGCCACCATGCCCAGTCACTGCGGGTGCGGCGCTTGACCTCGGGGGCGCTGTTGACGATGCACAGGCTGCGCAGCCACTGTGGGTGATCGACGGCGAACTGGAAGCCGACCATGCCACCCATGGACAGGCCGACGAAGTGCACCGGGCCGGTGTGCAGGTGTTCGAGCAGGGCCAGCAGGTCGGCACTGAAGGTGGCGATCTGGTAGCCGTCGCGTGGCTTGTCGGAGCGACCGTGGCCGCGGATGTCCATGAGGATTACCCGGTAATGGCGGCTGAGCACCGGCACCTGCAGCTCCCAGTCCTGGCAGCTGGAGCCCAGGCCATGCAGCAATACCAGGGGTTCGCCCTGGCCATATTCCTCGTAATGCAGTGCGCATCCTTCGTGTTCGAAATAGGCCATGGGCGCGGTCCTCTCAGGCTTGTGGGGGGGCTGCGAAGGGCACGTCCAGTGGCGCGGTGTCGAAATTGCGCAGCAGGTCGATGAGAATCTGCGTAGCCGGGCCCAAGGTCTTCTCTTTGCTCGAATAAAGGTAGAACAGTGGGTGGCGGCTGCCACCCTGATCCAGCGGCAACGGCTTGAGCACGCCTTCGCGCAGCTCGCGCTCGATCATGTGGCGGGGCAGCCAGGCAAAGCCCAGGCCACTGCTGACGAAGGTCGCGGCGGTGCCGAGGCTGCCGACGGTCCAGCGTTGCTCGGCACCCAGCCAGCCGACATCGCGTGGCTGGGCGCGGCCGGAGTCGCGGATTACCACCTGCAACTGGCTTTCCAGGTCCTGGAAGGTCAGTTCGCGGCCCAGGCGGTGCAGGCTGTGTTCGGGGTGGGCGACGGCGACGAATTCTACCGCGCTCAGTTCGGCGCCCAGGTAACCGCCGATGCTGTAGCTGCTGATGGCCAGGTCGGCGATGCCTTCGTGCATCACTTCCTCGACGCCAGACAGCACTTCTTCACGCAGGCGCACCCGGCAGCCACGGCTCTGCGGCATGAACGCGGCCAGGGCGCGTACCAGGCGGGCACTGGGGTAGGCGGCATCGACCACCAGGCGTACCTCGGCCTCCCAGCCCTGTTCCATGTGGTGGGCAAGGTCCTCGAGCTGGCTGGCCTGCTTGACCAGGTGGCGCGAACGGCGCAGCAGGACATTGCCGGCCTCGGTGAGCACCGCCTTGCGGCCGTCGATGCGCAGCAGCGGCACGCCCAGTTGCTCCTGCATGCGGGCCACGGTGTAGCTGACCGATGACTGCGAGCGGTGCAGTGCCTCGGCGGCCTGGGCAAACCCACCGTGATCGACCACTGCCTGCAGGGTTCGCCACTGGTCAAGGGTTACGCGCGGCGCTTTCATCTTTCGCTCCTGTTGTCCTAAGCTGCGCTCTTTCAAGGAGAGCGGCCCATGAAGAAATGTTGTGCGGCAATACTGATGTGCCTGCCCCTCGGGGCCATGGCTTATCCCATCGACGTTGAGAAGGAACTGACCGGGGTGAAGCTCGACTACACCGCCTATGACACGGCCTATGACATTGGCGCCATCACCCTCAACAACTATGGGCAGGTACCGGCCGCGTGCAAGGTGACTTTCCGCAATGGCCCCGAGGCACCACGGGTGCGCCGGGTGAACGTACCGGCCGGTAAAAGCGTCGATGTCACTGCCAAGTTCAACCGGCAGATCATCAAATTACGGATCGCCTTGAACTGCAGTGCAGAATAAACTGATAAATCGATAGATTGAACCCACTTTTTACGCTTTTTTATCGATAGGTCAAGCCGTAATCTCACCTCCATCGAATCGCAACCCTTTTTGCCGATGGAGGCCCCCCATGTCCCGCGTACTGATCATCGAAAGCAGCGCCCGCCAGCAGGATTCCGTTTCCCGTCAGCTGACCCGTGATTTCATCCAGCAGTGGCAGGCCGCCCACCCGGCCGATCAGATCAGTGTGCGCGACCTGGCCGTGAACCCGGTGCCGCACCTGGACGCCAACCTGCTGGGTGGCTGGATGAAGCCCGAAGAACAGCGCAGTGCTGCCGAACTGGACGCCTTGGCCCGCTCCAACGAACTGACCGATGAGCTGCTCGCCGCCGACGTGCTGGTGATGGCTGCGCCGATGTACAACTTCACCATCCCCAGCACCCTCAAGGCCTGGCTGGACCACGTGCTGCGTGCCGGCATCACCTTCAAGTACACCCCCACCGGCCCGCAGGGCTTGCTGACCGGCAAGCGCGCCATCGTCCTGACTGCCCGTGGCGGCATCCACGCCGGCGCCACCAGCGACCACCAGGAACCGTACCTGCGCCAGGTAATGGCCTTCATCGGCATTCACGATGTCGACTTCATCCATGCCGAAGGCCTGAACATGAGCCCTGACTTCCACGAGAAGGGCGTCAACCAGGCCAAGGCCAAGCTGGCGGCGGTGGCCTGAGGCTTAGCGAATTCCCAACCCTGACACCTGTTGTTGCTCCTTTGGGTGTACCTGCCCGGCCTGCATGGCCGGGCTTTTTTTTATATTTGTGCACATGCGGTCTGCTTTTGCTCTGTGTAGGAGCGGCCTTGTGTCGCGAAAGGGCTGCAAAGCAGCCCCGGCAATATGTGCTGCTGTGCAGAGATCCCAGGGGCGCTTCGCACCCCTTTCGCGACACAAGGCCGCTCCTACATAGACCGCGTGCGCTGCCGTCCTTACTTTCCTCATGGTTGAACTCATTCCCCGCAACCCGCTAAGGTCGCGGCCTTGATCCACGAGAGGCAACCATGGGCTACCTGATAATCGTCGCGCTGATCCAGGCGTTTTCCTTCAGCCTGATCGGCGAGTACCTGGCCGGGCACGTCGACAGCTACTTTGCCGTGCTCGCGCGCGTGGTGCTGGCTGGCCTGGTGTTCCTGCCGCTGACCCGCTGGCGCCAGGTCGAGCCGCGCTTCATGCGCTCGATGCTGCTGATCGGCGCGCTGCAGTACGGCATCACCTACGTCTGCCTGTACCTGAGCTTTCGCGTGCTCACCGTGCCGGAGGTGCTGCTGTTCACCATTCTCACGCCGTTGCACGTGACGCTGATCGAAGACGCCATGAACCGGCGTTTCAACCCGTGGGCGCTGCTGGCAGCGCTGGTGGCGGTGGCCGGCGCGGCGGTGATCCGCTTCGACACCATCAGCGGCGAGTTCTTCATCGGCTTCCTGCTGCTGCAACTGGCCAACTTCACCTACGCCGCCGGCCAGGTGCTGTACCGCCACCTGGTTGCACGCCACCCCAGCGACTTGCCGCACTACAAGCGCTTTGGCTACTTCTACCTGGGCGCGTTGATCGTGGTGTTGCCGGCCTTCCTGCTGTTTGGCAACGCCCAGCACCTGCCGACCACCGATGTGCAGTGGCTGGTGCTGCTGTTCCTGGGCCTGTGCCCGACGGCGCTGGGGCTGTACTGGTGGAACAAGGGCGCCTGCATGGTTTCGGGCGGGACGCTGGCGGTGATGAACAACCTGCATGTGCCGGTAGGGTTGCTGCTCAATCTACTGATCTGGAACCAGGACGAGCCATTGGGCAGGCTGTTCATCGGCGGGGCAGTGATCCTGGCGTCGGTGTGGATGAGCCGCCTGGGTACCCTGACGTTATCAGGCAAGCCATGGCGCAGCCAGCTATGACGCGTTCGTTACTGAACCCAAATCCCGCCGGTACCTACCCGATAATCATGAAAACAAAATCGGGAGACCGGCGTGAAGCTAGAAACGCGAAGTATCGAATTTGTCCCACACGCCGAGCGTTATGGCACGCCTAAACGATTGTTCACCATCTGGTTCAGCTCCAATTTCCAGATAACCGCCCTGATGGTCGGCACCCTGGGCGCTGCGTCGGGGTTGAGTCTGGGCTGGACCTTGCTGGGCCTGTTGGTCGGCAACCTGATCGGCACCGTGTTCATGGCCGCGCATTCTGCCCAGGGGCCTCACCTGGGCGTGCCACAAATGATCCAGAGCCGGGCCCAGTTCGGTGTCCATGGTGCCGCGCTCCCTCTGCTGGTGATGGTCACGGCCGCAGTCCTGTTCCTCGCCGCCAGCGGCGTGCTGATGCGCAATGCCCTGCAGGCGCTGGTGCCCATGAGCGATGACCAGGCGATCGTGGTGGTCGGCTTGCTGACTTTTGTCATCGGCTTTGTCGGCTACGAGCTGATCCACCGCCTGGGCGCGTGGATGAGCCTGTTGTCCACACTGGTTTTTGCCGGCGCCCTGGTGCTGATCCTGCTGCACCCCGGCGACATGGCAACCACAACGGCAGTGAGTACCGGCTTCTCGTTCACCGCCTTCAACCTGATCGTGGCCCAGTCGGCCTCCTGGACGCTGGGGTATGGCCCCTATGTAGCCGATTACTCGCGCTATCTCCCGGCCAACGTCAATCCACGCGCCACCTTCTGGGCCACCTATTGCGGTTGTGCGCTGGGTTCCTTCGCCATGATGGCACTGGGCGCGCTGGTGGCGGTGGAGTTGCCCTCGGCACTGGGGCATGACCCGGCCACAGCTATTGCCGCGTTGTTTGGCCCGTGGGCGCCGTTGGCGCTGGCAGTGATCGCGCTGGGGGTGATCCAGTACAACGTCCTGTGCCTGTACAGCGCCTACATGTCGTCGGTCACGATCTTTGGCGCCTTCAAGACCATCCGGCGCGTGACCGCGACTGCCAAGGCCTTGGTGATGGCTGGGCTGACCGCAGCGGCAACGGTGATCGCCATCGCCACCCAATACAATTTCGATACGTTCTTTGCCGACATCCTGATCGGCCAGCTGTACCTGTTGATCCCATGGAGCGCGATCAACCTGGTGGATTACTACTGGGTATGCCGAGGCCACTATGATGTGGGGGCGCTGTATGACTCCAAGGGGCGTTATGGGTGCTTCAATCGTCGAAGCCTGGCGGTGTACGCCGTGTCGATCATCGGTACCATCCCGTTCATGAAGCTGTCGTTCTACACGGGCTTCGTGGCCGAGTGGCTGGGGGCGGATATCAGTTGGGCGATGGGGTTGATCCTGGCCGGTGCGTTGTATTGCATGGTCCATGGGCGCGAGAGCAACCGCCTTTCGACAACCATGAATGTGCACACCTGACTCGGCCTTGAGATGGGAGGGGCTGCACGGCAGCCCGGCATTCTTAAACCTCGTTCATTTCCTCAAGCCGGTGTGGCATCGGTTCTGGCATCGCACGCACCGCTAGACCGGCCCGTATATCAAGCGCGAGCGTTCTTGAACCTAATTCGGTTTTGCTATGGTTATTAATCGAGAGCTCAATCACGGCAAGCCCTTGACTACAGACTTGCACTGCGGTAGGTGGGCAGCGGCGATCAAGAGTCTGATCCAATCGGCGAGTGAATCGACACGATCTAACTATTTATAAGGTTTGCTCAGCGGCTGCCGACGTAACCAGGCGAGTGAAATGATTGAGTTGCCGCGTAAGTGGGTAAGGGCGGGACAAGGCCTAAAGCCGTTTTTCCATAACGATGGTGCGCTCAGCCCCATGAAACTCGTCGCGAATTTTCTGATAACCCAATGCGACATAAAATTTTTCAGCTGTAATCGACGATGGAACACGTACAACGCCAGTGCCGGCGCGGATAGCGGTTGCATGAATGACATCCATCAACTGCCGACCGACACCGCCTTTTTGGTGAGCCGGGTCAACAAAAACACTTCTGACTACATCACCGTCGAGACCGGCAGTGCCTATAAGTTTTTCGCCTAGCAAAGCTACGAAGACTCTACGCTTAGCAAGTTGTGCTGTCACCCCCCTCAAGAGAAAAGCTTCGCTCAATCTGAGCGATCACATCAAGCGGGTAGTCCTGTGAGTTTGACCCACGCAGTGCGGCTAAAATTACTCGGCTAATCGCTGCTGCATCTTTGCTCGTGGCCGGGCGAATGTGATATTCCATACTGAGACCTCAGTGCTAATCACAGTTTAGCTCATCGTATTGAGCCTATCCGGACGCTTCGTCAATACCTTTTTCGGCGCTTAACGATTGAAAGGGCGTTTTAATGAGCTCTAAAATATTTGATGGGAGTTATGCCTTTTTCTTTCTTTTTTTCTCGACGTCTCTTTTGTGTTTAGATATGTAGATCCTGGGGGTGAGTCCATGGCTTCTGACTAATTTATGCCAGGATTCTACAGCTAGAAGGAACTGGATTGAGTTTACATCGGTTATTTTTTCTACATTGTCTTCAAATACGAACCAAAGAGCGGCGCTGCTCAATTCTTTTTCAAACTTGATTGTCTTGTTTTTTATTAGTGTGATAGCGTCCCGGGACTGCTCGATATTGTAGATTAGCTCTGGTTTTTTCTTGGAGATTTTTACCGATATTATTTCGCCGTTATTGTAGAGGTCGGCAACTTCTACTTGATAGTTCCGCCTTTTCTGTTCCAGTGACTTAATATCTGTCAGAACCCTGTCTAGGAGTTCGTAGTCCCGGTCGTTACATATTTTTTGATTGAAATAAGCCTCGCGATAGTCGATTTTGTCATCCTCTGGCTTCGCATTTTTCCGCTTTTCTGTTTGCCAGGCAATGAAGGCAGATTCGACCAGTGGCTCCTCCAGTTTTACTTCAATATTGCTTAGAGATCGTTTTAGGTAGGTCATGAACGTCTGGTTGAAGACGAACCATTCGCCACTTTTAAGGAAATAATGCTGATCTTCGTATTCAATTGGACAGTCTAGAATCTCTTTTAGGGGGCGTGTGAATCGACCTGAATCTTCGCTTTTGAACTGAACGGAGATGTTGTTAATATCGATGATGTCAGGGTGGGCCACCAGAAACTTTGATATGGTCTGGATGTCAATGGTGTTGCCTAGAGCTTGGCGATGATTACCCTTGTCTACTTTTGCCTTGATTTCATAGTCGTAATCATGGAAGCTAAAGCATATCGCTATCCCGTGCACCTGAAATTCTTCAATAAGAACTTCGCCGCCCTCATTTTTGAGGTGATTGAGCAGTAGATTATCAAGTTCACTTGCTACTTCAGTATCTACAGATTCAAGCTTAGGTAGATGGATGATTTTTTCACCACGAAAACTTTCATCAATCTGTTGAAAGATTGCCGATAATTCCAAAGGTTGTTTATCCATGTCCATCTGAATGGAGTCGGCAAAAATTATGTTGCGATCGCCCCAGATTTCCTTATTGGCAGCCTTGAGTTTCAAGTGGTCGACCGATTCGCCTGCTTCATAGCTATCGATTTGGAAGCGCTGATAAGAGGACACATCTTGGCGCTTTGTGCCAGTGAAATAGCGGCTTTTTTTTAGTAGGATTGAATTTTCATCTGCGACGCGTATCGCAAGATCAATTCCGAAATCAAGGTGAATGAATTTGGATAGATAGAAGTGAGATTTCCCCAGGCTCACTGCGTAGATTTGTTCCTGATCTTCTAGATTTTGGCATAGTAGCATGCCAAAATTAAAAGTGTTTTTTGGCTCTTTCACGTTGTCATTGAAGAACTCTCTGTATGTATTCCACCACCAGACATCATTGCCTTTGATGTTTTCTGAGAAATAAAACGTCTTAGAATAATTTGGAGTGGGGATTGTTTTTTGCTCAATCAAGCCTACGGATTTAAGCTTCTCCTTTAGCTCGTTGATTTTGTGATATTTAACTTTGTATATATTATAGGTATTTGGCATGTTGTTTCCATTCGGTGATGGCCTGATCCGACCAAGAAATTGCCATTTGCCAGCATGGAGTGCAATACCTTCTTTCTAACGAGGAAATTTGTCAATAAAATCAAATTGTTACAGTGGCTTAATACGCCTCCTTGCTGCGAAACGGAATGCCGAGAGTGGCGCCTCTATCATCGACACGATGTGCGAATGTGCGATGTGTTATCCCTAGCGGCTAAAAAATCAGATTTTGCCCCTTTCTTGTAGGGCATTTCCCAAAGATACTGCGGGCCATTGTGATGTTCCGAGTTGGCCTCTAGTCTCGTCTAGTCGTTGCGATCCAACGACCGGCTTTGACAGGCCGACTCAAATTACAATCCTCAGCTTTCCCTTCAATGGCGGCTGTGCGTGGGGCACCTTCGGGTGCGCCGGGTTTCTCAATTTGACCGGTCTGTCAACCCGTGCACAGCTGCCACCCTTTGTTTGACAGCAAATGGCGGTAGTCCCCAACCACAAATTGAGGGTTACACCATGCTGAAGATAGTCCCCGATCCACCCTGCAACCTCCATTCCCTGGAAGACACGCTGCTGATGGCCTCGGATTACGCGCTATGCGCCGAAGCCGTTGCTCAGCAAGCCGTTTTGATGCAACCGAGATCACCCGTCTCGGTATTGATGATGGCGTCAATGCACGAGCTGGAGACCCTCCGCAAGTTGCTTGAATCAGCGCTGGCTCAAGTCCAAAAAACAGCAGATCCGCAGACGCTGCATTAATCCGCATCATGATTCGCCTGGGGCTGCCTCTGTGGGAGCCCGGCTTGCCGGCGATAGGGCCAGCCCAGGCACTAGAGATTTCGGGGGAGATTGAACGATGTCTACAGAAGAAACCAAATTCACCGTCGGCAAAACCACTTTCTACCAAGGTGAAAAGCCAGACTCATCCGCTGTTCCGTATCGAAGCCGGCATCCCTTGCCAGAGCGCCCGCGAACAAGCTTCGGAGCTGATGGGCTACGCGCGAGACATGACCCTGGACGGCTTGATGGAAGACAAACCCCAGCTAATCTGGGCTTCGCACTATCTCTGTGCCTTGGCCAAGGCGCTCATGGATGATGCTGAACTGGGCATGATGAAAACCCCTTGAACACCACCCTCAGGCGTAATGCCTGTCAGTCAAGCAATTTGGGGCCGCTTTGCGGCCCATCGCCGGCAAGCCAGCTCCCACAGGGATCGCCCCACCTTTTGGAATTTGAGCAAGACAGTTGCTCCCACAGGTACTGCACACCTCTCGAATTTTGCGCGGAGCCTGTGGGAGCTGGCTTGCCGGCGATGGGCTGCGAAGCAGCCCCGGCAATATCAAGCCTCGCTCATGTCTTCCAGCCGACGCGGCACAGGCTCTTGCGATACACGCCCGCTCAACCCCACCCGCATGTCGTTGCCACTCGGTTGCTGGTACAGGTTCAGCCCGAACTCCGGCAACACCGCCAGCAGATAATCGAAGATATCCCCCTGAATCCGCTCGTACTCAGCCCACGCCGTGGTGGTGGTAAAGCAGTAGATCTCCAGCGGTACACCCTCGGCGGTTGTCTGCATCTGCCGCACCATGCAGGTCATGTTCGGGTGCACGTTGGGGTGGTTCTTCAGGTAGGCCAGGGCAAACGCACGGAAGGTGCCGATGTTGGTCAGCTTGCGGCGGTTGGCCGACAGCTCGGCCACCGGCCCCAGGGCTTCGTTCCAGCTTTGCAGTTCCTGGCGCTTGCCCGCCAGGTAATCGCGCAGAAGGCTGACCTGGGTGAGGCGCTGTTCTTCCTCGCGAGTCAGGAACCGCACGCCAGCCGCGTCGATGAACAGGCTGCGCTTGATGCGTCGGCCACCGGACTGCTGCATGCCGCGGTAGTTGCGGAACGACTCGCTCATCAGGCGCCAGGTGGGGATGGAGACGATGGTCTTGTCGAAGTTCTGCACCTTCACCGTGTGCAGGGTGATGTCCACCACGTCGCCATCGGCGCCCACCTGGGGCATTTCGATCCAGTCGCCCACGTGCAGCATGTCGTTGCTGGTCAGCTGCACACTGGCGACGAACGACAGCAGGGTGTCCTTGTACACCAACAGCAGCACCGCCGACATGGCACCCAGGCCCGACAGTAGCAACAGCGGCGAGCGGTCGATCAGGGTGGCGACGATGACGATGGAGGCGAAGATCCACAGCATCATCTTGGCCAGTTGCACGTAACCCTTGATCGAGCGGGTGCGGGCGTGTTCGGTGCGGGCATAGATGTCGAGCAGGGCATCCAGCAGGCACGACAGCGCCATGGTCATGAACAGCAGGGTAAAGGCCAGGGCGACATTGCCGAGGAAGTGCTGGGCGGTGTCGGACAGCTCAGGCACCAGTTTGAGGCCGAACTGCAGCACCAGTGACGGCGTGGTCTGTGCCAGGCGGTGGAACACCTTGTTGTTGCGCAGGTCGTCCAGCCATTTCAGCGCTGGCTGGCGGGCCAGCAGGCGGGCGCCATGCAGCACCAGGAAGCGTGCCAGGCGGCCGATGACCAGGGAAATGAGCAGCAGCACCGCCAGGCCAATGGCCGCGTGCAGCATCGGATGTTGGTCAAGGGTGCCCCACAGGTCGAGGGAGTCACGCCAGATTCGTTGGATATCCATGGGCTTGCGTACAGTCTTGTTGCCAAACGAAGCGCCATTAGAGCGCGGATGGCGACAAAGTTGCCAAAAGAAATTCGGCTAAGGCGGCAGAAAACGTTACCCTATGCAACTGAATTTTCCGCACTTGCCTGAGGTTACCTCCGTGTTCTCCCAATTCGCCCTGCACGAACGCCTGCTTAAAGCCGTGGCCGAGCTTAACTTTGTCGAGCCAACCCCGGTGCAGGCCGCGGCCATCCCCCTGGCCCTGCAAGGGCGTGACCTGCGCGTGACCGCGCAGACCGGCAGCGGCAAGACCGCGGCCTTCGTGCTGCCGCTGCTCAACCGCCTGGTCGACCTGCGCGAACGCCGCGTCGAGATCCGTGCGCTGATCCTGCTGCCGACCCGTGAACTGGCCCAGCAGACCCTCAAGCAGGTACAGCTGTTCTCCCAGTTCACCTACATCAAGTCGGGCCTGGTTACCGGCGGTGAGGACTTCAAGGAACAGGCCGCCATGCTGCGCAAGGTGCCGGACGTGCTGATCGGCACCCCGGGCCGCCTGCTCGAGCAGCTCAATGCCGGCAACCTCGACCTGTCCCACGTGCAGGTGCTGATCCTCGACGAAGCCGACCGCATGCTCGACATGGGCTTTGCCGAAGACATGGAGCGCCTGTGCAAGGAGTGCGAGAACCGCCAGCAGACCCTGCTGTTCTCCGCCACTACCGGTGGTGCGGCCCTGCGCGACATCATCGGCAAGGTGCTGAAAGACCCAGAGCACCTGATGCTCAACAGCGTCTCGCAGCTGGCCGAAGGCACCCGCCAGCAGATCATCACCGCTGACCACGACCAGCACAAAGAGCAGATCGTGCAGTGGCTGCTGGCCAACGAAACCTTCGACAAGGCGATCATCTTCACCAACACCCGCGCCCTGGCCGACCGCATCTACGGCCACCTGGTGGCCAAGGACGTGAAGGCCTTCGTGCTGCACGGCGAGAAGGACCAGAAGGACCGCAAGCTGGCCCTGGACCGCTTCAAGCAGGGCAGCTCCAAGGTGCTGGTGGCTACCGACGTTGCGGCCCGTGGCCTGGACATCGACGGCCTGGACCTGGTGATCAACTTCGACATGCCGCGCAGCGGTGACGAGTACGTGCACCGCGTGGGCCGTACCGGCCGTGCCGGTGGCGAAGGCCTGGCGATCTCGCTGATCACCCACAACGACTGGAACCTGATGTCGAGCATCGAGCGCTACCTCAAGCAGCAGTTCGAGCGCCGGGTGATCAAGGAAGTGAAGGGCACCTACAACGGGCCGAAGAAGGTCAAGGCCTCGGGCAAGGCAGCTGGCAGCAAGAAGAAAAAGGTCGAGAAGAAGACCGGTGACAAGAAGGCGGCCGCCAAGCGCAAGCCAACCGCCAAGCCAAAGGCCAACGCACCGCTGGCCAGCGCCGACGGCCTGGCGCCGCTGAAGAAGCGCAAGCCTGCGGCTGAGTAATCAGCACTCTGTCAGGTTGGTGGGTCCTTTGTAGGAGCGGCCTTGTGTCGCGAAAGGGCTGCGAAGCAGCCCCTCGATTTCGTGAGTGACGCATCTATCCGGGGGCCGCTTTGCGGCCCTTTCGCGACACGAGGCCGCTCCTACAGGGCGCACGTCACGCGGCCATTGATCATTCAGCCTTTTTCTCCGCCTCTTTCAACTCCTTGATCCGCTTGTCGATCAGCTGACACTTGTCGGGCAAATCCTTGCTCGCCGTCCCCAGCTCCATCCCTTGAAGCTCGTCATTGATCTCCTTGGCCTTCTGCGGGTTCTGCTCGGTCAACTGGGTGACCAACCCGGCCAGCTCTTCGCGTTTCTGCGTTGCTTCTTCCGGTGTGCAGGCCCAGGCGGGCAGGGCGCAGAACAGGGCAGTGGCACAGGCAATGGGCAGCAGCAGTTTCATCCTTCTACCTCCGGCGGTGGTGATGCCCGGTGGAGGCATGTGCCTGGCCGTTAGTTCAGCGCCTTCGACCGGTGGCACTTCATGGTCAGCCTGTCCCCAGTTGGGCAACTGACCGAGCCGTGCTAGCCATTGGGTCCACAGCGCCGGCGCTGAGATATTTCGGAACGCTGGGCAACCTCGACAGGTCCCAACCTGTGTACCCCTTCCGTCCACAGCAGGAGCCCGTAGCCATGAGCATCGCCTACGACTGGGACCTGATCGAGCGTTTGCTGCACGAGGTGCAGAACGGCGCCGGTCACAGCTTCACGCCACGCCCCTATGCCGAGCAGCACGCTGCGGCACTGGCTGCCAAGGGGGAGCCGGTGGGCGACCTGGACCACCTGAAAACCCGTGCCTGCGAGTACGAAAGGTTGTTGTTCGAGCGTGGTTTCATCGAAACCCGGCCCGAAGAGGATGGCGGCAATGGCGAGAACTTCGTGCTGACCGAGCGCGGTTCGCGGCTGATGAGCCTGATCGACAGCAGCATTCCCGGCTTCGAGCACCCGCGCCAGGTGCTGGACGAGCAGGAGGATGCGCTGGACGAAACCACCTTCGAGCAGGTGTCGGCGAAGGCACAGATCGCCTGAGGTCGTTTTGAGGCTGGCAAGGGCGGCCATGGACACCCGATAATCGGTAGTTCCTGAACACTGCCGAGCCCTTGCCCATGCCAATGACCACCACAGAGGCCCGCCTATGAGCGCGGTCCGCAAGAACCCCGACGCCTTTGCCTTCCAGGTGATGCTGGGGCTGTGCCTGATCTGGGGCTGCCAGCAGGTGTTGATCAAGACTGCCGCCATCGATATCGCGCCGGTGATGCAGGCGGCCCTGCGCAACGGCATCGCCGCCGTGCTGGTGGGCCTGATGCTGTGCTGGCGCGGGGGCTGGGAGCAGGTCGGCAGCACCTGGCGTGCCGGGGTGGTGGCGGGCGGGCTGTTCGGCCTGGAGTTCCTGTTCATTGCCGAGGGGCTGAAGCTGACCTCTGCGGCGCACATGTCGGTGTTCCTCTATACCGCGCCGGTGTTTACCGCGTTGGGCCTGCATTTCAGGTTGCCCAGCGAACGCCTGCGGCTGCTGCAATGGCTTGGGATACTGCTGGCCTTCGGTGGCATTGCCATGGCGTTTGCCGGCGGCATGTCGTTCGAGCACATGGACGGCCGCACCCTGCTGGGGGATGCCTTTGGCGTGATCGCCGGGCTGGCCTGGGGGGCGACCACGGTGGTGGTGCGTTGCTCGCGGCTGTCGGAAGCACCGGCGACCCTGACCCTGTTCTATCAGCTGGCGGTGGGCTTTGCCGGGTTGCTGCTGATTGCCTTGCTCAGCGGCCAGATCGGCGCGGTGACGCTGACGCCGCTGGCGATGGGCAGCGTGCTGTTCCAGGGGATTGTGGTGTCGTTCATCAGCTACCTGACCTGGTTCTGGTTGCTGCGCAAATACCTGGCGTCGAACCTGGCAGTGTTCTCGTTCATCACCCCGCTGTTCGGGGTGACCTTCGGCGTGTTGTTGCTGGATGAGCCGCTGAGCCTGAACTTTGTGGTTGGCGCGTTGATGGTGCTGCTGGGGGTGGTCCTGGTGAGTGCCGAGCCTTGGGTGAAGCAGCAGTTGCGTAAGTTTGTGGGGTGAGTTTTAGCCTGTTACGGCCTCTTCGCGGGTAAACCCGCTCCCACAGGGGCCGCACAATCTTCAAGGCCTGTGCAGTACCTGTGGGAGCGGGTTTACCCGCGAAGAGGCCGGCACGGGCAGCCACGATTCAGGATGCTGCCTTGGCCTGACAGGCGCTGCCCTGCTGTGCAGAGCCAAACAGCACCAGCCCCCCAGCCACCATCAACCCACCCGCGGCCACCATCAGCGCCGGCTGCAGCCCGCCGCTGTAATGGCTGCTGACCGCCGCCAGCAGCGGCCCACTCAACTGCCCCAGGGCAAAGCAGGCTGTCAGCAGCCCGGCATTGCGCTGCGTGGCATGCGGCGCCAGCTCCCGCGAACGTTGCATCACCAGCTGCATGCAGGCCAGGAACGGCCCGCCACACAGCACCACGCCCAACGCCAGCCCGACACCCCCGCCCATCAGGCAGGCCAGTACACCCAGCCCCTGCAGCCACAGGGTGGCAGTGAGCCAGGCCGAGGTGCGCCGCCACGGCGCAGGCTCACCAGCAGCACCCCCAGCGCCGCCGCCAGGCCGAACGCCGGCCAGAACAGGTCGGCCAGCCACTGCCCGTG
Source organism: Pseudomonas sp. B5(2017) (assembly GCF_002112825.1). Classification (NCBI taxonomy): domain Bacteria; kingdom Pseudomonadati; phylum Pseudomonadota; class Gammaproteobacteria; order Pseudomonadales; family Pseudomonadaceae; genus Pseudomonas; species Pseudomonas sp. B5(2017). Next base: position 57,313 of record NZ_NEIR01000004.1, read on the forward strand.
GAACTGCTGGTTGGCCATTTGCGACAGGAAGGTGGCCGGCAGGATGTAACCCACGCCATACAGCGCATACACCAGCCCCAGGCGGCCGTTGCCGACACTGTGCGTGGGGCCCTGGCGTGCAGCCGATGGCACCGGCGCCGCTTGCAGCGCCCTTGGCAGCCAAGGCCGGACCGCCAGCAGCATCACCAGCGCGGCCACGGCATAGATCAGCCACAGTGCTGCCGAGCCCAGCCCCCACAAATGCGCCACCAGCGCCAGCAAACCCGTCAGCGCAATGCCCAGGCCGGGCCCCGCGAACACCAGGGCACCCAGGCGCTGGCGGTTGTTTGCATTGGCCACCTGTTGGCTGAGGCTGGTGATCATCACCAGCACCCAAGCGCTGGCCACGCCGGTGCCGAAGCGCAGCAGCAGGTGGCTCCAGAACCCGTCTGCGGCCCATGAGGCCAAGGTCAACAGCACGCACAGCCACAGCCCACCGTGCAGGCGCAGGCGCACCTGGCCTGGCGAGCGAGCGAACATGGCATCGACCGCGCCGACGAAGTAACCCAGGTAGTTGGCCGCGGCCACCAGCCCGGCGACCGTCAGGTCGAACTGGCCTTCGGCGATCAGTTGCGGCAGCTGCGGGGTCAGGGCGAAACGGCCGATGCCCATGGCCATCATCAGCGCCACGGCGCTGGCCAGCAGTTGAATGAGTGGCGACATGACAAGTCTCCTGCACGGATGTAAGCGATGGCTGGCAGGTTAGGGCGGTTTCTTTTTCAATAAAATTGAATAATGATGATCAAGTTGTTCTGTTTTGGAGAATACCGTGGAATTCAGCCAACTGCGTATCTTCCAGGCCGTGGCCGAGGAAGGTTCGGTCACCCGTGCCGCAGAGCGCCTGCATCGGGTGCCGTCGAACCTGTCGACGCGCTTGCGCCAGCTCGAGGAGCAACTGGGTGTCGAGTTGTTCCTGCGCGAACGCCAGCGCCTGCAGTTGTCGCCGGCGGGCAAGGTGCTGCTGGATTACGCCAACCGCATGTCAGCCTTGCGCGACGAGGCGCTGGCCGCCGTGCGTGGCGGCCAACCGGCCGGGGACTTCGTGCTGGGGACCATGTACAGCACGGCGGCGACCCATTTGCCGGGGTTGCTGGCGCGTTATCACCAGGCCTACCCGGCGGTTAACCTGCAGGTGCGTGCGGCGCCCAGTGGCGAGCTGCTGGAAGGCCTGCTCAACCACACCTTGGACGCGGCCCTGGTGGACGGGCCACCGAGCCTGGCCGGGCTCGATGGCGTGCCGCTTTGCGATGAGCAACTGGTGCTGATCACCAGCCCCGAGCACCCTGCGGTACAGACTGCCAAGGATGTGGCGGGCAAGGCGGTGTTCACCTTCCGCCAGGGCTGCTCGTACCGCATGCGCCTGGAGGCCTGGTATGCCCATGCCCATACGCCAATGGGCCGGGTGATGGAAATCGAGTCGTACCAGAGCATGCTGGCCTGCGTGATCGCCGGCGCGGGTGTGGCGATGATGGCCAGGTCGATGCTCGACAGCCTGCCCGGGCGCGACCGGGTGCGGGTGCACCAGTTGCAGGCGCCGTTCGATCAGGCGGTCACCTGGTTGATGTGGCGCCAGGGCATGCGTGGGGCAAATTTGCAGGCCTGGATCGACCTGCAACAAAGCGAAACGATTAACCAGTCGTCGGAATGCGCCGTTACGGCTTGATCCGTATCAAAATGGCCCGTATCTGTAGGTTTAGAGGCATGCGTAATACAGGACATAGGGCTATGATCTGTATGAAACATCGCAGGATTGAATTGCCGTGAGGCTGACCCGTCAAGGGGGCATTATGAATAAACCACTGTCCAACTGGCTCCACGACCTGGCTGTCGCCTTGGGGCTGATTCCACCACCCTTGCAGCCGGTGCCGATCCCGACTGATGAAGAGCAGCGCAAACGCCAACCGCGTCGTCGCTGATACAGACAAAGGCCGCTGCACCTGGGTGGGTGCAGCGGCCTTTTTGTGTCTGCCAATTGTGTGTTGCCTGTACCGGCCCCTTCGCGGGTAAACCCGCTCCCACAGGTACCCCACAGCACTCGAGGCCTGTGATATTCCTGTGGGAGCGGGTTTACCCGCGAAAGGGCCTGTACAGGCAGCCGCGATCTATCAGGCCAGCTTCACCGCCGCCACCGATTTACGCGACATCAGGCTGACCACCACAAAGCTCACCAGACCAACCGCCAGGCTGTAGTAGATCGGCGTATTGGCCTCCAGCCCATCCTTGAACATGAACAGCAGCGCGGTGGCAAAGCCCAGCGACATGCTGGCGATAGCCCCTGCGGTGGTAGCGCGCTTCCAGAAGATCGCGCCGATCAGCGGGATCAGCATGCCGCCGACCAGCAGGTTGTAGGCCAGGGTCAGGGCATTGATCACATCGTTCACCACCAGGGCGATGCCCAGCACCACCAGGCCGGTGAGCAGGGTGAACAGGCGGCTGACGCCCAGGCTCGACGCCTTGCCGCCACGCAGCTTGGGCAGCAGGTCTTCGGTCAGGGTGGTCGACGCAGCCAGCAGGCCGGCGCTGGCGGTGGACATCATGGCGGCCAGCGCCGCTGCCATCAGCAGGCCACGGATGCCATCGGGCAGGGTGGTCTTGATCATCTCGGCAAAGGCATTGTTCGGGTTGGCCAGGTCGGGCATCAGCACATGCGCGGCCATACCGATCGCGGCGCAGGCCAGGCCGTACAGTACGCAGTACACACCGGCGGTGGTGCCGGCGCGCTGGCAGACCTTCTCGTCACGGGCAGTGAACACCCGCTGCCAGATGTCCTGGCCGATGAGGATGCCGAAGAAGTAGATCAGGAAGTAGGTGATGATGGTGTCCCAGCCAATGGTGGTCAGCTGGAAGCTGGCCGCCGGCAGCTTGGCCACCAGGGTGTCCCAGCCACCGGCCTTGTACAGGCACACTGGCAGCAGGATGAACATCAGGCCGACGGTCTTGATCACGAACTGGACGATGTCGGTCAGGGTGAGCGACCACATGCCGCCAATGGTCGAGTACAGCACCACCACACCACCGCCCAGCAGCAGCGAGGCCCAGAACGGCAGGTCGAGCAGCACCTGCAATACGGTGGCCATGGCCAGGGTCGAGGTGACGCCGATCATCAGTGCGTAGGCCAGCATGATCACGGCGCTGGCCTGGCGTGCGGCCGGGTTGTAGCGCTGCTCCAGCACCTGGGTCACGGTGAAGATGCGCAGGCGCAGCAAGGGTTTGGCGAGGAACAGGTTGAGGGCGATGATGCCCAGGCCCAGGGCTGCGCACAGCCAGAAGCCGGAGATGCCGTGGACGTAGCCCAGGCGCACGGTGCCGACGGTGGAAGCGCCACCGAGCACGGTGGTGGCCATGGTGCCCATGTACAGGACCGGGCCGAGGTTGCGCCCGGCCACCAGATAGTCCTCGTGGGTTTTCGCGCGCCGCATGCCATACCAGCCAAGCCCGAGCATGCCGGCGGTATAGATCATTACAACAATGATGTCCAAGGCCATTGGGGGTCTCCCGATTATCTTTATTATGGCGAGATCGACCACGCGGGCGGGTTCACGGCGCCCGGCGGTCTTGTCGTGTTGTTGGCGGGCCTCAATGGCCCTCCCATATGGCTCCTGCCGGGGTGTAGCAAGTACCGCGGGCGCTTTCTGTAGGAGCGGCCTTGTGTCGCGATCGGGCCGCAGAGCGGCCCCGGCAGCCTATGCGACACCGCCACAGTCCGGGGTCGCCTTGCGGCCCGGTCGCGACACAAGGCCGCTCCTACAAAGGGCCGTCGTTTACCGGCGGACAACGCCCGGTAGCACGCAGAGCATCTCGAACAGCAGGTTGGCACCGAGCAGCGAGGTGTTGCCGGTGGTGTCGTAAGGCGGGGAGACTTCGACGAGGTCACAGCCGATCAGGTCCAGGCCGTGGCAGCCGCGAATGATCTCCATCGCCTGGATGGTGGTCAAGCCGCCGATTTCCGGGGTGCCGGTACCAGGCGCCCAGGCCGGGTCGATGCCATCGATGTCGAACGACAGGTACACCGGGCCACCGCCGACCTTTTCGCGCACCTCGGCCATCAGCGGTTCCAGCGACTTGTGCCAGCACTCTTCGGCCTGGACTACACGGAAGCCCTGACGGCGGCTCCAGTTGAAGTCATCGGCGGTGTAGCCCTGGGCGCGCAGGCCGATCTGCACCACGCGCTCGCAATCGAGCAGGCCTTCTTCCACGGCGCGGCGGAAGGTGGTGCCGTGGGCGATCTTCTCGCCGAACATGTGGTCGTTGACGTCGGCATGGGCATCGATGTGCACCAGGCCGATCTTGCCGTGCTTCTTGTGCAGCGCCCGCAGGATCGGCAGGGTGATGGTGTGGTCGCCACCCAGGGTCAGCGGGATGATGTTGTGCTCGAGGACCTCGTCATACGCTTCTTCGATGATGCGCACGGCGTCCAGCAGGTTGAAGGTGTTGATCGCCACGTCACCGATGTCGGCCACCGACAGCGAGTCGAACGGTGCAGCCCCGGTGGCCATGTTGTACGGGCGGATCATCACCGATTCGGCGCGGATCTGCCGCGGGCCGAAGCGGGTGCCGGAGCGCAGCGAGGTACCGATGTCCAGTGGCACGCCGATGAAGGCGGCGTCCAGGCCTTGGGCACTTTGCAGGTGGGGGAGACGGAGCATGGTGGCGATGCCGCCGAAACGCGGCATTTCGTTGCCGCCCAGTGGTTGGTGGAGGATCTTGTCCACGGTGGGCCTCATCAGTCGGTCGATTGTTCTGTTTGTTCGAACCTGTGCCGCCGCGCGCCTTCCAGGTGTGGTCTTGCCGGCGGGCAGGGACATTTCGGCCAAGTCTGCTGAAGGTAGTGCCGGGGAAAAATCGCTACCGGCAAATACTTAGTTCAGGAATTTCTGAACTAAAGGCCGGCAGAGCGGTTAGACTGCGCGCAAACACCCTTGCGGAACCGTTGCTCCATGGCCTCGACCTTGCCCGACCTGAAACTGCTGCGCATCTTCGTCAGCGTGGTGCGCCACCAGGGCTTTGCCAATGCCCAGCGCGAGCTGAACCTGTCGACTTCGGCCATCAGCACCTACATGAGCCAGCTGGAAGGTGCCCTGGGGATCGTACTGTGCCACCGCGGCCGTGGCGGCTTCAGCCTCACCAGCAAGGGCGAGCTGTTTCACCAGGAAACACTGCGCCTGCTGGCCGAGCTAGACGGTTTCGAACAGTACGCCGCCGCCCTCAAGGGTGAGTTGCGCGGCACCCTCAACCTTGGGGTGATCGACTCCACGGTCGGTGACCAGGCCTTGCCGCTGGCCGAAGCCATCGGCGCCTACAGCCAGGAACACCCGGCGGTGCACCTGCACCTGTCGGTGTCCAGCCCTTACGAGCTGCAACTGGGCGTGCAGGACAACCGCCTGGACCTGGCGATCGGGGCGTTTTCCTCGCGCATGAGCGGGCTGCTCTACCAGCCGCTGTACCGTGAGCAGCACTGGCTGTACTGCAGCAGCCGCCACCCGTTGTATGCCGAACGGCGTATCCCCGAGCAGGTGGTGACCCAGCAGCGCATGGTCGGGCGTGGCTACTGGAGCCAGGCCGAACTGGCCCGGCATGGCTTCAAGCACAGCGCGGCGACGGTGGAGAGCATGGAGGCGCAGTTGATCCTGATTCTCTCCGGGGCCTACATCGGCTACCTGCCCGAGCACTATGCCCAGGCCTGGGTCGACAAGGGCGACTTGCGCGTGCTGTCGCCGTCCACCTTTGGCTACCAGGCACCGTTCTCGCTGATCATTCGCCGCGGGCGCAGCCGCGAACCGTTGATCCAGACTTTCCGCGACCTGCTGAAAAGCCAGCTCAACGTGGGTTGAAGTCCGGCACATGCTGTATTTCGTCGGCCCCCGTTAAATTGTTGGTGCCGCTGACCGACAACATAATGGCGTCCTGCTATATATCAAATCAGTGTGTGCTGCTGACTTCCTCCCTTTAATCCTGCAAGGATTGCCCAAGATGCGCATGAATTTGCCCGTCACTGAGCACGAAAGAACCTTTCCCAACGATCAGCGCCTGATTTCCACCACTGACCTCAACAGCCGCATCACCTACTGCAACGACGCTTTCGTGGCGATCAGCGGGTTCACCTACGACGAGCTGGTCGGCCAACCCCACAACCTGGTGCGCCATCCGGACATGCCTCCGGCCGTGTTCGGCCATATGTGGGAAACCATCAAACAAGGCAAACCGTGGATGGGCGTAGTCAAGAACCGGGCGAAGAACGGTGACTACTACTGGGTCAGCGCCTATGTCACGGCCGTCTACGAGCAGGGCCGCATCAGTGGCTACGAGTCGGTGCGCTCGGTGCCCACCCGTGAGCAGATCCGCCGCGCCGAGGCGTTGTACGCGCGCTTGCGGGCTGGCCGCGCGCCGGTGCCGTGGGCGGCCCGTCTGGGGTATGGCCTGGGTCACGGTTGGCCATTGATCGGTGCGGGCCTGCTGTCGGCGGCGGGCTACCTGTGGCTACCGCCCTACGCGGCGCTCGGGGTGCTGATGGCCAGCCTGCTGCTGGCCTGGTATCTGGTCGAGCACCGGCAGAACCAGGCCATCCGCCGCACGCTGACCGAGCACCCCAAGGCCTTCACCAGCCCGCTGGTGGCACTGACCTACAGCGATAACCCAGGCCTGCAAGGCCAGCTGGATCTTGCCATCATCAGCGAGGAAGCACGCCTGCAAACGGCCTTGACCCGCCTGGTGGATGCCGGGGTCGGGGTGAAGTCGCGGGCGGCGCAGTCGTCCGACTTGTCCGATGCCCAGGCACAGATGCTCGACCGCCAGCGCAGCGAGACCGACCAGTCCGCCGCCGCCATCGCGCAGATGGCGGCGACCATTCAGCAGGTTACCCATAACGTGCAGAGCACGGCGCACGCAGCGGGCGATGCCGACCAGCTGGCGCAGCAGGGCAGCGAGCTGGCGATGCAGAGCCTGCAAGCCATGGGCAGCATGAGCAATGCGGTCAACGACATCGGCCAGGCCGTCAATGCCCTGGCCGAGCAGACCCAGTCGATCGGCAGCGTGGTCGATGTGATTACCTCGATCGCCGAGCAGACCAACCTGCTGGCGCTCAACGCGGCCATCGAGGCGGCGCGTGCCGGCGAACAGGGGCGCGGGTTTGCCGTGGTGGCGGATGAAGTACGATCGCTGGCCCAGCGCACCCGTGCCTCGACCGAGGAGATCCACCAGATCATCGCCTCGTTGCGCGCCGGGGCAGAGCGCGCGGTGAGCACCGCCAGCCGTGGCGAGCAGATCTCGCGGGACAGCGTGCACAGTGTCGAGGCGGTGCAGGCAGCGTTGAGCGGGATTGCCCAGGCGGTCAGCCGCATCACCGGCATGAGCCAGCAGATGGCGACGGCGTCGGAGCAGCAGAGCCATGTGGCCGAGGACATCAACCAGCAGATCGTGCGCATAGCCCACCTGTGCGACCAGAGTGCCGGGCAGGCCAGGCAGGGCGCGGAAATCAGCCAGGACCTGGAGCGCATGGCGGAGTACCTGCATAGCCTGGCGGAGCGGTTCAATCGTTGAGATTGCCGGGGCCGCCTTGCGGCCCTTTCGCCGGCAAGCCAGCTCCTACAGGATCACCACAGGCCTGGGCCTTGTGCAATACCTGTGGGAGCTGGCTTGCCGGCGAATGGCCCGCAAAGCGGGCCCCGGTTCTGTGGCAAACTGTTCCCGCCAAGGAGAACCCCATGCCCAGACCCCGCTGCGAGCGCTGCCAGCGCCCGCTCGACCATTGCCTCTGCCCACTGATCCCCGCACTCGACAGCCGCACCCGCGTCATCCTGCTGCAGCACCCCAGTGAAACCGCCCACGCCCTGAATACCGCACGCCTGGCCGCCCTTGGCCTGAACAATGCCGAGTTGCGGGTAGGCGAGGTATTCGATGACCTGAATGAATTGCTGGCGACCCCCGGTTACCGGCCAGCCCTGCTGTTCCCGGGTGACGACGCCCAGGAATTGGTGGCCTATGGCGAGACGGACGACCAACCCTTGCTGTTGATCGTGCCCGACGGCACCTGGCGCAAGGCGCGCAAGCTGTTGTACCTGAACCCGTTGCTGGAGGCGTTGCCGCGGGTGACGCTGGGGGCTGTCGCGCCTTCACGCTACTGCTTGCGCAAGGCGCCGGAGGCGGGGGCGTTATCGACTATCGAGGCGGTGGTGGGAGCGCTGAACGCATTGGAGCAGCCTGCCTGTTTCGATGCGCTGCTGGCACCGTTCGAGGCGTTGATCGAGGGGCAGATCAGGGCCATGGGTTTGGAGACGTTCCAGCGTAACCATGGTAGCGAGTGAGGGCAGGGGGCTGCTTTGCAGCCCATTCGCAGCACAAGGCTGCTCCTACAGATGTTGCGCGCTTTCCTGTAGGAGCAGCCTTGTGCTGCGAATGGGCCGCAAAGCGGCCCCGGCTATCTCGAACCCGATCAACGCATATCAGGCAAACGCGCCTCGGTGCGTACTTCGGTGGTAGCCAGCGCTTCCGGCGGCAGCGAAATACGCTGCTTGCTCAGCAGCTCGCCCATGGTCGCCAGCACGCGGTAGCGCGAGAACTCCTCGGTATAACGCACCTCGGTGTAGCGGCGGTCGGCGTTGTACAGCTCGTTTTCACTGTCGAGCACGTCGAGCAGGGTACGTTGGCCCAGGCCGAACTGGTCCTGGTAGGCAGCACGCACGCGCTTGGTGGTCTCGGCGTATTCACGCGCAGTCGGCAGCTGCTTGCTGGCGTTGTTCATGGCGTTCCACGCCAGGCTCAGATTTTCGGTCAGCTCACGCAGGGCGTTGTTGCGGATGTCCAGGGCCTGGTTGATCTTGTGCGCGTCGGACTGCAGGCGAGCCTTGTCGCTGCCACCGCGGAACAGGTTGTAGTTCATCTCCACGCCAGCTTGCCAGTCGTTGTTGTTGTGGCCTTTCTCGCCGCCGGTGTTGTTGTTGGCACCGGTGGCCAGAATGGCGTCGAAGCGAGGGTAGAAGGTCGACTTGGCCACTTCGTATTGCTGCTCGGCAGCATTCACGTCAGCCTGGGCAGACTTGATGTACGGGTTGTTCTGGCGCATGCCGTCGCGGGCTTCGTCGAGGGTGCCAGGCACCTCACCCTTGATGGTTTGCGGGCTTTCCAGCTCGTCCGGCATGCGGCCGACGACGCTGAAGAAGTTGGCCTCGGCATCGGCCAGGTCGACTTCGGCGGTGTCCAGGTTGTTTTCCGCCAGGGCGCGACGTGCGCGGGACTGGTCAAGGTCGGCGGTGCTGCCGACGCCGCGCTCGTTGCGCAGGCCGATCTGGTCGTTGACTCGCAGGTGGGCTTGCAGGTTGTTCCTGGCCAGGGTCACCAGTTCACGGCGCTTGAGCACTTCCAGGTACACCTCGACTGCACGCAGGGCGACATCCTGGGCAACGGCCTGGGTGTAGTAGGCGCGGGAGGTGGAGACTGCTTCGGTGCGGCCCACTTCATTCGAGGTGTTGAAGCCGTCGAAGATCATTTGCCGCAGGCGCAGTTCGGACTGGGTGTAGTTGAGGGTTTCCTTGTTGTGGTTGCCCTCGGCACGCGTCGTGGTGTTGTCCGAACGCTGGCGGCCATAGCCGGCGACCAGATCCACGGAAGGGTAGTAGCCACCACGCGCGAACTTCACATCTTCATCGGCCGACAGCTTGCTGTTGCGGTTGGAGCTGACCTGCGGGTGGTAGTCCACGGCGCTCTGGACAGCCTCGGTGATCGACATCGCCTGTACGTTGGCACTCGCCAGGGCCAACAGTAATGCACTGGTGATGGGGTTCAAAACGCGCATGGTACATCTCCCTGATCCTGGAATTTATCCTGCTGCTCGCCAAAAAAATGACGATAAAGTTATTGCATATAGTGTTGCAGGTTTTTAATAACACAGCTAAGTACATTCAACGCGATAGATAAGAAGATTTCTTCATATCAAATTGCCATATAATATATAAATTGTCTAATAGGCCCGCAGGAGGACCCAGGGGAATGGCAGCGGAAAAGTCCATGAAAGCCAATTAATACGGGGGTTTGGCAGAGTTCCAGAATCATTTCGGATAAGGAGAATAATCGTTAGGCGAAATTGATATTTGGCGACAGAATATTGTCACTTTGGCTTGTGCAAAGTTTTCTGGCTGAGGATGTACAGGCTTACCAGTACGGCGCTGGTCAACATGAAGGTGCGCGCCCAGAACAGGGGCACCAGATAGCACGACAGGCCGATGCTGGCCCACATCAGGCCGATGGCGTAGACCTTGCCCTTGAGGGGGATGCCCTCACCACTGAGGTAGTCACGGATCCATGGCCCGAGCTTGGGGTGATGGACCAGCCAGTGGTGAAAGCGCGGCGAGCTGCGGGCAAAGCAGGCGGCCGCCAATAGCAGGAACGGGGTGGTGGGCAATACCGGCAGGAATATCCCCAACACCCCCAACGCGACGCTGAGCCAGCCGGTGGCCAGCAGCAGGTAGCGCACAGGCGACTTAGTGGTGGCGTGGCTTGAGCAGCGCCGGCTTTTCGTCAGGGGCATGCAGCAGCAGGAACAGCGCCGTCAGCGCTTCGGGGATCTGTACGATCATGTCGTCCTGCAGGTTGGCGTTGCTGGCGATGTCGGCGAACTCCGGCTGCTCGTCGAACAGGCCCGAGCCGACCATGATCGGCAGCAGCATCTCGCTGACTTCTTCCTCGGCGTTCTCGAACCAGGCCTCTTCACGCAGGAATACGCCTTCCATGAAGCCGATGCACCAGCCGCGCAGGTCGGAATCGTCCGGCTCGTCGGTCAGGTCGAGGTCGCATGGCAGCTCGAACTCGTCGTCGCTGGCCAGCTGGCGGGCGATGTGCGCTTTCAGCGCCACCAGGGTGGCCTCGATCTCGGTACGCTGAGCATCGCTGGCGTAGTGCGGCTCTTCAGCGAACAGGGCGTCGATCCACTCGCGCTCGGGCACTTCCTCGGCATTGATCGAAAGGGCGGTGAGGTAGCCGTGGGCGGCGACGTAGTCCAGCGCTTCCTCGTGCAGCTCGTCGGCGTCGAGGAAGGCTTGCAGGCGGGTCAGTTGCTCGGCGAAGGACATTACAGGGCTACCTTGGGGAATAAACGATAACGAATTCTAGCACCTTGCGACGGCGGCGGGGTAAAGGGAACGTCTATCGCCGTGGTGCCCTGCGCGGGGCGGTGCTGCGGTATACTCCGCGATTTTTCATCCAGGGGCAGGGTTTGCCGGCTACCTGGCAAAAACCGCTTACGCATTTGGCGTGTGCGGGGCGGGTTTTTCGTCCAGCCTGTATCCGGGATGGTACGGCGATTTGTGGAGTTGCACATGCTCGAACAGGCTCAGCGCGTTCTCAAGGACGTCTTCGGCTACGACAGTTTCCGCGGGCGCCAGGCAGCGATCATCGACTGCGTGGCCAATGGCGGCGATGCCCTGGTGCTGATGCCCACCGGCGGCGGCAAGTCGTTGTGTTTCCAGGTGCCGGGGCTGCTGCGCCCGGGCCTGACGGTGGTGGTCTCGCCTCTGATCGCGCTGATGGACGACCAGGTCGCCACGCTCGATGAACTGGGTGTGCCGGCCGCTGCGCTGAACTCCACGCTGACCCCGGAGCAGCAGCGTGACCTGGCCGGGCGCCTGCGCCGTGGCGAAGTGAAGATGCTGTACCTGGCGCCCGAGCGCCTGGTGCAGCCGCGCATGCTCGACTTCCTGCGCGACCTGGATATCTCGCTGTTCGCCATCGACGAGGCCCACTGCGTGTCGCAATGGGGCCACGATTTCCGCCCCGAATACCTGCAACTGGGCCAGCTGGCCGAGCTGTTCCCGCATGTGCCGCGCATCGCGCTGACCGCCACCGCCGACATGCGCACCCGCGAGGAGATCGTCCAGCGCCTGCACCTGCAAGGCGCCGAGCGCTTCCTGTCGAGTTTCGACCGGCCCAACATCTTCTACCGCATCGTGCCCAAGGAGGCGCCGCGCAAGCAGCTGATGGCGTTCCTCGGCGAGCGCCGCGGCAACGCCGGTATCGTCTATTGCCTGTCGCGCAAGAAAGTCGACGAAACCGCCGCATTCCTCTGTGACCAGGGCTTCCCCGCGCTGCCGTATCACGCCGGCCTGGCTGCCGAGACGCGTGCAGCCAACCAGCACCGCTTCCTCAACGAGGAAGGGCTGATCATGGTCGCCACCATCGCCTTCGGCATGGGTATCGACAAGCCCAACGTGCGCTTTGTCGCCCACCTTGACCTGCCCAAGTCGCTCGAGGCGTACTACCAGGAGACCGGCCGTGCCGGCCGTGACGGGCTGCCGTCCGATGCCTGGATGGCCTACGGGCTGCAGGACATGGTGATGCTCAAGCAGATGCTGCAGAACTCCGAAGGTGACGAGCGCCACAAGCGCATCGAGCAGCACAAGCTCGACGCCATGCTGGCCCTGTGCGAAGAAACCCGCTGCCGCCGCCAGTCGCTGCTGGCCTATTTCGACGAAACCCTCGAGCAACCGTGCGGGCACTGTGACAACTGTGTCGACCAGGTGCAGACCTGGGACGCCACCGAGCCGGCCCGTCAGGCGCTGTCGGCAGTGTTCCGCACCGGCCAGCGCTATGGCGTCGGTCACCTGGTCGATGTGCTACTGGGCAAGGACACCGAGAAGGTGCGCAATTTCGGCCACGAGAAGCTCTCGGTGTTTGGCGTCGGCAAGGGGCTGGCCGAAGTCGAGTGGCGTTCGCTGTTCCGTCAGCTGGTGGCGCGCGGCCTGGTCGACATCGACCTGGAAGGCTACGGCGGCCTGCGCCTGTCCGACAGCTGCCGGCCGCTGCTGCGTGGCGAAGTGACCTTGCAGCTGCGTCGTGACCTCAAGCCGCAGACCACCGCCAGAACTTCGTCGTCCAGTGGCGGCAGCCCGGCCAGCCAGCTGGTGCGTGCCGAAGAGCGCGAACTGTGGGAAGCGCTGCGTACCCTGCGGCGCAAGCTGGCCGAGGAGCACAGCGTGCCGCCCTACGTCATCTTCCCCGACTCGACGCTGCTGGAGATGCTGCGCAGCCAGCCGGTCAGCCTCAGCGACATGGCCCAGGTCAGCGGCGTGGGTGCGCGCAAGCTGGAGCGTTATGGCCAGGCCTTCCTCGAGGTGCTGAACAACAGCGGTGGCACCGACGAAGCGCCGAAAGTGGTACTCGACCTGCGCCACGAACTGGTCAGCCTGGCCCGTGCCGGCATGACCCCGGCGCAGATCGCCGGGCAGCTCAACTGCAGCGAGAAGAACGTCTACAGCCTGCTTGCCGAGGCGCTGGGCCGCCAGGAACTGAGCCTGGAACAGGCCCTGGACCTGCCGGAAGACCTGTTGATGGAAGTGCAGGATGCCTTCCTCGATGGCGAGGGCGAGCTGCCACCGGTATCGGCGATTGCGCCGCTGTTCGGGGCGCGGGTGCCGGAGGGCGTGCTGTACTGCGTGCGGGCTGCGCTGGCGGCCGAGTTCGAGCTGTAAGTGACGACAGGATCGAAGGCAGAACTGCCATCTGCTGACCTTTGTCATGTTTTTTGACGATTATCGAACATTCCAGGGTGCCCGAGCCTTGCCTCGTGGGACGGGCCATGGTTAGCTGCCTAATAATTAGATCTGTTCAATGAGTTGCTTATGCCCCTGACCGACAACCAACACCGCTTCGGCATGCAGCTGGCCCAGATGTCCCGGGGTTGGCGTGCCGAGCTGGACCGCCGCCTGGCCGGGCTCAACCTGTCCCAGGCGCGCTGGCTGGTGTTGCTGCACCTGGCCCGTTTCGAAGAGGCCCCGACCCAGCGTGAGCTGGCCCAGAGCGTGGGTGTCGAAGGCCCGACCCTGGCGCGCCTGCTCGACAGCCTGGAGGCGCAGGGGCTGGTACGCCGGCAAGCGGTGCTGGAAGACCGGCGGGCGAAGAAGATTGTGCTGTGCCCGCCGGCCAAACCGCTGATCGACCAGATCGAGACCATTGCCAATCAACTGCGGGTAGAGCTGTTCACCGGGGTTGACGAGGCGGAGCTGCAGGTGTGCATGCGGGTGCATGCCAAGATCCTGGCCAACCTGGAGAAATCCTGAGGGGCCTGGGGCCGCTTTGCGGCCCATCGCGACACAAGGCCGCTCCTACAGGGGATCGCGTACTCCTGTAGGAGCGGCCTTGTGTCGCGATGGGCTGCAAGGCAGCCCCGACGGTTCAGAAGGTATGCCCAAGGTTCAGGTACACCGCCTGCTCATGCGCACTGTTGGCCCCGTAGCTCAGGTTCAACGGCCCCAGCGGCGTCTCCAGCCCCAGGAAGATGCTCGCCGCATTGATGTAGCCACTGTCGAAATCGTTGTCGTTGTTCCACGCCCGCCCTCGCTCCAGCGACCCGCCGATGTACAGCGGGAAGTCCAGCGGCACGTAGGCCCGTGGCGTCAGACGGCGGTAGTAGACCATGCGCATCAGGCTCACGTTCTGCCCCGACACCGAGTCCTGGCGGAAGCCTGACAGCTCCCGCGCGCCACCCAGCACGAAGCTCGAGGTCACCACTTCGGTATCATCCAGCGTGCGCCCGTAGCGCCCGCCCAGCACGAAGGTGTTCGGCCCGCTGCTGAGGGCCTTGTCCAGGTTGAACATCCACTGCCGGTAATCCTGGTCGGAATCCAGCGACTGGTCATACTTGCGCAAGGTCAGGCCGATATCCTCGCCGCTGTGCGGGAAGTACACGTTGTCGAGGGTGTCGAACGAGTACTTCAGCTCGTAGAAACCTTCGTTGAAACTGACCTTGGGCAGGTCCTGGTCGCCGATGCGTACCTCGGCCTCGCCCCAGGCCTTGCCCACGCCCAGGCGCACTTCGCCGTTGGTGCCGATCTGCCGCCCCACGTTAAGGCCAAAGCCGTAACGCTCCAGGCGGTACTCGGCCACCGGGTCGTTGTCCAGGGTGGCTTCGATGTTCTGCGAGCTGAAGTCCAGGTACGGCGCGATGAAGTAGCGCGAGCCCACGTCCAGCGGCTGATAGAACTCGCTGTACAACTCCTGCTGGTCGCCGATCTGGCCACGGGTCAACCATTCGGCGCCGAGGCTGTTGATGCCGTTGACCCGGTAGCTGGCGCCCAGGTTGAAGGCGCTGTCGCCGCGCAGGTCGTCCGACAGGTTCAGGCCCAGGCGCAGGTAGTCGGTGCCACCGCGTCGGCCGCGGGCGTTGATCACCAGGGTGGTGTCGTCGCCCTTGTGCACCACGCGGTACTGCACCCGGTCGAAGTAGTCCAGGCCGTACAGCGTGCCCATGTCGGTCTGCAGGCGGCCTAGCTCCAGCGGCGCATCGATCGGTTGGCGGATGTACGAGCGGATGACCTCGTCGCTGACCTTGGAGTCGTTTTCGATCCTGATCGCGGTGATCGTCGGCGTGCGTTGGCGCGGCGAGCGGGCCACGGCCAGGCTGCTGTCACCTTCGGGCTGGCGCAGGGCGGCAAGGCGCGGGTCAAGCAGGCGGGTGGCGCGGTAGCCGGCCTCGATCATTTCCCGGGCGCGGCCAAAATCGGTGACGCCAAAGGCGGTCAGCGGTGGCTGGATGAGGATGTCGTCGCGGTGCAGGCTGGCCAGTTGTTCTTCCGAGTTGCGCCGGGTCATCAGGGTGATCGACTGGTTGAGCACATCGACTACCGTGGCCAGCTGCTTGCGGTCACGCAGCGGGGTGCCGATGTCGACCACGATGGCCAGGTCCACACCCATTTCGCGGGCGACGTCCACCGGGATGTTGTCGACCATGCCACCGTCCACCAGCAGCCGGCCGTCCAGTTCGACCGGGGCGAACACCGCCGGGATCGACATGCTGGCGCGGATCACCTGGGGCAGGTGGCCACGGCGGAACACCACCTTTTCGCCACTGGCGATGTCGGTGGCCACTGCGCGGAAGGGAATGGGCAGCTTGTCGAAGTCACGGGTGTCGGCGGTATGTGCCAGCTTGCTTTCCAGCAGCAGCGCCAGGTTCTGGCCCTGGATCACCCCCAGCGGCAGGCCCAGGCTGCCGTCGTCGCGAAAGCTGAGCTTCTGCTTGACCAGGAAGTCGCGGTCATCCTGCTTGCGCCGGAACGGCACGTCCTTGCGCGGCGGGGCGTCGGACAGCGCCTGTTGCCAGTCGAGGGTGGTGGCGAGTTTTTCCAGCTCTTCGACACTGTAGCCCGAGGCATACAGGCCGCCGACCACCGCGCCCATACTGGTGCCGGCGATGGCGTCGATGCGCACGCCTTGTTCCTCCAGGGCCTTGAGCACACCAATGTGGGCCAGGCCACGGGCCGCGCCCCCCGACAGTACCAGGCCAACCTTGGGCCTGGCCGGTTCGGCGGCGAATACCGTGAGGGAGGTGAGGGTGAGCAGGAAACAGAACAGCAAACGGCGCATCGTGAGTCTCAAACCGTGGGCTAAAGACCGCTAGTATAAGCGGCCCCTCACCTGGAGATGCCTCACCATGGCCGACAGCAAACCGGAAATCGTCATCACGTATTGCACCCAGTGCCAATGGCTGCTGCGTGCCGCCTGGCTGGCCCAGGAACTGCTCAGCACCTTCACCGACGACCTTGGCCGGGTGGCCCTGGAGCCTGGCACCGGCGGTATCTTCCGCATCACCTGCAATGGCGTGCAGATCTGGGAGCGCAAGGCCGACGGTGGTTTCCCCGAGGCCAAGGTGCTGAAGCAGCGGGTGCGCGACCAGATCGACCCGCAGCGTGACCTGGGCCACAACGACCGCTGATTCAGGCGCCCTCGGCCAGCGGCCGCTGCCTGGGCGGTTGCTCGGCGGCCAGGCGGCTGGACAGCACGATGGCGAAGATGATCAGCGCGCCGCCCAGCAGCATGCGCAGGGTCGGGGTTTCGGCGAACACCACCCAGGCCACGGCAATGCCGTAGACCGGTTCCATGCCGAACACCACGGCGGCGGTGCGCGCCTTGATCACCGACAGGCTGGCGACGAACAGGCTGTGCGCCACGCCGGTGCAGAAGATGCCGAGCAGGGCGATCCACAGCCAGTCCATGGTGGCTACGCCGGCCAGGTCCGGTGCCGCGAACGGCAGCAGGCACAAGCCCACCACCAGGTTCTGCCACAGCGCCGCCTGCACTGCAGGCAGACGGCCGGAGCCGGCGCGGTTGGTGAGTGACAGCAGGGAGAACAGCAGCCCCGACAGCAATGACCAGAGCAGGCCGCCGGTGGCTTCACTGGCCAGGTCGAATGCCGGTGTGACCAGTACCAGGCCGATGCTGACCAGCAACACCAGCAAAGCCTCGTTGCGGCGGATGCGTTCGCGGAACAGCAGGCCTTCGAGGATCACGGTAAAGGCCGGGAAGCTGGCGAAGCCGAGGGTGGCGATGGCCACGCCGGCGACCTTTACCGCGATGAAGAAACTGACCCAGTGCCCGGCCAGCAGCACGCCGCCGAGCAGCAGGCGACGGGCGTCCTGGCCGCTCAGGCGTTGCCAGCCCGGCCCGGTCAGGCTGGCGAACAGGGCCAGGGCGAGCACGGCGAAGGCGGCGCGGCCGAAGACGATGATCGCCGGGCTGGCGCTGGCGGCCAGTTTGCCGAAAACGCCGGTGAGGCCGAAGAACAGCGCGCCGATGTGCAGGGCGCCGAGGGCGGTGCGGTGGTTCATGGGTGGTCCTTGCTCAAGATCTCTACTGGCTGTGCCGGCCTCTTCGCGGGTAAACCCGCTCCCACAGGTACTGCACCGCTTTCGAAGCCTGTGCAGTACCTGTGGGAGCGGGTTTACCCGCGAAAGGGCCGGCACAGGCAAAGTGTATAGGCACAGGCAAAGGCGGTCTGTCGCAAGACTGGCGTCAATTGTCGCCAGACTCTCGCCGCAAAGCCAACGGCGTACACCCGAACGCCCGCAACATCGCCGCCGAAAACGCACTCTGCGAGCTGTACCCCACCTGCGCCGCAATCTCCCCCATCGGTAGCAAGGTCTGCATCACCAGCCGCCGCGCCTTGAGCAAGCGCCGCTGGCGAATGTAGTCCATCGGCGTCATCCCGCATTCTGCGGTGAAGCGCGCATGCAGGCGGGCACTGGACAACCCGGCGATGCGCGCCAGGTCAGCCACTTGCAGCGGGTAGGCGGCATGCCGCTCGATATGCGCATCGAAGGCGCCATAGGGCAGGCGCTGGCTGGCTGCGACGCTGGCTGCTGCCGTGGGGTTGAGGCTGGCCAGCAGCAGCGCTGCCCCTTGCCGGGCAATCAGCGGGTCGTGCATGGGGCTGGTCGCCAGCCAGTCCACCAATTGCTGCTGGCGCTCGTCCAGGCCCAGGGCGGCGGGGCGGTCGAGCAGGCGGCGGCTGGCGTCGGCATGTTCGCCCAGTTGCTCGCGCAACCAGTGGTCCCCTGGTACATCCAGTACCAGGCAATCGCTGCCGCCATCGCTGGCGCAGGTGTGATGGGCGCCCGCCGGTACCACGATCAGCCCCTGTCGATCGATCCCGGCGCCATGCCCCTGCACCTCGAACTCCAGGCGACCGCGCAGGCCGAACACCAGTTGCGGGTGTTCGTGGCTGTGGGCGATCAGGCTGTCGCGGTAATGGCGCAGCGAGAGGATCGGGCCGGCGGTCATGGGGAGAGTCGTCCTCGCAGGGCAGAACCGCATTGTGCCTCATTCCCTGCAGTCCATCACTCGTAACGGTTTTGCCACTGCGCTGTCATCCGCGCCTGCCAGTCTCCAGCAAACTGCGCCGGAGCCTGCCCATGACCCATGCCGAACTGTCCCGTCCCTCGCGCAAGCAACGCGTGCGTACCCTGTGGATCTCCGATGTGCATCTGGGCACCCGCGACTGCCAGGCCGAACACCTGTCGCAGTTCCTCAAGGGCTACCAGGTCGACCGCATCTACCTGGTGGGCGATATCATCGATGGCTGGAAGCTGCGCGGCGGAATCTATTGGCCTCAAGCCCATACCAACGTGATCCGCCGCCTGCTGACCATGAGCAAGCGCGGCACCGAGGTGATCTACGTCACCGGCAACCATGACGAATTCCTGCGCCGTTACTCCAAGCTGATGCTCGGCAACATCCAGCTGGTGGACGAGGCCGAGCATCTGACTGCCGATGGCCGCCGCCTGCTGGTGATCCATGGCGACCAGTTCGACGTGATTACCCGTTACCACCGCTGGCTGGCGTTCCTCGGTGACCGTGCCTACGAGTTCACCCTGGTGCTCAACCGCTGGCTCAACCACTGGCGTGCCCGCTATGGATACGGCTATTGGTCACTCTCGGCGTACCTGAAGCACAAGGTCAAAGGCGCGGTGAACTTCATCAGCGACTTCGAGGATGCCATTGCCCACGAGTGCACCCGCCGCGGTTTTCATGGGGTGGTGTGTGGGCATATCCACCATGCCGAGATTCGCCAGGTGGGGGAGGTGGAGTACCTCAATTGCGGGGATTGGGTGGAGTCGTGCACGGCGCTGATCGAGCATTGGGATGGCACGATCGAGCTGTATCGGCTGGCGGAGGCGCAGGCGCGTGAAGCGCAGGCAGCGGCGGCGGTGCGCGAACCGGCGTAGGGGTTGAGGGCCAAGGGGGCTGCCTTGCAGCCCTTTCGCGACACAAGGCCGCTCCTACAACGACCGCGTAAGCTCGGAATTTACGCGGACCTTGTAGGAGCGGCCTTGTGTCGCGATGGGCCGCAAAGCGGCCCCAAAAAATCTACAGGCTGATCTTGCCCAGCAGGATATCCCTGAACATCACGAAATCCCCGATCAGGCTATACAGCGGATGGGTAAAGGTCGCAGGCCGGTTCTTTTCGAAAAAGAAATGGCCGACCCAGGCAAAGCCGTAGCCGAACACGGGCAAGGCCAGCAGCAACAACCATTTGCCACTGCCGATGATATAGGCCAGCAGGGCTATCACCAGGCTGGTGCCGACGAAGTGCAGGCGGCGGCAGGTGGGGTTGCTGTGCTCCCCCAGGTAGTAAGGGTAGAACTCGGCAAAACTGCGAAACTGCGCTGTGCGGTTCATGACAGTGCTCCGGGATTAATACTTCTGGACAAGATGCACGGCGTGGAGCCTGATTCGAGTCTAGAGTGACTGGCGAGGCCTATCAGTGACAATAGGCGCCAATTGAATATCCTTGGGGTTCACCGCAGGAGCGGTCAGCATAAATGCCTGTCATGAGCGAAAGAACCACGTCGGCCAGCTGGGCATCAGGGATCGTGAAGGCACTCGAACTGGAAGGGCTGGACTGCCGGGCCATGTTCAAGCAGCTGGGGCTGGATTTCGCTGCCCTCGACGACCCCGACGCGCGCTTCACCCAGGACTCCATGACCCGGTTGTGGCAACTGGCGGTGGAACTGTCGGGCAACGAGGCCATAGGCCTGAACATGGCGCGGGTGGTGCGCCCGGCGTCGTTCCATGTGGTGGGCTATGCGTTGATGTCCAGCCGCACCCTGGCCGAAGGCTTCGAGCGCCTGGTGCGTTACCAGCGCATCATCGCCGAAAGCTCCGACCTCAGCTTCGTCCTCGGCCCCGAGGGTTATTCGCTGATCCTGACCGTACACGGCGACCATCTGCCACCGACCCGGCACAGTGCCGAGGCATCGCTGGCCTGCGCGCTGGCGCTGTGCAGCTGGCTCAGCGGTCGGCCGGTGCAACCGCGCCGGGTGCTGGTGCAGGGGCCACAGCCAAAGAATATCGAACCGTACAAGGTGGCGTTCCATTCGCCGCTGGTGTTCGGGGCACCGCACGATGCGCTGGTGTTCGAGCGCGCCGACATGGAGGCGCCGCTGCCCACCGCCAACGAAGCCATGGCCATCCTGCATGACCGCTTTGCCGGCGAATACCTGGCGCGTTTCTCGGAAAGCCGGGTCACCCACCGCGTGCGCCAGGTACTGTGCCGCATCCTGCCGCAGGGCGAGCCCAAGCGCGAAACCCTGGCCCAGGCCCTGCACCTGTCGCAGCGCACCTTGCAGCGGCGGCTGCAGGAAGAAGGCACCAGCTTCCAGACCCTGCTCGACGATACCCGCCGCGAACTGGCCGAACAGTACCTGGCGCAGCCAGGCATGACCCTGCTGGAAACCGCCTACCTGCTGGGTTTTGCCGACCCCAGCAACTTCTACCGGGCGTTCCGCCGCTGGTTCCATGCCACACCCAGTGAGTACCGCGCCCGCCTGGGTGCCGAGCCCGAGGTGGTCAGTGACGCCAGAACGCCGGCATGCACAACACTAGCACGGTGATGATTTCCAATCGGCCGAGCAGCATGCCGCTGGCAAGAATCCACTTGGCAGCGTCCGGCAGCGTGGCGTAGTTGCCCGACGGGCCGATCACTTCACCCAGGCCCGGGCCTACACCCGAGACCGTGCCGGCCGCGCCGGTCAGGGCGGTCATCCAGTCCACGCCAAGCAACGACAGCAGCAGCGCCATGACGCAGATGGTGATGGCGAAGAAGAACGAGAAAGTCAGGATCGAACGCACGATTTCTTCGTCGAGGCGGTGGCCGTTGTACTTCTGCTTGATCACCGCGCGTGGGTGGATCAGCTGGTTGAGGCTGGCCTTGAGCAGGATGTAGGCGACCTGGAAGCGGAAGATCTTGATGCCACCTGCCGTCGAGCCGGAGCAGCCGCCGACGAAGCCCAGGTAGAAGAACAGCATCAGCGAGAAGTTGCCCCACAGGCTGTAGTCACCCAGGGCGAAGCCGGTGGTGGTGACCACCGAAGTCACGTTCAGCGCCACGTGGCGCAGGGCGTCGAGCCAGTGCAGGTTGGTGGTGGCCCAGTACCAGGTGCCAAGCACCAGCCAGGTGACCACCAGCATGCCCAGCAAACCCTGCACCTGCTGGTCGCGGATCAGTGCCTTGCGGTTGCCGCGCAGGGTCGCCACGTAAAGGGTGAAGGGCAGGCTGCCGAGGATCATCACCACCACCGCGACCCAGTGCACGGCCGGGATATCCCACTTGGCCAGCGACTGGTCGGAGGTGGAAAACCCGCCAGTGGAAATCGCCGACATGGCGTGGTTGATCGCATCGAACGGGCTCATGCCGGCCCACCAGAAGCCCAGCGCGCCCAGGATCGAAAAGCCGACGTATACCCCCACGATCGACTTGGCGACCATGTGCGAGCGCGGCATGACCTTCTCCGAGCGGTCGGACGATTCGGTCTGGAACAGGCGCATGCCACCGATGCGCAGCAGCGGCAGGATCGCTACCGCCATGCCGATGAAGCCGATGCCGCCGAGCCAGTGCAGCATCGAGCGCCACATCAGGATGCCCGGTGACATGTTGTCCAGCCCGCTGAGCACCGTGGCGCCGGTGGCGGTGATGCCCGACATGCTTTCGAAGAAGGCGTCGGTATAGCTGATGTGCTGGGTCAGCAGGAACGGCAGGGCGGCGAACACGCACACCACCAGCCAGCTGCTGACGGTCAGCAGGTACATGTCGCGCGGGCGCAGGTGCACATGCTCGGGGCGGCCCTGGAGCACCAGGGCCAGGCCGGCGATGAAGGTGATCAGGCTCGACCAGAGGAACGACGGCATGTCACGGGTGCGTTCGAAGATCACCAGGGTCGCCATGGGCACGGCCATGCTGACGGCGAGGGTAATCAGGAAGATGCCGATGATGAAACCAATGATCCTTAAGGTCGGCAACGCCATGTGATCTGCTCTGACTCGAAACGGAAGGGCGCCATTCTACCTATGGGTCTGGTGATGTAAACGCTAGAATGGCGGCACATTTACCTGCCAGGAGGGTAGCCGATGGAGGCTCTCGACGCATTGCTCAACCGTGTTTCCGTGCCACGCCTGACCGACCCGGCGCCCAATGCCGCCCAGCGCGAGGCGCTGTTCCAGGCTGCCCTGCGCGCCCCGGACCACGGCCAGCTGCGGCCGTGGCGCTTTCTCACCATCGAAGGCCAGGGCCGCGAGAAGCTGGGTGAGCTGTTCGCCGAAGCGCTGCAGCACAAGGGGGATGCCAGCCAGGCTGCCCTGGACAAGGCCCGCGTCATGCCCCTGCGGGCGCCGTTGCTGATCGTGGTCGTTGCCAAGCTGCAGGACCACTTCAAGGTGCCCAAGTCCGAGCAGCGGCTGGCGGCAGGCTGTGCTGCGCACGGCATCCTGATTGCGGCGCATGCGCAAGGTATCGGTGCGGTGTGGCGCACCGGGGACATGGCTTTCGATGCCCATGTGCACAAGGGCCTGGGGCTGGCCGCGAACGAGGAGCTGATCGGGTATCTGTATGTGGGTACGCCGTTGACCGAGCCGCGCACCGCGCCGACTCTGGAAACTGCAGATTTCGTCAGTGCCTGGGGCGAGTAACGCGGCCTTGGGCTGATTGCCGTATCAAGGCATCCGGCCCTTTCGCGGGTAAACCCGCTCCCACAGGTGTTGCGCAAATTTCAGGCCTTGCACAGTACCTGTGGAATAGGCCGGGTGCCTTTACAGCACATCAACCGCCTGTCGCTCCCACAGGTGTGGCGCAAAATTCAGGCCTTGCACAGTACCTGTGGAAGTGGGCGGGTGCCTTTACAGCACATCAACCGCCCGCCGCTCCCGCATGTGTGGCGCAAATTTCAGGCCTTGCACAGGTACCTGTGGGAGCGGGTTTACCCGCGAAGAGGCCGGGAGCATTTACATCAGATCAACTGCCTGTCGCTTCAGTCACAGGCAACTCCAGCCGCGCCACAAAGCCCCCCTGTGGATGGTTCTCCAGCACCAGGCTGCCACCATGCCGCTCCGCCGCCTTGCGTGCAATCGCCAGCCCCAGCCCATGCCCCGGCGCATCCTGCCCCGGCGCACGGAAGAACGGTTCCCCCAGCTGCGCCAGGTGTTCCGCCGCCGCTCCCGGCCCATGGTCACGCACGCTGATCACGATACGGTCCTGCTCGCGCACGGCGCTGACTTCGATCGGCTGGCCCTGCGGGTTGAAGCGCAGGGCGTTGCGCAGCAGGTTGTCCACGGCACGCTCGATCAGCGTTGGCCAACCCTGCAAGGTCAACCCCGGCTGTGCCTCCAGGCGCACGTCCTGCTCTGGTGCACTGAGCTGGGCGTCCTTGCGTACGCTGCCGAGCAGGGCGTTGAGGTCGACCGGCTCGGCATGGGCCTGTTCGGCATCGACCCGCGCCAGGGCGAGAATTTCGCTGATCAGGTCTTCCAGGCGGTCGCATTCGCGGGTCAGGCGTGGCCACAGCGCCTCACGCTGCTCAGGCTCGGCGCGCTCGGCCAAGGCCAGGGCGATACGCAGCCTGGCCAGCGGCGAGCGCAGTTCGTGGGACACATCGCGCAGCAACTGGCGCTGGCTGCCGATGGTGCTTTGCAGGCGCGCGCCCATCTTGTTGAAGTCCTTGGCCAGCACGCCGAACTCGTCACGCCGCGCCGCCAGCTGCGCCAGGCTGTTCTGCTGGTAGGTGGTCTGGCCCAGGTCATGCACGGCGCTGCGCAGGCGGCTGAGCGGGCGGGTGATGGACAGGGTCACCAGCAGGCTGAACAGGGTCAGCACCACCAGGGCAATGCCCAGCGCACTGAGCGGCCACAACAGGCTTTCGCGGTGCCAGGCATCCAGCGCCGGGTGGGGGATGCGGTAGATCAGCAGGTACGTCTCGCCGGTGTCGGGGCTGGTGTATTCCTCGGTCAACCGGCGCCACGGCAGGCGCCGCTGGTCATTGTGCTGGCGTGCCTCGAAGGCCGCCGCACGGCGCGGGAAGGTGCCGGGCACCACGGCTTCGCCACTGTCGTCGAGCACCTGCACGTCGATCTTGTAGCGGTCCTTGCGCCGTTCCAGGAAGTGCTGTGCCGAAGCCAGGCCTTCCTGTTCGTAATGCTTGGCCCACTTGCTGGCCAGGGTATTCAGGCCCGGGTGGCGGCTGAGGATCCAGGCGTCCTGGTTGAGCATATGGCCCAGCAGGATCGACAGGCCCGCAACCAGGGTGATGGCCAGCCAGAAACTGGCCAGGATGCGCCAGAACAGTGAACGCAAGTGCACCTCCTGCAAACAAGAAAAGCCCGGCTCGCACTGAGGCGGGCCGGGCATCGGGCGGACAGCTTACTGGGCCTTGTTGCCTTTTTCAGCTTTCCAGGCCTGGAACTCCTGCCACTCGGCTTTCTGTGCGGCGCGTTCCTTCTGCAGTTCGTCGAACTTCTTCTGCTGCTCAGGCTTGAGCAGGGCACGGACCGCGCTGTCGGTCTTGTCGCGGTTGGCCTGCAGTTCGTCCTTCATCGCCTTCTGGTCGGCGGCCGGCAGTTTGGACAGGTAGCGCTCGGTGATGTCGCGGCGCTGTTTCATCTGCTCGCCCATCAGTTTGCCGATCTGCTGGCGCTGGTCACGGCTCAGGTCCAGCTGGTGGAAAGGCGCATCACCGCGATGATGTGGGCCGTCGTGGCGCGGGCCGCCTTCAGGCATGGCCATGGCCACGGTCGGCAGGGCGGCGGCGAACATCAGGGCGATAAGGGTCTTGCGCATGGTGTCTCTCCTTTCATGGGCCGGTGGTTACCGGATGAGCACAGTCTAGGGAGATCACCGTCAAGCGCGGTCAGTGGATGGTAAAGGCTCGGTAAAGAAGTTCAGAGGCAGTAGTAATAACCACGGCTGCGCAGGGCGACGATGCGCGGCCGGCCATCGGCGTGGGGGCCTATCTTCTTGCGCAGGTTGCTGACGTGCATGTCCAGGCTGCGGTCGTACAGGGTCAGCTTGCGGCCCAGGCCGATCTGCGCCAGTTCCTGCTTGTCCAGCGGCTCGCCGGGTTGGCGCAGCAGGGCTTCGAGAATGCGGCTTTCGGACAGGGTCAGGGTCATTTCGCGGCCATCGATGCAGGCCACGCCACGGGCAGGGCTGTAGACCAGGTCGCCCAGTTCCACCTGGCTGGTGGTGGCGGTGGGGTGGCTGCGGCGCAGCACGGCACGCAGGCGAGCGGTGAGTTCACGCGGGTCGCAGGGTTTGGCCAGATAGTCGTCGGCGCCCAGTTCCAGGCCGAGGATGCGGTCCAGCGGCTCGCCGCGGGCCGAGAGCATCAGCACCGGCAGTTCGGCATGCTCGCTGCGCAACTGCTTGAGCAGTTCCAGGCCACTGCCGTCGGGCAGCATCACGTCCAGCACCACGGCCGCCGGGGCATGCGTGGCCAGGGCCTGGCGTGCGCTCTGGCCATCGTGGCAGGCGCGCACGGTAAACCCTTCCTGGGTTAGCCAGCTGCCGAGCAGCTCGCACAGCTCCTGGTCATCATCTATCAGTAACAGCTCGCTCATGACTCACTCAATTCAACCATTGACGGCGGCTATTCGGCCCGCCAGTGGCAAAGATACCGCAGACTGATGGCAACAGTATAACTGCCGGTACCGCGTGGGCTTCTTCGCGGTCTCAGATCAAGGCAGCACCTGCTTGAACGGCTTGACCACCACCTTGTCGTACACGCCCGCGGCAATGTAAGGGTCGGCATCGGCCCAGGCCTGCGCCGCGGCCAGGGAGTCGAACTCGGCAACGATCAGGCTGCCGCTGAAACCCGCTTCGCCCGGGTCGTTGCTGTCGATGGCCGGGTGCGGGCCTGCCAGTACCACGCGGCCCTCGGCCTTCAGCTGCTGCAGGCGTTCGATGTGCGCCGGGCGGGCGGCCAGGCGCTTTTCCAGGGAGTTTGCGACGTCGCTGGCGATGATGGCGTAGAGCATGTCAATCCTTGGGTTTGGAGGTAGAAGGGTCGTCGTGCAGGTGGCGCGACAGGTACACGCCCTGCGCTACCAGGAACATCACGGTCATGCCCAGGCTGCCGAACACCTTGAAGTCGACCCAGAAGTCCTGGAAGGTGAAGGCGACGAACAGGTTGGCCGCGCCGCAGAACAGGAAGAAGCCGATCCAGGCCAGGTTCAGGCGGGTCCAGATGGCATCGGGCAGGCTCAGGGCGTGGCCCATGATGCGCTTGATCAGCACCCGGTCGCCGATGAAGTGGCTGCCGGCGAAGCCCAGGGCGAACAGCCAGTTCACCACTGGCGCCTTCCACTTCAGGAAGGTTTCGCTGTGGAAGGTCAGGGTCAGGCCGCCGAACACCAGGCAGGCCACCAGGGTCAGCCACTGGCCCTTTTCCAGCTTGCGCTGGCGCAGGAACAGCGCGCCGTAGACCAACAGCGAGCTGATGATCAGCATGGCCGTGGCGCTGTAGATGCCGCCGAATTCGAAGCTGTGGCCGGCGACTTCCATGGGGCGCGGGTCGAGCTTGTAGACGATGAAGAACAGCAGCAGCGGGATGAAATCGATGAATTGTTTCACAATGGCAGCCAGAATCAGGATGTGACGGCATAATAACAAACATCGATTCCAGCGAAAGCGCTCCTCCATGAATGTTGATCTGCACTGTCACAGCACGGCCTCCGACGGCGCCCTGTCGCCCTCGATACTGGTCGCCCGGGCCCAGGAGCATGGGGTGCAAACGCTGGCACTGACCGACCATGACACCATCGAAGGCCTGCCCGAGGCGCGCCAGGCATGCCGCGACAAGGGCATGCACTGGGTCAGCGGGGTGGAGCTGTCGTGCACCTGGGGTGGCGCGACCATCCATGTGCTGGGCTATGACTTCCCGCTCGACGCACCGCCCCTGCTGGCGGCGATCGAAGCGCTGCACCGTGGCCGCTGGCTACGCGCCGAAGAAATCGACAAACGGCTGGCGGCCAAGGGCATGCCCGGTACCCTCGACGGCGCCCGCGCCGTGCAGCACGAACTGGGCGATAGCGGCAACGCCCCGGCGCGCCCGCATTTTGCCGAGTACCTGGTGCGTGCCGGGCACGTCAAGGACCGCGGCGAGGCGTTTCGCAAATGGCTGGGCGCCGGCAAGCTGGGGGACGTCAAGCAGCACTGGCCTACCCTCGATGAAACCGTCGCCACCCTGCGCCAGTCCAACGCTTGGGTGAGCCTGGCGCATCCCATGCACTACGATCTGACCCGCAGCAAGCGCAGAAGGCTGATTGCCGACTATATTCAGGCAGGCGGGCAGGCGCTTGAAGTGGTCAACGGGATGATGCCTGCCGAGCAGGTGGGCACCATGTCCATCCTCACCCGTGAGTTCGGCCTGCTGGCAAGCGCTGGCAGTGACTTCCACGGCCCCGGCACCTGGGGCGAGATCGGTGCCTACCGGCCTTTGCCCGAGGACCTGCCACCTCTGTGGCGCCGATTCAGCCATGAACAGCCTTTGGCGGTATGAACAGGACGACTACGTGAGCCAATTTTTCCAGATTCATCCGGAGAACCCGCAGCAGCGCCTGATCAAGCAGGCCGTCGAGATTATCCGCAAGGGCGGTGTGGTGGTGTACCCGACGGATTCGGCCTATGCGCTGGGTTGCCAGATGGGTGACAAGGCGGCCATCGAACGGGTGCGGCGCCTGCGCGGGCTGGACAAGACCCACAACTTCACCCTGATGTGCTGCGACATGTCGCAGCTGGGGTTGTACGCCAAGGTCGATACCGGCACCTTCCGTCTGCTCAAGGCACATGTGCCGGGGCCTTACACGTTCATCCTCAATGGCACGCGCGAAGTGCCGCGCCTGCTGTTGCACGATAAACGCCGCACCATCGGGCTACGGGTGCCGGCCCATGCCATCACCCTGGCCTTGCTGGCTGAACTGGGCGAGCCGTTGATGAGTGTGAGCCTGATCCTGCCGGGCGACACCGAGCCGATGACCGACCCTTACGAGATCCGTGAGCGCCTGGAGCACCATGTCGACCTGGTGATCGACGGCGGTTTCGGTGACCTCAAGGCATCGACCATCATCGACCTGTCCGGTGATGAGCCGGAACTGGTCCGTGAAGGCTGCGGCGACCCCACGCCGTTCCTGGTCAACGCGTGAGCCAGGTGGAAGCGCCCGAGGCGCCGGCCGAACAGGCCGAGGTGCCTCGCCAACTGCAATTGGCCCTGGTCTATGGCGAAGCCCTGACCGAGCTGCCGCTGGACCTGTACATCCCGCCGGACGCCCTGGAAGTCATCCTCGAAGCCTTCGAAGGGCCGCTGGACCTGTTGCTGTACCTGATCCGCAAGCAGAACATCGACATCCTCGACATCCCGGTGGCGGAAATCACCCGCCAGTACATGGGCTACGTGGAGCTGATGAAGAGCGTGCGCCTGGAGCTGGCCGCCGAATACCTGGTGATGGCTGCCATGCTCGCCGAGATCAAATCGCGCATGTTGCTGCCGCGCTCGGCCGACGTCGAGGAGGAGGAGGGCGACCCGCGCGCCGAACTGATCCGCCGGCTGCAAGAGTACGAGCGTTTCAAGGCCGCCGCCGAAGGTATCGATGAATTGCCACGGGTTGGCCGCGAGGTGGTGGTGCCGCGCCTGGAGGCGCCGCAGGCCAAGGTGCGCAAGCTGTTGCCCCAGGTCAGCCTGGAAGAGCTGCTGGTATCGATGGCCGAGGTGATGCGCCGCAACGACCTGTTCGAAAGCCATCAGATCACCCGCGAGACCTTGTCCACCCGCGAACGCATGAGCCAGGTGCTGGAACGCCTGAAGGGTGGCGGTTTCGTGCCGTTCGTCGAGCTGTTCGCCGCCGAGGAGGGCAAGCTGGGTGTGGTGGTGACCTTCATGGCGATTCTCGAGCTGGTGAAGGAATCGCTGATCGAACTGGTGCAGAATGAACCCTTCGCCGCCATCCACGTGCGGCTTCGCCCGGCGCTTGTTGAAGAACCTGATGAACCTGAATGAACCCCGCGACCTGGCGTCGCTGATCGAAGCCTTCCTGCTGGCTTCGGGCAAGCCGCAATCCCTGGAGCGCCTGTACGAACTGTTCGAGGAAACCGAGCGACCGGAGCCCAAGGTCTTCAGGCAGGCTCTGGAGCTGCTGGGCAAGTCGTGCAATGGCCGTGCCTTCGAGCTCAAGGAGGTGGCCAGCGGTTACCGCCTGCAGATTCGCGAGGACTTTGCGCCGTGGGTCGGGCGCCTGTGGGAAGAACGCCCGCAGCGCTACTCGCGCGCGCTGCTGGAAACCCTGGCCCTGATCGCCTACCGCCAGCCCATCACCCGTGGCGAAATCGAGGATGTGCGTGGCGTGGCGGTGAACAGCAACATCATCAAGACCCTGATGGAGCGCGAGTGGATCCGCGTGGTCGGCTACCGCGAAGTGCCCGGGCGGCCGGCGATGTTCGCCACTACCAAGGCGTTTCTCGACCATTTCAACCTCAAGAGCCTGGACGAGCTGCCAGCCTTGGCCGAGCTGCGGGAGATGGAGCCGGAGCCGCTGCTCGACCCGGATGATGCGCCAGTGCCGGCGCACCTGCAGGCATTGGCGGATGCCAGCCTTGGGGAAGAGGAAGAGGTTGCCGAGCCGAAGGAGGAGACCAGCTTCCGTAGCCTGCTGGTGGAGCTGGATGCCATGGAAGAGGGGCTGAAGACCGATTTCGATGATTTGCGCGAGGAAGAGGCTGAGGCTGCTGTGGAAGAGGACGGCAAGTTGCAGCCCTGAGTCTTCTGTTGTCTGTGTTGGCCCTTTCGCGGGTAAACCCGCTCCCACAGCGATATCACAGGTCCTGAGAGTGATGCGGTACTTGTGGGAGCGGGTTTACCCGCGAAGAGGCCGGTACTGCCAATACATAACCATTAGGCAGAAACCCCTCGCAATGCCCACAAAACCCTCTACCCTCCAGTGCGTTCCCCCGCCGAACCGCGTATGATGCGCGACCTTTTGGCGCGTTCGTCGCCAGAACCCTTATTTCATTCCTACACCGGGAGGTGCCCAGATGAGTGAGCAAGACCTGCAAGATACCGAAATCACCCCTCCATCCGGCGAAAAGCTGCAGAAAGTGCTGGCGCGCATTGGCGTTGGCTCGCGCCGTGACGTCGAGGCCTGGATCAGCCAGGGCCGCATCAAGGTCAACGGCGTCGAGGCCACCCTCGGCCAGCGCGTCGACCTGCACGACGCCATTGCCGTGGATGGCAAGTTGATCAAGCGCGAAGAGGCCGCCGAGGCCACCCGCCGGGTGATCATGTACAACAAGCCCGATGGCGAAATCTGCACCCGTGACGACCCGGAAGGCCGCCCGACCGTGTTCGACCGCCTGCCACGGCCGAAAGAAGGCCGCTGGATCAACATTGGCCGCCTCGACATCAACACCACCGGCCTGCTGCTGTTCACCACCGACGGTGAACTGGCCAACCGCCTGATGCACCCGTCCTACGAGATGGACCGTGAATACGCGGTACGTGTGCGTGGTGAGGTCGACGACGAGATGATCGAGCGCCTGAAGGCCGGCGTGATGCTGGAAGATGGCCCGGCCAAGTTCACCGACATCCAGAAGGCACCAGGTGGCGAAGGCTTCAACCACTGGTACCACTGCGTGGTGATGGAAGGCCGCAACCGTGAAGTGCGTCGCCTGTGGGAGTCTCAGGGCATGGTGGTCAGCCGCCTGAAGCGCGTGCGTTTCGGCCCGGTGTTCCTCAACTCCGACCTGCCGATGGGCCGCTGGCGTGAAATGAGCCAGGGCGAAATCGACATCCTCGCTGCTGAAGTTGGCCTGCAGCCGGTGGCGCTGCCAGCCATGAAGCTCAAGGCCAAGGACAAGATGGAGCGCCTGCAGCGCAAGTCGACCCGCCCGCTGGGCCGTGGCGAGCGCGTGCGCAACCTGCGCCCGGCTCACGAAGGGGCTGCTGCCGGCGAACGCCCGGCGCGCCAGACGCGTGAAGAGGCCCCGCGCAAGACCGGCCGTGGCAGCACCGTGGCCGAGCGCCCGAGCGAGATGCGCAAGCGTCCGGCCAAGCCTGAAGGTGACAAGCCGGCAGGGCGTGGCCGCGGCAAACCGCGTGGCTGATTGGCCTTTGCGTTGAAAGAGAACCAGCCTTCGGGCTGGTTTTTTATGCCTGTGAGATTTTGGGGCTGCTGCGCAGCCCATCGCGACACAAGGCCGCTCCTACTGAAATTGACGCGGTCCCTGTAGGAGCGGCCTTGTGTCGCGATGGGCCGCAAAGCGGCCCCAAGACATTGAACAAAAAGAATTTTCGGACGACTGGCAAGTTCTCGAACCACCCTGTAAAGAAAATTGTACGAATGTGGTCGGTTTCAGCCCGGATTTCAGATTAGGTCGAATCGTGTAAAAAAACCTTGCCGCTGCCTCCCCGCCAAAACAGCCGACCAAGCCCCGCCCACCCTTGCCCAAAGCCCCGCCCCACGGTGTTATAGCCGCCATTGCCGTGTGCAAAAGCCCGTCCACAGAGCCAGGCTGACAAAACAACAAATGGAGGCGCCATGTACGCCGATCACTCCGCCTTTCAAGGCCCACACCACAGGATCGCTGCGTTTTTTCCCGAGGAAACGATGCAACGCGTTGACGCCTGCGCGTTTGCAGGGGTATACAGTGCGCCGCGTTTTACCTGTGACTCCCTTGCGTACCGCGCACTCTTGATCACACCTGGTTGACCCGCCCCGGCGGCACCTGAGGTCAGGAAACCCAAGGTAACCACCTTGCCCATTCCGCTGCGCCACGAGCGCGGTGGGTCCGATTCCGTCACAGATAAAAACAATGCAGGTGACTTCGTTCATGAGTGGACAAAACATGCATTCAGGCGAGCTCAAGCGGGGCCTGAAGAACCGCCATATCCAGTTGATCGCCCTCGGCGGTGCGATTGGTACCGGCCTGTTCCTCGGCTCGGCAGGCGTGATGAAATCCGCTGGCCCGTCGATGATCCTTGGCTACGCCATCTGCGGCTTCATCGCCTTCATGATCATGCGCCAGCTCGGCGAAATGATCGTCGAAGAGCCGGTGGCCGGCTCGTTCAGCCATTTCGCCCACACCTACTGGGGTGGTTTCGCCGGCTTCCTGTCGGGCTGGAACTGCTGGGTGCTGTACATCCTGGTGGGCATGTCGGAGCTTTCGGCGGTCGGCAAATATGTCCACTACTGGTGGCCGGAGATCCCTACCTGGGTCACGGCGGCAGCGTTCTTCGTGCTGATCAACGCCATCAACCTGATGAACGTGAAGTTCTTCGGTGAGGCCGAATTCTGGTTTGCCATCATCAAGGTGGTGGCCATCGTCAGCATGATCGGCCTGGGTGCCTACCTGCTGACCAGCGGCAGCGGCGGCCCTGAAGCCACCGTGGCCAACCTGTGGTCGCACGGCGGCTTCTTCCCGAACGGTGTCAGCGGGCTGGTGATGGCCCTGGCCTTCATCATGTTCTCCTTCGGTGGCCTGGAAATGCTCGGCTTCACCGCTGCCGAGGCCGACAAGCCGAAGACCGTGATCCCCAAGGCGATCAACCAGGTCATCTACCGTATCCTGATCTTCTATGTCGGTGCCCTGGTGGTGCTGCTGTCGCTGACCCCATGGGACAACCTGGTCGCCAGCATCGATGCGTCCGGCGGCAGCTATGGCAGCAGCCCGTTCGTGCAGGTGTTCTCGCTGCTGGGCAGTGACGTGGCTGCGCACCTGCTGAACTTCGTGGTCCTGACTGCAGCGCTGTCGGTGTACAACAGCGGCACCTACTGCAACGCCCGCATGCTGCTGGGCATGGCCGAACAAGGTGACGCCCCGGCGTCGCTGGCCAAGGTCGACAGCCGCGGTGTACCGGTGCGCTCGATCCTGGTGTCGGCAGGCGTGACGCTGATCGCGGTGCTGCTCAACTACCTGATGCCGCAAAACGCGCTGGAGCTGCTGATGTCGCTGGTAGTGGCCACCCTGGTGATCAACTGGGCGATGATCAGCTACTCGCACCTGAAGTTCCGCCAGCACCTGGACCGCACTGGCCAGAAGCCGCTGTTCAAGGCGCTGTGGTACCCCTATGGCAACTACATCTGCCTGGCGTTCGTGGTGCTGATTCTGGGCATCATGGCGATGATCCCGGGTATCCAGGTTTCCGTGTATGCGATCCCGGTGTGGCTGTTCGCCATGTTCGTGGTCTACATGGTCAAGCCGCGTCGCAGGGCGCAGGCGCTTGGGGCTGCTGGTAGCGTGGCCAAGTAAGGCGCTGCAGGTAGCGTACAAATAACCCGAAGTCAGGAACTGGCTTCGGGTTTTTTATTGCCTGTACCGGCCTTTTCGCGGGTAAACCCGCTCCTACAGGGACATCATCTGACCTGAAAGCAGCGCTATACCTGTGGGAGCGGGTTTACCCGCGAAGAGGCCGGCACAGGCAAAAATCAGATCTGCTCCAGCAACCAGCTGCGAAACGCCCGCAGCGACGGCAACGCCTCATTGCGCGGTGGGTAGATCAGGTAATAACTGCGCTGGCTGGCAAATGCCACCCCGGGGCTGTATAGCTCACCCTTGGCCAGTTCTTCCTCCACCAGTATGCGCGGCACCAGGCCGATGCCGATCCCGGCGCGTACCGCCTGGATCAGGTGCGAGGTCAGCTCGAAGCTCGGCCCCAGGCGCATCGCCCGGTGCGCCAGGCCATGGTGCGAGAACCACTCGCCCCAGGCATGCGGGTTGTTGGCCACATTCAGCAGCACCTCTTCACTGATGCGTGCAGGGTTCCAGCCCTGGCTGTCCGCGCCAGCCTCCGGCGGCAATATCACCACCAGTTCCTCGGCATGCAGGCGATGGCAGATCAACCCCGGCAGGTCGTGGCTGGCCACGCCGATGGCGGCATCGATCTCGCTGGTGTCGAAGTTGATGGCTTCGATGCGTGAATGTATGTGCACCAGCATGCCCGGGTGGGCGCTGTAGAAGGCGTGCAGCCGTGGCAGCAGCCATTTCGAGCCGAAGGTGGGCAAGGTGGCCAGGCGCAAGGTGCCCACCCCCGACTGGTAGGCCAGTGCCTGCAAGGTGGCGCTGCGGATGCGCCCCAGTGCCTCGCTGAGCTCGCGCTGGTACAGGCGGCCGACATCGGTCAGCTGCACCTGGCGCCCCTCGCGGCGGAACAGGGTCAGGCCCAGTTGCTGCTCCAGCGCCTGCACCTGGCGGCTGACCGCGCTCTGGGTCAACGACAGCTCGGCGGCGGCGCGGGTGTAGCTTTCATGCCGGGCGGCAGCCTCGAAAGCCAGTAGCAGCGACATGGATGGGGTCAGATGGCGGTAATTCATTCATGAAAGTCATTAATAGCGGCAGGATTATCCGTTTGCCCCTGAAGCAAAACTACAGGAACATTGGCCTGCACGTCACCTCCGCATGCCATCACCCATGCCGGAACGACAGGAATCCCGTGAATTAGCCAATATCAAGAGGCCATCCTTCGATGATCGCCCAGCTGTCGACCGTTGCCCCGAGCGCCAACTACCCCGAATTCCTCGAAGCCCTGCGCAACAGCGGCTTCCGTGGCCAGATCAGTGCCGACTACGGTACCCGCACGGTGCTGGCCACCGACAACTCGATCTACCAGCGCTTGCCGCAGGCGGCGGTGTTCCCGCTGGACGCCGACGATGTGGCGCGGGTCGCCACGCTGATGGCCGAGGAGCGCTTCCAGCAGGTCAAGCTGACCCCGCGCGGCGGTGGTACCGGCACCAACGGGCAGTCGCTGACCGACGGGATCGTCGTCGACCTGTCGCGTCACATGAACAAGATCCTCGAAATCAACGTCGAGGAACGCTGGGTGCGGGTGCAGGCCGGTACCGTCAAGGACCAGCTCAACGCCGCGCTCAAGCCGCACGGGCTGTTCTTCGCCCCCGAGCTGTCCACCTCCAACCGTGCCACTGTCGGCGGCATGATCAACACCGATGCCAGCGGCCAGGGCAGCTGCACCTATGGCAAGACCCGCGACCACGTACTGGAGCTGCACAGCGTGCTGCTCGGTGGCGAGCGCCTGCACAGCCTGCCGATCGACGATGCCGCGCTGGAACAGGCCTGTGCCGCGCCCGGCCGGGTCGGCGAGGTGTACCGCATGGCGCGGGAAATCCAGGAAACCCAGGCCGACCTCATCGAAACCACCTTCCCCAAGCTCAACCGTTGCCTGACCGGCTACGACCTGGCGCACCTGCGCGACGAGCAGGGCCGCTTCAACCTCAACAGCGTGCTGTGCGGTGCCGAGGGCTCGCTGGGCTATGTGGTCGAAGCCAAGCTCAATGTGCTGCCGATCCCCAAGTACGCCGTGCTGGTCAACGTGCGTTACACCAGCTTCATGGATGCCCTGCGTGACGCCAACGCGCTGATGGCGCACAAGCCGCTGTCGATCGAGACCGTCGACTCCAAGGTGCTGATGCTGGCGATGAAGGACATCGTCTGGCACAGCGTCGCCGAGTACTTCCCGGCCGACCCCGAGCGCCCGACCCTGGGCATCAACCTGGTGGAGTTCTGCGGCGACGAGCCGGCCGAGGTCAATGCCAAGGTGCAGGCGTTCATCCAGCACCTGCAGAGCGACACCAGCGTCGAGCGCCTGGGCCATACCCTGGCCGAGGGCGCCGAGGCGGTCACCCGCGTCTACACCATGCGTAAACGTTCGGTGGGCTTGCTGGGCAACGTCGAGGGCGAAGTACGCCCGCAACCGTTCGTGGAAGACACCGCGGTACCGCCAGAGCAACTGGCCGACTACATCGCCGACTTCCGTGCACTGCTCGATGGCTACGGCCTGGCCTACGGCATGTTCGGCCACGTCGATGCCGGCGTGCTGCACGTGCGCCCGGCACTGGACATGAAGGATCCGGCCCAGGCCGCACTGGTCAAGCCGATTTCCGACGCCGTGGCGGCGCTGACCAAAAGCTATGGCGGCTTGCTGTGGGGCGAGCACGGCAAGGGCCTGCGTTCGGAATACGTGCCGGAGTATTTCGGCGAGCTGTACCCGGCGCTGCAGCGCCTGAAGGGCGCTTTCGACCCGCACAACCAGCTCAACCCCGGCAAGATCTGCACCCCGCCAGGCAGCGCCGAGGGCCTGACCAAGGTCGATGGCGTGACCCTGCGCGGCGACCTCGACCGCACCATCGACGAACGCGTGTGGCAGGACTTCCCTAGCGCCGTGCATTGCAACGGCAACGGCGCCTGCTACAACTACGACCCCAACGACGCCATGTGCCCGTCGTGGAAGGCCACCCGTGAACGCCAGCATTCGCCCAAGGGCCGTGCTTCGCTGATGCGCGAATGGCTGCGCCTGCAGGGCGAGGCCAACATCGACGTGCTGGCGGCGGCGCGCAACAAGGTGTCGTGGCTCAAGGGCCTGCCGGCACGCCTGCGCAACAACCGTGCGCGCAGCCAGGGCCAGGAAGACTTCTCCCATGAGGTGTATGACGCCATGGCCGGCTGCCTGGCGTGCAAGTCGTGCGCCGGGCAGTGCCCGATCAAGGTCAACGTGCCGGATTTCCGCTCGCGCTTCCTCGAGCTGTACCACGGCCGCTACCAGCGCCCGCTGCGTGACTACCTGATCGGTTCGCTCGAGTTCACCATCCCGTACCTGGCTCACGCGCCCGGGCTGTACAACGCGGTGATGGGCTCGAAGTGGGTGAGCAAGCTGCTGGCCGACAAGGTCGGCATGGTCGACAGCCCGCTGATCAGTCGCTTCAACTTCCAGGCCACCCTGACCCGCTGCCGCGTCGGCGTGGCCAGCGTGCCGGCCCTGCGTGAACTGACCCCGGCCCAGCGCGAGCGCAGCATCGTGCTGGTGCAGGATGCATTTACCCGTTACTTCGAGACACCGCTGCTGTCGGCCTTCATCGACCTGGCGCACCGCCTGGGCCACCGGGTGTTCCTGGCGCCGTACAGTGCCAACGGCAAGCCACTGCACGTTCAGGGCTTCCTCGGTGCGTTCGCCAAGGCGGCGATCCGCAATGCCACCCAGCTCAAGGCCCTGGCCAAGTGCGGCGTGCCGCTGGTGGGCCTGGACCCGGCAATGACCCTGGTGTATCGCCAGGAGTACCAGAAAGTGCCGGGCCTGGATGGCTGCCCGCAGGTGCTGTTGCCGCAGGAGTGGTTGATGGATGTGCTGCCGGAGCAGGCACCGACCGCGCCGGGCAATTTCCGCCTGATGGCGCACTGCACCGAGAAGACCAACGTGCCGGCCAGCACCAGGCAGTGGGAGCAGGTGTTCGCCCGCCTTGGCCTGAAGCTGGTGACCGAGGCGACTGGCTGCTGCGGTATGTCCGGTACCTATGGGCACGAGGCGCGTAACCAGGACACCTCGCGGACCATCTTCGAGCAGTCGTGGGCGACCAAGCTGGACAAGGAAGGCGAGCCGCTGGCGACCGGTTACTCGTGCCGCAGCCAGGTCAAGCGCATGACCGAGCGGCAGATGCGCCACCCGCTGGAAGTGGTGCTGCAGTACGCTCAGCGCTGACCTTCACGGCCCCGGGGGCTGCCTTGCAGCCCATCGCGACACAAGGCCGCTCCTACAAGAGATCGCGTTTTTCTTGTAGGAGCGGCCTTGTGTCGCGAAAGGGGCGCAACGCGCCCCCCCTGTTTTTAAAGACCCCGCTGACGCCGCACCTGCCTGTACAGATACAGGCTCAACACCAGCCCGCAAGCCGCCGCCGCTGCCGCAAACAGAAACATCGAAGCAAACCCGAACCCCGCCGCCACCGCGCCCACCAGCGGCCCGGTCACCCCCAGCGACAAATCGATGAACAGCGAATAAGCCCCCACCGCCGCCCCGCGGTTGGCCGCCGACACCTGGTTCACCGCCTCCACCCCCAGTGCCGGGAACACCAGCGAGAAGCCGAACCCGCTCAGTGCGGCCCCCGCCAACGCCAGTTCGGCGCTGGGCGCCAGCCACAGCATCAGCAGCCCGAGTGTTTCCACCGACAGGCAGGCGATCGCCACCCGGAACCCGCCAAGCCGGTTGATCAGGTTGCCGAACAGTAGTCGCGCACTGATGAAGCTGGCGCCAAACAGGCTCAGGGTCAGTGCCGCATTGGCCCAGCCGCGGCTGGCGTAATACAAGGTGATGAAGGTGGCGATGGTGCCAAAGCCGATCGAGCCCAGGGCAAGCCCCGAGCCGTGCGGGAACACCTTGCCCAGCACCCGCAGGAACGGCAGGCGCACGCCACTGACGATCGGTGCGGCCTGTTTGGGCCAGGCCAGCAGCAACCCGAGCGCACACAGCAGGATGATGCTCACGCCCATGCTCCACAGGCCCAGGCTCTTGACCATCAGCACGCCCAACGGAGCGCCGATGGCCAGCGCGCCATAGCTGGCGATGCCGTTCCAGGAAATGACCTTGGCCGTGTTTTCGGCACCTACACGGCCAATGCCCCAGCCAATGGAACCGGAGCCCACCAGGCTTTCCGCACTGCCGAGTACCAGGCGGCCGACCAGCAGGCAGGCCAGGCTCAGCCAGGGCAGGTGGGTGAGGAAGGCGCAGGCCAGCATGAACACCCCGCTGAGCCCGCAGCCGGCCAGGCCATACATGACCGCCTTCTTGCTGCCGTGGTTGTCGATGATGCGGCTGGCGGTGGGGCGGCTGAGCAGGGTGGCCAGGTACTGCACGCTGATCACCAGGCCCGCGACCACGGCACTGAAGCCCAGGTCGTTGTGCACATAGCCGGGCAATACGGCCAGCGGGATGCCGATGTTCAGGTAGCCGATGAAGGTGAAGAGGACGATGGAGACGACTTGCAGGGTGACCGCAAGGGGGCGCGGTGAGTGGGGCATGAGGGCCTACGTGGGTTCTGGACGGTGTGAAAACGTGATGACGGGGTAGCCCGCAGGTCAGCCGTTTTCACACAGTTGGGGATGCGCGGTTATTCCTGGTCAGCGCTGGATTGATCGTCACCATCCTGCTCGACGGCAGCTGCCGGTTCGGCGTGAACGGTCACGGTTGGCTCTTCTGGGTTCAGGCTTGGGAAGGGAAGATTCGGGATTTCATGCATCTCGTCGTTCCTCGCAAGTGTGAGTGAAAAGTCTGCGCCAGGCGCGTTTGAAGCTTCGCAAAGCTGGGGCAGGATACACAAGTCTGGATGACAGTTTGGATTTTTTAGCGGTCGCTTGTCGGTTTTGCGGGCGAACAGCGGACATGTTTCCTGCAAAAAACTGGGGCCCCTGTGGGAGCGGGTTTACCCGCGAACACCGGCGAAGCCGGTGCCATGCACCGCGTTGTCTGCTTCGCGGGTGAACCCGCTCCCACAGGCTCCAGTTTCTTAGTGCTTACTTGCGGCCTTCAGCCGTCTCCGCCACCTTGTCGGTGCGTGCGCACATGATGAAGTCATTGCGGTGCAGGCCTTTGATCGAGTGGCTCCACCAGGTCACGGTGACCTTGCCCCACTCGGTCAGCAGGCCCGGGTGGTGGCCTTCGGCCTCGGCGATCTCGCCCACGGCATTGGTGAACGCCAGGGCGTGCTTGAAGTTCTTGAACAGGAACACGCGCTCCAGCTCCATGTGGCCGTCACGTACTTCGATGTTCCAGTCCGGGATTTCGCGAATCAGCTCGGCCAGCTCTTCGTCGGTGACCTTTGGTGCGTCGGCGCGGCAGGCTTCGCAATGGGCTTGGTTCAAGGCATTCATGTGGTGTTTTCCGGTTCGAGTTGTTATCGGCAAGGTCGCTCAGGCAGCGACCTTGGGTGGAAACTTCGGTGCGTGCAGGCCCAGCTGCATGGCTTTGTGAACCATGCCCATGATGTCTTCGTGGGCCAGGTCGAACAGACGCTTCATGTTCGGTAGCACGAAATACAACGGCTGCAGGATGTCGATGCGGTACGGTGTGCGCATGGCCTCGATCGGGTCGAAGGCCTGGTGCTCGGGCTCGCCAGACAGACTGTAGACGGTCTCCTTTGGCGACGAGAGGATGCCGCCGCCATAGATCTTGCGGCCCTGCGCGGTTTCCATCAGGCCGAACTCGATAGTCATCCAGTACAGGCGCGCCAGGTACACACGTTGTTCCTTGGTCGCGGCCAGGCCGAGCTTGCCGTAGGTATGGGTGAATTCGGCGAACCAGGGGTTGGTCAGCAGCGGGCAGTGGCCGAAGATCTCGTGGAAGATATCGGGCTCTTGCAGGTAGTCCAGCTCTTCCGGGGTGCGGATGAAGGTGGCGACCGGGAAGCGCTTGCTGGCCAGCAGTTCGAAGAAGGTCTGGAAGGGGATCAGCGCCGGGACCCGGGCAACCTGCCAACCGGTGGTGGCGCCCAGCACCTTGTTGATCTCGCCCAGTTGCGGAATACGGTCATGGGGCAGCTTGAGCTGGTCGATGCCGTCCAGGTATTCCTGGCACGCGCGGCCTTCGATCACTTTCAGCTGACGGGTGATCAGGGTGTTCCATACCGCATGCTCTTGCTGCGGGTAATCGATAAAACCATGCGCATCGGGCTCGCGTGCCACGTATTGCGTCTGTTTCATGTGGCTCTCCTGGTGAGGGCTTTTCTTGTTATGTGCAGGACATGCCTAAGGAATATCCCTTCACTGGCCACTTTGCACGGGGTGGGCCAGTGGGCGGGACCGGCATTCGGCGATGTTTTCGTAACGATAATTTTACAAAAAGGCGCAGGTGTCGGAAAATCCGAGGCATCTGGCTGAAGCTTCGGCTGTTTTTGTCAGCTTATCTTTACGACTTTTCCGCGCGGTGTTGAAAAACATTGGCGCTTCGAGAGCCCTCATGCGTATCAAAGTGCATTGCCAGAACCGTATTGGCATCCTGCGCGACATCCTCAACCTGCTGGTGGAGTACGGCATCAACGTGCTGCGCGGCGAGGTGGGCGGTGACCATGGCAACGCCATCTACCTGCATTGCCCGAACCTGATCAATCTGCAGTTCCAGGCGCTGCGGCCGAAGTTCGAGGCGATTGCCGGGGTATTCGGTGTCAAGCGCGTGGGGCTGATGCCCAGCGAGCGCCGACACATGGAGCTGAATGCGTTGCTGGGTGCGCTGGATTTTCCGGTACTGTCGATCGACATGGGCGGCAGCATCGTCGCCGCCAACCGTGCCGCTGCGCAGCTGCTGGGGGTGCGGGTGGACGAGGTGCCGGGCATGCCGCTGGCGCGCTATGTGGAGGACTTCGACCTGCCAGAGCTGGTGCGCGCCAACAAGTCGCGCATCAACGGCTTGCGCATCAAGGTCAAGGGCGATGTGTTCCTGGCCGATATCGCGCCGCTGCAGTCCGAGCACGACGACAGCGAGGCGCTGGCCGGCGCGGTGCTGACCCTGCACCGCGCCGACCGAATCGGTGAGCGCATCTATAACGTGCGCAAGCAGGAGCTGCGCGGTTTCGACAGTATCTTCCAGAGCTCGCGGGTGATGGCTGCGGTGGTACGCGAGGCGCGGCGCATGGCGCCGCTGGACGCACCATTGCTGATCGAGGGCGAGACCGGCACCGGCAAGGAGTTGCTGGCGCGTGCCTGCCACTTGGCCAGCCCGCGCGGCCAGTCACCGCTGATGGCGCTCAACTGCGCCGGGTTGCCCGAGTCGATGGCCGAGACCGAGCTGTTCGGTTACGGGCCCGGGGCATTCGAAGGGGCGCGGGCCGAGGGCAAGCTGGGGCTGCTGGAGCTGACCGCCGGTGGCACGCTGTTCCTTGATGGGGTAGGGGAGATGAGCCCGCGCCTGCAGGTGAAGCTGCTGCGTTTTCTGCAGGATGGCTGTTTCCGTCGTGTCGGCAGCGATGAAGAGGTGTACCTGGATGTGCGGGTGATCTGCGCGACCCAGGTGGATTTGTCCGAATTGTGTGCCCGTGGCGAGTTTCGCCAGGACCTGTATCACCGGCTCAATGTGTTGTCGCTGCACATTCCGCCATTGCGCGAATGCATGGATGGCCTGGAAGGGCTGGTGCAGCACTTTCTCGACCAGGCCAGCCGACAGATTGGCTGCGCCATGCCGCGCCTGGCGCCGGCGGCGATGGACAAACTTGGCCAGTATCATTGGCCGGGTAATGTAAGGCAGTTGGAAAACGTGTTGTTCCAGGCGGTTTCGTTATGCGAAGGCGGCGTGGTC
Organism: Pseudomonas sp. B5(2017); assembly: GCF_002112825.1. Classification (NCBI taxonomy): domain Bacteria; kingdom Pseudomonadati; phylum Pseudomonadota; class Gammaproteobacteria; order Pseudomonadales; family Pseudomonadaceae; genus Pseudomonas; species Pseudomonas sp. B5(2017). The sequence continues at coordinate 99,981 of NZ_NEIR01000004.1, forward strand.
AAAAGTGAACATATACGTTTGCCGGATTACGGCGTGCGCCAACCGCTGGGTGAGTTTTCGCTGGACGGGGATCTTTCGCAGATTGTCGGGCGCTTTGAAAAAGCGGTGCTGGAAAGTTTGATGGGGGAATTCCCGAGTAGTCGGGCTTTAGGTAAAAGACTGGGTGTTTCGCATACGACTATTGCCAACAAGTTGAGGGATTATTCACTTGGCAAGTCTGCAGATTAATCAGGATTTATAAGAGGCGGGACTGCTGCGCAGTCCTTTCGCGACACAAGGCCGCTCCTACAAAGGCCTGCGTACGCCTATCAATGTAGGAGCGGCCTTGTGTCGCGAAAGGGGCCCGCAGGGCCCCCAATTCACAAGGTATCAGCCGTTCGAGCAGCCGTTCCCCATCACGCGGTATTCGAGAATGTGCTTCTGGCCCTTGGAGTCCTCGTAGGTCATGCGGGCTGGCACGACTTCGCACACATTGGGCACTTCGCTCATGGAAATGACGCGGGCAATGTCCAGGTGCTGCGAGTAACTGTACTGTTCAACCGGAATCTGCTCGGCATCTTTGGCTTCGCCGGCCATCGCCGCGCCGCAAAGACTGCCAAGTACCAATACCAGTAAAGCTTTCATTTTCAATTTACCTGTCTAAGGTCGTGAGGGGGCACGCGGCGCTTATGGCGCCGCGAGTATTGCTAGTTTTAACTATCAGGTTTGGAGGGGGATTAACGCTTGCCTTCGTGGGGGCTGTTACCAGTTGTTAATCGCCTTGCCGTTGCTGGCGAGGTGAATTTTATGGCTGGGGCCAAGGCCGAAACAGTGGGTCTTTTGATAAAGTGTTTTGACAGAATCTGTAACAATCCTCTGGTAAACCGCGCCCGTAATTTCTCGCCTGGGCTGTAAGGTGCGTGCCAGAGCGCTTTGTCAGAACGGGCGTACCAAATTACTACCAACGTCGAATGGCTTTTGTCGCTCTGGTACAGTTACAAACGGTTCCATACAAAAACAACTATTACACCGAGGTAACACAGATGAGTGCGGCTCCACTGTATCCCGTTCGTCCCGAGGTTGCGGCCACCACCCTGACCGACGAGGCCACCTACAAGGCCATGTACCAGCAATCGGTGATCAACCCGGACGGCTTCTGGCGCGAGCAGGCCCAGCGCATCGACTGGATCAAGCCGTTCACCAAGGTCAAGCAGACCTCCTTCGACGACCATCACGTCGATATCAAATGGTTCGCCGACGGCACTCTGAACGTTTCCTCCAACTGCCTGGACCGCCACCTCGAAGAGCGCGGTGACCAGTTGGCCATCATCTGGGAAGGCGACGACCCTTCCGAACACCGCAACATCACCTATCGCGAACTGCACGAGCAGGTCTGCAAGTTCGCCAACGCCCTGCGTGGCCAGGATGTGCACCGGGGTGACGTGGTCACCATCTATATGCCGATGATCCCCGAGGCCGTGGTCGCCATGCTGGCCTGTGCCCGTATCGGTGCGATCCATTCGGTGGTGTTCGGCGGCTTCTCGCCCGAGGCGCTGGCCGGTCGTATCATCGACTGCAAGTCCAAGGTCGTGATTACCGCCGACGAAGGCGTGCGCGGTGGCCGGCGTACCCCGCTCAAGGCCAACGTCGACCTGGCGCTGACCAACCCTGAAACCAACAGCGTGCAGAAGATCATCGTGTGCAAGCGCACCGGTGGCGACATTGCCTGGCACCAGCACCGCGACATCTGGTACGAAGACCTGATGAAAGTCGCCTCCAGCCATTGCGCGCCGAAAGAGATGGGTGCCGAGGAAGCGCTGTTCATCCTTTATACCTCCGGCTCCACCGGCAAGCCGAAGGGCGTGCTGCACACCACCGGTGGCTACCTGGTGTACGCGGCGCTCACCCATGAGCGCGTGTTCGACTATCGCCCGGGCGAGGTGTACTGGTGCACCGCCGACGTGGGTTGGGTCACCGGCCACAGCTACATCGTTTACGGCCCGCTGGCCAACGGCGCTACTACCTTGCTGTTCGAAGGCGTGCCGAACTACCCCGACATCACGCGCGTGTCGAAGATCGTCGACAAGCACAAGGTCAACATCCTGTACACCGCACCAACCGCCATCCGCGCGATGATGGCTGAAGGGCAGGCTGCAGTCGAAGGTGCCGATGGCTCCAGCCTGCGCCTGCTGGGCTCGGTGGGTGAGCCGATCAACCCCGAAGCCTGGAACTGGTACTACAAGACCGTGGGCAAGGAGCGTTGCCCGATCGTCGACACCTGGTGGCAGACCGAGACCGGCGGCATCCTGATCAGCCCGCTGCCGGGCGCCACCGGCCTCAAGCCGGGCTCGGCAACCCGCCCGTTCTTCGGCGTGGTGCCGGCGCTGGTGGACAACCTGGGCAACCTGATCGAGGGCGCTGCCGAAGGCAACCTGGTGATCCTCGATTCCTGGCCGGGCCAGTCGCGTTCGCTGTACGGCGACCACGACCGTTTCGTCGATACCTACTTCAAGACCTTCCGTGGCATGTACTTCACCGGTGACGGTGCGCGCCGCGACGAGGATGGCTACTACTGGATCACTGGCCGCGTGGATGACGTGCTGAACGTGTCCGGTCACCGCATGGGTACTGCCGAGATCGAAAGTGCCATGGTGGCGCATGCGAAAGTGGCCGAGGCCGCGGTGGTGGGTGTGCCGCACGACATCAAGGGGCAGGGCATCTATGTGTATGTCACCCTCAACGCCGGTATCGAGGCCAGCGAGCAGCTGCGCCTGGAGCTGAAGAACTGGGTGCGCAAGGAAATCGGCCCGATCGCCTCGCCGGATGTGATCCAGTGGGCGCCGGGGCTGCCGAAGACCCGGTCGGGCAAGATCATGCGCCGCATCCTGCGCAAGATTGCCACGGGTGAGTACGATGCCCTGGGCGATATCTCGACCCTGGCCGACCCGGGTGTGGTGCAGCACCTGATCGATACCCACAAGGCCATGAGCCTGGCTTCGGCCTGATAGTGGGGCTGGACGCGATCCGTTGTAGGAGCGGCCTTGCGTCGCGATGGGTCGCGAAGCGGCCCCAGGATTTCGGCTTCACAGCCTGAATTGCCGGGGTCGCTTTGCGACCCATCGCGACACAAGGCCGCTCCTACAGGGGCGTGTGCCGCCAACAAAACCCCGTCCGGGCAACCGGCGGGGTTTTTTGCTTTACTGTTACCCGACATTCATCGGTAACTGTTCTGTCACCGGCGCCGCACAATATCGGGGCGCCAGGAAACAAATCCGGCCTGTTTCAGTGCGTTTTCGCAGCCTTTTTTGCGACACGGCACGCTGCACTTGCCGTAATACAAGGCTTTGCCAATAATAGGCCCGGGAATTGCTAGTACTATAGGTTCTATTTCTTGCGCTCTTGCATATTTTGCAATGGCTGTCAACATCGCCCGCTGCCGTTTCAAGCGCTTCTGTAAGTAGTTGTCGCTTTGAAGAAATATCGACTACCGGGCTGTCGTTAAAATGCCAATCACTCGCTCGTGGTCTGCGACCTTGGTCGAACCCTGCGCGGCTCGCGTTGTACCCATTCGCATATCGGGCAGCCGTTACCTGCCTTGTATTGCTTCGTACCGATGGAGTTACCTGATGAAGAAGCTCGCACTGCTTGGCGCCCTGGCGCTGTCCGTGTTTTCCCTGGTGTCGCAGGCCGATGAAAAACCGCTGAAAATCGGCATCGAAGCCGCCTACCCACCCTTCGCCTTCAAGCAGCCAGACGGCAGCATTGCCGGTTTTGACTACGACATCGGCAACGCCCTGTGCGAAGAGATGAAAGCCAAGTGCACCTGGGTCGAGCAGGAGTTCGACGGCCTGATCCCGGCGCTGAAAGTGCGCAAGATCGACGCCATCCTGTCGTCCATGTCGATCACCGAAGACCGCAAGAAATCGGTCGACTTCACCAAGCGCTACTACCTGACCCCGGCGCGCCTGGTGATGAAGGAAGGTACCGCCGTCAGCGACAGCCTGGATGAGCTCAAGGGCAAGAAGATTGGTGTGCAGCGCGGTTCGATCCACGACCGCTTCGCCAAGGAAGTACTGGGCGCCAAAGGTGCCACCGTGGTTCCTTACGGCACCCAGAACGAAATCTACCTGGACGTGGCAGCTGGCCGCCTCGATGGCACCGTGGCTGACGCCACCCTGCTGGAAGACGGCTTCCTCAAGACCGACGCCGGCAAGGGCTTCGCCTTCGTAGGCCCGTCCTTCACCGACGCCAAGTACTTCGGTGACGGCATCGGTATTGCCGTGCGCAAGGGTGACAAGGCCAACGTCGACCGCATCAACGCTGCCATCGACGCCATTCGTGCCAACGGCAAGTACAAAGAAATCGAGAAGAAGTACTTCAACTTCGACATCTACGGTCCAGACTCGAACTAAGACGTCGGGTTTCACCTGTGCAATGGTGCAAACAGCAGAGGCTCTGAGGTTTGCACCATTTTTCATTCTCTAGGTCGAGGACCTCATCATGTTGAAAGGCTACGGGGCAGTCATCCTCGACGGGGCGTGGCTGACGCTTCAGCTCGCCCTGTCGTCGATGGCCCTGGCCATCGTGCTCGGCCTGATCGGTGTGGCGCTGCGCTTGTCGCCGGTGCGCTGGCTGGCCTGGCTGGGCGATCTGTATTCCACGGTGATTCGTGGTATTCCGGACCTGGTCCTGATCCTGCTGATCTTCTACGGCGGGCAGGACATCATCAACCGGGTTGCGCCGCTGCTCGGTTATGAAGACTACATCGACCTGAATCCGCTGATCGCGGGTATCGGTACCCTGGGCTTCATCTTTGGTGCCTACCTGTCGGAAACCTTCCGCGGTGCGTTCCTCGGTATTCCGAAAGGCCAGGCCGAAGCGGGCGTGGCGTATGGCATGAGCAACCGCCAGGTGTTCTTCCGCATCCAGGTGCCGCAAATGATTCGCCTGGCGATCCCGGGCTTCACCAACAACTGGCTGGTGCTGACCAAGGCCACCGCGCTGATTTCGGTAGTGGGCCTGCAGGACATGATGTTCAAGGCCAAGCAGGCGGCCGACGCCACCCGCGAGCCTTTCACCTTCTTCCTGGCGGTGGCGGCCCTGTACCTGGTGCTGACCAGCATCTCGCTGCTGGCCCTGAAGTATCTCGAGCGCCGCTACTCGGTTGGCGTCAAGGTGGCTGAACTATGATCTTCGACTACAACGTCGTCTGGGAGGCACTGCCGATGTACTTCGGCGGCCTGCTGACCACCCTCAAGCTGCTGGCGATTTCGCTGTTCTTCGGGCTGCTGGCGGCCATTCCGCTGGGCCTGATGCGGGTGTCCAAGCAGCCAGCGGTCAATCTCGTGGCGTGGCTGTACACCTACGTGATCCGCGGCACGCCGATGCTGGTGCAGCTGTTCCTGATCTACTACGGCCTGGCGCAGTTCGAGGCGGTGCGCGAAAGCTTCCTGTGGCCGCTGCTGTCCAGCGCTACCTTCTGCGCCTGCCTGGCGTTCGGCATCAACACCAGTGCCTACACCGCCGAAATCATCGCCGGCAGCCTCAAGGCTACGCCCCACGGCGAAATCGAGGCGGCCAAGGCCATGGGCATGTCGCGCATGAAGATGTACCGGCGCATCCTGCTGCCGTCGGCCCTGCGCCGGGCGCTGCCGCAGTACAGCAACGAAGTGATCATGATGCTGCAGACCACCAGCCTGGCGTCGATCGTCACCCTGATCGACATCACTGGCGCTGCGCGCACGGTCAATGCCCAGTACTACCTGCCTTTCGAGGCCTATATCACGGCGGGCGTGTTCTACCTGTGCCTGACCTTCATCCTGGTGCGCCTGTTCAAGATGGCCGAACGCCGCTGGCTCGGCTACCTGGCGCCGCGCAAGCACTGACCGCTTTGTGAGAATCGACAGCATGTACAAACTCGAAGTCCAAGACCTGCACAAGCGCTACGGCAGCCATGAAGTGCTCAAGGGCGTGTCCCTGTCGGCCAAGGCAGGCGATGTCATCAGCATCATCGGCTCCAGCGGTTCGGGCAAGTCGACCTTCCTGCGCTGCATCAACCTGCTGGAGCAGCCGCACGCCGGCAAGATCCTGCTCAACAACGAAGAGTTGAAGCTGGTGCCGGGCAAGGACGGCGCGCTCAAGGCCGCCGACCCGCGTCAGCTGCAGCGCATGCGCTCGCGCCTGTCGATGGTTTTCCAGCACTTCAACCTGTGGTCGCACATGACCGCGCTGGAAAACATCATCGAAGCGCCGGTGCACGTGCTGGGCGTGAACCGCAAGGAAGCCCTGGAAAAGGCCGAGCACTATCTGGCCAAGGTAGGTGTCGCTCATCGCAAGGACGCTTTCCCGGGGCACATGTCCGGCGGCGAGCAGCAGCGTGTGGCAATTGCCCGGGCGCTGGCCATGGAACCGGAGGTCATGCTGTTCGACGAGCCGACCTCGGCGCTGGACCCGGAACTGGTGGGCGATGTGCTCAAGGTGATGCAGGCGCTGGCCCAGGAAGGCCGCACCATGGTGGTGGTGACCCACGAAATGGGCTTTGCCCGTGAGGTGTCCAACCAGCTGGTGTTCCTGCACAAGGGCCTGGTGGAAGAAACCGGCTGCCCGCGTGAAGTGCTGGCCAACCCGCAGTCGGAGCGCCTGAAGCAGTTCCTCTCCGGCAGCCTGAAGTAAAAACTGCAATTTTGCACCAGAATAGGGCATGCTGCGCGGCGAGCGCAGCCTGACCCGGCGCACAGACTCGAACGACCTCAGGTTTCGGACCGCACCCTATGACCACCCAGCGAATCGGTTTTCTCATCTGGCCCAGCACCCGGCCCTTGACCCTGGCGCTGGCCGAGGAAGTGTTGCAGGTGGCGCAGCGGGTGCACCCGGAGGTGGTCTACGAGCTGGTCTTCCTGCAGGCGGAGCCGGCGCAAGAGGGCAGCTGGCGCCTGCCGGGCGAGCCGTGGAACGGCCGCCTTGAGGGGTGCCACAAGCTGTTCCTGTTGGCTGACGAGCAGCCGCCGGCGGTGGGGGCTGCGTTGTCGGCGGCCCTCAAGCAACTGGCGCGCAGTGGCTGCATGATCGGCGGCCTGTCGGCCGGGGTCTACCCCCTGGCGATGCTGGGCCTGCTCGACGGTTACCGGGCTGCGGTGCACTGGCGCTGGCAGGATGATTTTGCCGAGCGCTTCCCCAAGGTCATCGCCACCAGCCACCTGTTCGACTGGGACCGCGATCGCCTGACCGCTTGTGGCGGCATGGCCGTGACCGACCTGCTGCTGGCGGTGCTGGCCCGTGACCACGGCGCGGAGCTGGCCGGGGCAGTGTCGGAGGAGCTGGTGGTCGAGCGCATCCGCGAGGGTGGCGAGCGCCAGCGCATTCCGCTGCAGAACCGCCTGGGCTCCAGCCACCCCAAGCTGACCCAGGCGGTGCTGCTGATGGAGGCCAACATCGAAGAGCCGCTGACCACCGACGAAATTGCCCAGCACGTGTGCGTTTCGCGCCGGCAGCTGGAGCGTATCTTCAAGCAGTACTTGAATCGCGTGCCGAGCCAGTACTACCTGGAGCTGCGGCTGAACAAGGCGCGGCAGATGCTGATGCAGACCAGCAAGTCGATCATCCAGATCGGGCTGTCCTGCGGCTTCTCCTCGGGGCCGCATTTTTCCAGTGCCTACCGCAACTTCTTTGGCGCAACGCCGCGGGAAGACCGCAATCAGAGGCGTAGCAGCAGCCCGTTCGAACTGAGCTCGGCGCCTGCCGAAAAAGGCTGACATTTCCTTACCCTGTGCCGGCCCTTTCGCGGCTGAAGCCGCTCCCACAGGGGTCGCACAACGTTCGAATCTTGCACAGGTTCTGTGGGAGCGGGTTCACCCGCGAAGAGGCCGGTGCGGGCAGCGCCCTTTCTCCCGCAGGTCTGTGCGATGTTTGAAGCCTGTGCGGTCCAGGTGGGAGCGGGCGTGCCCGCGAATCGGCCGGTACAGGCAACCACGCTTCTATATGTGTACACCCGTTCACCCAGCCCCCTCTCTCCCGTACACTGCGCGATTGCGACAGTGTTTGTCGCATTGCCGAAAGCCTTGTCAAAACTGGGTTTTGCGCTGTAACAAGTTGTCGCTTGGCCGCAAGGACAGGCGCGGATCAGTCCTTACAATCCCCCCATCGCTCGCCACTTCCAGGCCAGCGTTCCTCTTCAGGAGACTCAGATGTCCGTTGAGCAAGCCCCGGTGCAACGTGCCGATTTCGACCAGGTCATGGTCCCCAACTATTCTCCGGCGGCCTTCATTCCTGTGCGAGGCGAGGGTTCCCGCGTCTGGGACCAGTCGGGTCGCGAATTGATCGACTTTGCCGGTGGCATCGCGGTCAACGCCCTGGGCCACTGCCACCCGGCACTGGTCAAGGCCCTGACCGAGCAAGCCAACACCCTCTGGCACGTATCCAACGTGTTCACCAACGAGCCGGCCCTGCGCCTGGCCCACAAGCTGGTGGACGCCACCTTTGCCGACCGTGCGTTCTTCTGCAACTCCGGCGCCGAGTCCAACGAGGCCGCCTTCAAGCTGGCCCGTCGCGTTGCCCACGACCGCTTCGGCCCGGAAAAGCACGAAATCATCGCCACCGTGAACAGCTTCCACGGCCGTACCCTGTTCACCGTAAGCGTCGGTGGCCAGCCGAAATACTCCGATGGCTTCGGCCCGAAGATCACCGGCATCAGCCATGTGCCGTACAACGACCTGGAAGCGCTGAAAGCACAGATTTCCGACAAGACCTGCGCCGTGGTGATCGAGCCGATCCAGGGCGAGAGCGGCGTGGTGCCGGCCGACAAGGCCTACCTGGAAGGCGCGCGCAAACTGTGTGACGAACACAACGCCCTGCTGATCTTCGACGAAGTGCAGACCGGCGTTGGCCGTACCGGTTCGCTGTATGCCTACCAGCACTACGGCGTTACCCCGGACATCCTGACCAGCGCCAAGAGCCTGGGCGGCGGTTTCCCGATCGGTGCCATGCTGACCACCACCGAGCTGGCCAAGCACCTGGCCGTCGGCACCCACGGCACCACCTATGGCGGCAACCCGCTGGGCTGCGCCGTCGCCTGCGCGGTGCTGGATGTGGTCAACACCCCGGAAACCCTGGCCGGCATCAAGGCCAAGCATGAGCGCTTCAAGGTCCGCCTGGAGCAGATCGGCCAGAAGTACAACCTGTTCAGCCAGGTGCGTGGCGTTGGCCTGCTGCTGGGCTGTGTGTTGACCGAGGCCTGGAAAGGCAAGGCCAAGGACGTGCTCAACGCCGCCGAGAAAGAAGGCGTGATGGTGCTGCAGGCCGGCCCGGACGTGGTCCGCTTCGCGCCAAGCCTGGTAGTTGAAGACGCCGACATCGACGAAGGTCTGGACCGCTTCGAGCGCGCCGTGGCCACCCTGACCAAGGGCTGATCCGCCTGCGGTTCCTTCGCCGGCCTTGGTACAGGCTCAACCCGAGCCTGCACCGGGCCGGTGATACCCGATTCCAGTGCAGGTGCCAGTGCACCTGCCGTTTTTCCGTGCCGCCGTGAGCGGCCCGTATTCCAAAGGAGTGACACCATGCTGGTGATGCGCCCCGCGCAAATGGCTGATCTGAACGAAGTGCAGCGCATGGCTGCAGACAGCCCCATTGGTGTCACCTCGCTGCCGGACGACACCGCTCGCCTGGGCGACAAGATCGCCGCATCCGAGACTTCCTTCGCCGCCGAGGTCAGCTTCAACGGTGAAGAAAGCTACTTCTTCGTGCTCGAGGACAGCGAAACCGGCAAGCTGGCCGGTTGCTCGGCCATCGTAGCTTCGGCCGGCTACTCCGAGCCGTTCTACAGTTTTCGTAACGAGACCTTCGTGCACGCCTCGCGCGAGCTGAAGATCCATAACAAGATCCACGTGTTGTCGCTGTGCCATGACCTGACCGGCAACAGCCTGCTGACCAGCTTCTATGTGCTGCCGGAACTGGTGAACAGTGGCTGGGCCGAGCTCAATTCGCGCGGTCGCCTGCTGTTCATGGCCGCCCACCCGGAGCGTTTCGCCGACTCGGTGGTGACCGAGATCGTCGGCTACAGCGACGAGCAGGGTGAATCGCCGTTCTGGGATGCCATCGGCCGCAACTTCTTCGACCTCAACTATGCCCACGCCGAGCGCCTGTGCGGCCTGAAGAGCCGCACCTTCCTCGCCGAACTGATGCCGCACTACCCGATCTACGTGCCGCTGCTGCCTGACCTGGCGCAGGAAGCCATGGGCCAGGTGCACCCGCGGGCGCAGATTACCTTCGACATCCTCATGCGCGAAGGCTTCGAGACCGAGCACTACATCGACATCTTCGATGGCGGCCCGACCCTGCATGCGCGTACCTCGGGTATCCGCTCGATCGCCCAGAGCCGGGTGGTGCCGGTGAAGCTCGAGGTCACCCCGGTCAAGGGCGGGCGCCCGTACCTGGTGTGCAACGGCCAGTTGCAGGATTACCGCGCGGTACTGCTGGACCTGGACTGGGTGCCGGGCAAACCGGTCAGCCTGAGCCCGGCCGCCGCCGAGGCACTGGGGGTGGGCGAGGGTGCCAGCGTGCGTCTGGTTGCGGTCTGAGGTCTGGCAACAGACGTTTCGGGATTGATGCGTTAGAAGAGTTTCGCGCCGGCCGCCGCCGCCGCAAAAGGAGATAGCATGATCGTTCGTCCTGTACGCAGCAGCGATTTGCCTGCGTTGATCGAATTGGCACGCAGCACCGGTACCACCGGGCTGACCACGCTGCCGGCCAACGAAGAGCGCCTGGGGCATCGCGTTGGCTGGGCGGAGAAGAGCTTCCGCGGCGAAGCCGAGCGTGGCGACACCGACTACCTGTTCGTGCTGGAAAACGACGAAGGCATGGTGGTGGGCATCAGTGCCATCGCCGGTGCCGTCGGCCTGCGCGAGCCTTGGTACAACTACCGGGTCGGCCTGACCGTCAGCGCCTCGCAGGAGCTGAAGATCTACCGCGAAATCCCCACCCTGTTCCTGGCCAACGATCTGACCGGCAACTCCGAACTGTGCTCGCTGTTCCTGCGCAGCGACTACCGCTCCGGCCTCAACGGCCGCCTGCTGTCGCGGGCGCGCATGCTGTTCATCGCCGAGTTCCCCGAGCTGTTCGGCAAGAAGATCATCGCCGAAATGCGCGGCATGTCCGACGAGCAGGGCCGCTCGCCGTTCTGGGAAAGCCTGGGCCGGCACTTCTTCAAGATGGAGTTCAGCCAGGCCGACTACCTCACCGGGGTGGGCAACAAGTCGTTTATTGCCGAATTGATGCCGAAGTTCCCGCTGTACACCTGCTTCCTGTCCGAAGCGGCGCGCAACGTGATCGGCCGCGTGCACAAGGACACCGAGCCGGCGCTGGCGATGCTCAAGCAGGAAGGCTTCAACTATCAGGGCTACGTCGACATCTTCGACGCCGGCCCCGCCATCGAGTGCGACACCTCCAAGATCCGCGCCGTGCGCGAGAGCCAGACCCTGGTGCTGGCGGTGGGCACGCCGGGCGATGACGCGACGCCTTACATCATCCACAACCGCAAGCGCGACGACTGTCGCATCACGGCCGCACCTGCGCGGCTGGCTGCCGGTACCCTGGTGGTCGACCCCCTGACCGCCAAGCGCCTGCGCATGGGCGCCGGCGACAACGTGCGCGCCGTGCCGCTGTCGGCAAGCCGGGAGGCCCAGTAAATGACCACGCATTACATCGCAGGCAATTGGCAGGTTGGCCAGGGCGAAACCCTGCAGTCGCTCAACCCGGTGACGCAAGCCGTCGTCTGGGAGGGGCGGGGTGCTGACGCCAGCCAGGTGGATGCCGCCGTGCAGGCAGCCCGTCAGGCCTTCCCGGCCTGGGCGCAATTGAGCCTGGAGGCGCGTATCGATTTGCTGGAGAAGTTCGCCACGCAACTGAAAGCGCATGCCGAAGCCATGGCCCAGTGCATTGGTGAGGAAACCGGCAAGCCCCTGTGGGAGTCGGCGACCGAAGTCACCAGCATGATCAACAAGGTAGCGATCTCGGTGCAGAGCTACCGCGAGCGCACCGGCGAAAAGAGCGGCCCGTTGGCCGATGCCACGGCCGTGCTGCGGCACAAGCCCCATGGTGTGGTGGCGGTGTTCGGCCCATACAACTTCCCCGGCCACCTGCCCAACGGCCATATCGTGCCGGCGCTGCTGGCGGGCAACTGTGTGGTGTTCAAGCCCAGTGAGCTGACGCCCAAGGTCGCCGAGCTGACCGTCAATTGCTGGATTGCCGCCGGGCTGCCGGCGGGTGTGCTCAACCTGGTGCAGGGCGCGCGCGAAACCGGTGTGGCGCTGGCCGCCAACCCGGGTATCGATGGCCTGTTCTTCACCGGCTCCAGCCGCACCGGCAACCTGTTGCACCAGCAGTTCGCCGGCCGCCCGGACAAGATCCTGGCCCTGGAGATGGGCGGCAACAACCCGCTGGTGGTGGACGAGGTCAAGGACCTCGATGCGGCGGTGTATACCATTATCCAGTCGGCGTTCATTTCCGCCGGCCAGCGCTGCACCTGCGCCCGCCGTCTGCTGGTGCCGCAAGGCGCCTGGGGCGATGCGCTGATCGCGCGCCTGGTCGAGGTGAGCAGATCCATCACGGTCGGTGCGTTCGACCAGCAACCGGCGCCGTTCATGGGCTCGGTGATTTCGCTGCAGGCAGCGCGGGCGCTGATTGCAGCCCAGGCCGAACTGGTCGCCAAGGGCGCCGTGAAGCTGCTGGAAATGACCCAGCCACAGGCCGATGCCGCACTGCTGACCCCGGGCATTGTCGATGTCACCGCTGTGGCCGAGCGCCCGGACGAAGAGTTCTTCGGCCCGCTGCTGCAGGTGATCCGCTATGCCGACTTCGATGCCGCCATCGATGAGGCCAACAACACCCAGTACGGCCTGGCTGCCGGTTTGCTGTCCGACTCCCGCGCCCGTTACCAGTACTTCTGGCTGCGCAGCCGCGCTGGCATCGTCAACTGGAACAAGCAACTGACCGGTGCCGCCAGCAGTGCACCGTTCGGCGGCGTGGGCGCCAGTGGCAACCATCGCGCCAGCGCCTATTACGCGGCGGACTACTGCGCTTACCCCGTGGCTTCGCTGGAGACCGCCAGCCTTGCCTTGCCGGCAACCCTGACGCCGGGCGTCACCCTATAACAACAGGTCACGGAGCCTAGCCGATGAAATCCTATGAAGTGAATTTTGATGGCCTGGTGGGGCCTACCCACAACTATGGCGGCCTGTCCTACGGCAACGTGGCTTCGCAGAGCAACAGCCAGCAGGGTTCCAACCCGCGCGAAGCCGCGCGTCAGGGCCTGGCGAAGATGAAAGCGCTGGCCGACATGGGCTTCAAGCAGGGCGTGCTGGCGCCGCAGGAGCGCCCGGACGTGGCCGCACTGCGTCGCCTGGGCTTCAGCGGCAGCGATGCCGAAGTGATCCAGCGTGCCGCCAAGGAGGCCATGCCATTGCTGGTGGCCAGCTGCTCGGCCTCGAGCATGTGGGTGGCCAACGCCGCCACGGTCAGCCCCAGTGCCGACACTGCCGATGGCCGCGTGCACTTCACTGCTGCCAACCTCAACTGCAAGTACCACCGCAGTATCGAGCACCCGACCACCAGCCGAGTGCTGGGTGCCATGTTCAGCAACGACAAGCACTTTGCCCACCACGAGGCACTGCCTGCCGTGGCGCAGTTCGGTGACGAGGGGGCGGCCAACCACACGCGCTTCTGCCGTGCATATGGCGAGGCCGGCGTGGAGTTCTTCGTCTACGGCCGCAGCGCCTTCGACAGCCGCTACCCGGCGCCGCAGAAGTACCCGGCCCGGCAAACCCTGGAAGCCTCCCAGGCTGTGGCCCGGCTGCATGGCCTGAGCGATGACGGCGTGGTCTACGCTCAACAGAACCCGGCCGTGATCGACCAGGGCGTGTTCCACAACGATGTGATTGCGGTGGGTAACGGCGAGGTGCTGTTCTATCACGAGGACGCTTTCCTCGACACCGACGCGGTACTTGGCCAGCTGCGAGCTAAACTGGCCAGCAAGGGTGGCAACTTCCAGGCCATCTGCGTGCCGCGGGCAGCGGTGACGGTGGAGGACGCGGTGCGTTCCTACCTGTTCAACAGCCAGCTGCTCAGCCGCGACGACGGCTCCATGCTGTTGGTGGTGCCGGAAGAATGCCGCAACAACGAGCGGGTCTGGGCCTACCTGGGCCAGTTGACCAGCCAGGGCGGCGCGGTGAAAGAGGTCAAGGTGTTCGACCTCAAGCAGAGCATGCAGAACGGCGGTGGGCCGGCTTGCCTGCGTTTGCGCGTGGCGTTGAAGGAAACGGAACTGGCAGCGGTCAACCAAGGCGTTATCATGACCGCCTCGCTGTACGACACCCTGCTGCTGTGGGTCGACAAGCATTACCGCGATCGCCTTGGCGAGGCGGACCTGGCCGACCCGCAGTTGCTGGTGGAATGCCGTACGGCACTGGACGAATTGACCCAGATCCTGAAGTTGGGCTCGGTGTATCCGTTCCAACGCCAACCTTGAAGAGAGACTTTGCAATGACCGACGCCCTGCGCCTTATCCTGGAAGATGAAGACGGCACCCAGCTGGAAACTTCCTGCACCCGCTTTGCCGTGGTCTGGCAAGGCAAGGAAGTGTGGATTCAGCAGGATGGTCGTGGCCAGCTGCTGATCGGCGTGGATGTCGAGGAAGACGACACCGAGTACGCCAACCTGCTGCTGCGCCCGATGGCCACCAACCTGGTCAGCCTGCAGCTGGAAATGGAACCGGCGGAGGTCGGCGAAGACGACGATCACGTCCATGGCCCCGACTGCGGCCACCACCACTAAGGAAGTACCTATGCTCGCCCTTGGCAAATTGCTTGAGCTGACCCTCACCGATCACGAACCGGCCGAGAAGACCCAAGTGACACCCAAGGGCGCGCGTTTGCGTTGGCTGGGGGAGGGCGCGCTCGAAGTGCGCCCGGCCGAAAGCGAGGATTGCGGGCTGGACTTGCTGTTGTCCGCCGGCATCCACGGCAACGAAACGGCACCGATCGAGTTGCTCGAGCGGCTGCTGCATGGCGTGGCCAACGGCAAGATCAAACCCAAGGCCCGGGTGCTGTTCCTGTTCGGCAACCCGGCAGCGATCCGCAAGGGCGAGCGCTTCATCGAGCAGGACATCAACCGCCTGTTCAACGGCCGCCACGAGCTGTCCAGTGGCTTCGAGGCATTGCGTGCCGCCGAGCTGGAACAGTTCGCCCGGGTGTTCTTCAGCAAGCCGGGGCGCAGCCGCCTGCACTACGACCTGCATACCGCCATCCGCGGCTCGAAGATCGAGCAGTTCGCCTTGTACCCTTATAAAGAGGGGCGCAAGCATTCCCGTCGCGAGCTGGCACGCCTGGCGGCGGCGGGCATGGAGGCGGTGTTGCTGCAAAGCAAATCCTCCATCACCTTCAGTGCCTTCACCTACGAGCAGCTGGAGGCCGAAGCCTTCACCCTGGAGCTGGGCAAGGCCCGCCCGTTCGGTCAGAACGAGCTGGTCAACCTCGACAAGCTGGAAGCGAGGCTGATTCACATCATCGAAGACACCGAGCCACAGGGCGAAGGCTCTC
Organism: Pseudomonas sp. B5(2017); assembly: GCF_002112825.1. Lineage (NCBI taxonomy): Bacteria > Pseudomonadati > Pseudomonadota > Gammaproteobacteria > Pseudomonadales > Pseudomonadaceae > Pseudomonas > Pseudomonas sp. B5(2017). The sequence continues at coordinate 115,544 of NZ_NEIR01000004.1, forward strand.
TGGATGGCTTGCAGCTGTTCAGCGTGTCCCGCGAGATCATCAAGCACAGCGACAGCTTCCACCTGCACCTGCCGGCGGACATCGAGAATTTCTCCGAGCTGAGCAAGGGTTACCTGCTGGCCGAAGACCTGGCCGAGACGCGCTGGGTAGTCGAGGAGGAGGGCGCGCGCATCATCTTCCCCAACCCCAAGGTCAAGAATGGCCTCAGGGCGGGGATTCTGATCGTTCCTGACTCCGGCCAGCGACTAGGCTGAGCTGGCCCCGATACACTGGGCTCACGGCTGTGTGCGCAGCTCCAGTTGCAGCGCCTGGCGCAGCCCGTTTTCAGTGAAGGCGGGTGGGTTGGTGTTCAGGGCGGTGCTGCCGCCGAATGTGAACCTGCAATCGGTGGGTAAGCCGATGCTTTGCAGCAGCAGGTTGTCCACCGGATAAGCGCCGTTTTTGCCTTGAACCTCGGTCTGGCCCGGAAAGACGGTGCCTGACATCGAGTTCCAGCCTTGGCAAAGGCAGCGGTAAAGGTCGAGTAGTGGCAGTTGCGCAGCGGTCGACCAGCCTGGGTTGTATGCCAGGGTGCCGCCGCTGTAGCCCCAGCTACTCTGGTTTTCGTCGATGATGAAGTGGCCTTCGTCTTCATCTTCTTCGTGGTCGCTGGGTGTATAGGTCGTGAATTGGTGTCTGGATGCTTCGATCAGGCTGATCGGTGTCCCGGACTGCCCGGCCTTTTTATCCAGGGCCGCCAGTAGCGCCTGGCCGCAGGGTAGTTTGCGCAGGAGCTCCAGCGCATCCTGTGCTGCTTGCCTGAACGGGTCGCTACCCGTCACTCGCACGCCGATATTGCCCAGGGTCTGATGTTCGGCTGTCACGGGTCGGGCCAGTCGTGCATCGTTTTCGGTATCGCGGTAGAGCTCGACCCTGGAGGACTCGCGGCCAAGCAGGCGGTGCCCCGTGACGTTGACAACCGCGTCGCCCTTGTCGATGAGTACCGGGCCGCTACCGACCACAATCTGGTGCGTGCCGGTATGGGCGTCGATATGGACGATACCTGCGCCGGTCTCGATCCTGTTGCCGCTCCCTATCATGTCGATCAGCACCGTCTTCTTCACCTCCGGGGCGATGACGACGTGGTGATTGCCATCGGTGAGGCGAATGGCGATGGCTTGGGCGGTATGCGCGGCGACCATGAATACCGCATCGTTGATGGTCACTTCCAGCAGGCATTCGCGAGGGGCGATACGTACGCGCTTTTGCTGCTCATCCGCGCGCAGCGCACGCGGGGCCACGTTGAAGACCAGCAGCTCGCTGTTCTGGGTGTTGCGGCGATAGCGTCGCCCCAACGGGTAAGTGTGTTCCAGGGTGATTCGCACGTTGGGGTCAGCCTGGATGTACTTGACCTCGGTCTGCTGCTGGGGGTTGTCTTCATTGGGAAAGGCGGTCTGGGCGTAACCAGGTTCGCGAGCATCTATGTAGTAGATCGGGTTCGGATTGGCCAGGGTAGCCTCGTGAGGCAGTGGGTGTGGATCCGAGTGGAGTTTGGACAGGTTCAGCTCAGGCATGGAGTGCTCCGGCAGCGAGGGTGGGCCGGCAGGATCACGCTCCACTGCGCGGGTCAGGTGTTGCTTATGTACCGCATGGGTGGGCCTGCAGGTCTGCTTTTCCGCCCTGGCCGTGCTCATGAACGGCTTTTCATCCGCCGATTGCTGTTCTGGTGTACAAACACACTGTATCTCCCGTTCAGGCTGGCTATAATGGCGCCCTTTGCCGTCGTTTCGTCGATTCGACGTATTAGCCCAAACGGCCGCCGTTTCCGTGGAAGAACCTATGAAAAGCGCAGAAATCCGTGAAGCCTTCCTTCGCTTCTTCGAAGAGCAGGGACATACCCGAGTCGCCTCCAGTTCGCTGATCCCGAACAACGACCCGACCCTGCTGTTCACCAATGCCGGCATGAACCAGTTCAAGGACTGCTTCCTCGGTGCGGAGAAGCGTGCCTACACGCGTGCCGTCAGCAGCCAGAAGTGCGTGCGCGCCGGTGGCAAGCACAACGACCTGGAAAACGTCGGTTACACCGCGCGTCACCACACTTTCTTCGAAATGCTGGGCAACTTCAGCTTTGGTGACTATTTCAAGCGCGATGCGATCACCTTCGCCTGGACCTTCCTGACTTCGGAAAAATGGCTGAACCTGCCCAAGGAAAAGCTCTGGGTCACCGTCTACGCCACTGACGACGAAGCCTACGATATCTGGACCAAGGAAGTCGGCGTGCCGGCCGAGCGCATGGTGCGCATCGGCGACAACAAGGGCGCCCCGTACGCCTCCGACAACTTCTGGACCATGGGCGACACCGGCCCGTGTGGCCCGTGCACCGAGATCTTCTACGACCACGGCCCGGACATCTGGGGCGGCCCACCCGGCTCGCCGGAAGAAGACGGTGACCGCTACATCGAGATCTGGAACAACGTCTTCATGCAGTTCAACCGCACCGCCGACGGCGTGCTGCACCCGCTGCCAGCGCCGTCGGTGGACACCGGCATGGGCCTGGAGCGCGTCAGCGCCGTGCTGCAGCACGTGCACTCGAACTACGAGATCGACCTGTTCCAGAACCTGCTGTCGGCCGCGGCCAAGGCCATCGGTTGCGGCAATGAGGGCCAGGCCTCGCTGAAAGTGGTCGCCGACCACATCCGTTCGTGCGGATTCCTGATCGCCGACGGCGTGCTGCCGTCCAACGAAGGCCGTGGCTACGTGCTGCGCCGCATCATTCGTCGTGCCTGCCGCCACGGTAACAAGCTGGGCGCCAAAGGCAGCTTCTTCTACCAGATCGTTGCCGCGCTGGTCGCCGAAATGGGCGAGGCCTTCCCGGAACTGAACAGCCAGCAGGCGCACATCGAACGCGTGCTCAAGGCTGAAGAAGAACAGTTCGCCAAGACCCTGGAGCAGGGCCTGCGCATCCTCGAGCAGGACTTGGCCCAGCTGAAGGGCGATGTGGTGCCGGGCGATGTGGTGTTCAAGCTGTACGACACCTACGGCTTCCCGATGGACCTGACCGCCGACATCGCCCGCGAGCGCGAGCTGACCATCGACGAAGCCGGCTTCGAGCGCGAAATGGACGCCCAGCGTGAGCGCGCCCGTTCCGCCAGCGCCTTCGGCATGGACTACAACAGCCTGGTCAAGGTCGACAGCGCTACCGAGTTCCTCGGCTACGAGGCCACCGAAGGCCAGGGCAAGATCATCGCCCTGTACAAGGACGGCCAGGCCGTCGACCAGCTGGGTGAAGGCGAGCAGGGCGTGGTCGTGCTCGACCGCACGCCGTTCTACGCCGAATCCGGTGGCCAGGTGGGCGACACCGGCTACCTGCAGGCTGGCGCTGCGCGCTTCGACGTGCGCGACACCACCAAGACCGGTGGTGCCTTCCTGCACCACGGCGTGGTTGCCAGCGGTGCGCTGGTGATCGGTTCGCCGGTCCAGGCCAAGGTCGATTCCGACGTGCAGCACGCCACCTCGCTGAACCACTCCGCCACCCACCTGCTGCACGAAGCGCTGCGCCAGGTACTGGGCGAGCACGTGCAGCAGAAAGGCTCGCTGGTCGACAGCCAGCGCCTGCGTTTCGACTTCAGCCACTTCGAGGCGGTGAAACCGGAGCAGATCAAGGCCCTGGAAGACATCGTCAACCGCGAAGTGCGCAAGAACACTGCGGTGGAAACCGAACTGACCGACATCGAAACCGCCAAGGCCAAGGGTGCCATGGCGCTGTTCGGTGAGAAGTACGGCGACACCGTGCGTGTGCTGAGCATGGGCGGCGATTTCTCGGTGGAGCTGTGCGGCGGTATCCACGCCAAGCGCACCGGTGACATCAGCCTGTTCAAGATCATCAGCGAAGGCGGCGTGGCCTCTGGCGTGCGCCGTATCGAAGCGGTCACCGGCGCTGCTGCGCTGGCCTACCTGAACGCTGCCGAAGAGCAGGTCAAGGAAGCCGCGCAGCTGGTGAAGGGTAACCGCGACAACCTGATCGACAAGCTGTCGGCTGTGCTCGAGCGCAACCGCCAGCTGGAGAAGCAGCTGGAACAGCTGCAGGCCAAGGCCGCCAGCGCCGCCGGGGATGATCTCTCCAACGCGGCCGTTGAGGTCAAGGGCGCCAAGGTGCTCGCCGCCCGCCTGGATGGGCAGGACGGCAAGGCCCTGCTGGCGCTGGTCGATCAGCTGAAGAACAAGCTCGGCCACGCAGTGATCCTGCTGGGCAGCGAGCATGAGGGCAAGGTCGTGCTGGTGGCCGGCGTGACCAAGGACCTCTCCAGCCAACTCAAGGCTGGCGATCTGATGAAACAAGCCGCTGCGGCGGTGGGGGGCAAGGGCGGTGGCCGTCCGGACATGGCCCAGGGTGGTGGCGTCGACGTCGCTGCACTGGACCAGGCCCTGGCGCTGGCCGTGCCATTCGCAGAGCAGGGACTTTGAGATGAGGGGGCCGGCGGTCTAGTGGCCTGTACGGCTAATTCTTGCGCTCAAATTCGAGTGCCAGGGTTTGCCGCGCAAGGCGCCGCGACGAGTCGTAGCCGGGCTACGGCGAGGAGTGGCAACGCAGCGAGGCGAATCCTGGTGCCGAATTTGGGTGCAAGAATTAGCCACACAGGCCACTCCCATCCGGCCTCTTCATGTTGGATTGTTTTTTGGGGCCCTGTATGGGCTGAGGCACCATTGAAATGGCGTTGATCGTACAGAAATTTGGCGGCACCTCTGTCGGTTCCATCGAGCGGATCGAGCAGGTAGCCGATAAGGTCAAGAAACACCGTGAGGCGGGCGACGACCTGGTGGTTGTGTTGTCGGCCATGAGCGGTGAAACCAATCGCCTGATCGACCTGGCCAAGCAGATCACCGATCAGCCGGTTCCGCGTGAACTGGATGTGATCGTGTCGACCGGTGAGCAGGTCACCATTGCCTTGCTGACCATGGCCTTGATCAAGCGTGGTGTGCCAGCGGTGTCCTACACCGGCAACCAGGTGCGCATTCTCACCGACAGCGCGCACAACAAGGCGCGCATCCTGCAGATCGACGACCAGAAGATTCGTGCCGACCTCAAGGAAGGCCGCGTGGTCGTGGTAGCGGGCTTCCAGGGCGTCGACGAGCACGGCAGCATCACCACCCTGGGCCGTGGTGGCTCCGACACCACAGGCGTGGCCCTGGCGGCTGCGCTGAAGGCTGACGAGTGCCAGATCTACACCGACGTCGATGGCGTCTACACCACCGACCCGCGCGTTGTGCCACAGGCCCAGCGCCTGGAGAAGATCACCTTCGAAGAGATGCTGGAAATGGCCAGCCTCGGTTCCAAGGTGCTGCAGATCCGTTCGGTGGAGTTCGCCGGCAAGTACAACGTTCCGCTGCGCGTGCTGCACAGCTTCAAGGAGGGTCCGGGTACCCTCATTACCATTGATGAAGAGGAATCCATGGAACAGCCGATCATTTCCGGTATCGCCTTCAACCGTGATGAAGCCAAGCTGACCATTCGCGGCGTGCCGGACACCCCGGGCGTGGCCTTCAAGATCCTCGGCCCGATCAGCGCCTCGAACATCGAGGTCGACATGATCGTGCAGAACGTTGCCCACGATAACACCACCGACTTCACCTTCACCGTACACCGCAACGAGTACGAGAAGGCGCAGAGCGTGCTGGAAAACACTGCCCGCGAAATCGGTGCCCGTGAAGTGATCGGCGACACCAAGATCGCCAAGGTCTCGATCGTCGGCGTCGGCATGCGTTCGCACGCCGGTGTTGCCAGCCGCATGTTCGAAGCCCTGGCCAAGGAGAGCATCAACATCCAGATGATCTCCACCTCCGAGATCAAGGTTTCGGTCGTGATCGAAGAGAAGTACCTGGAGCTGGCCGTACGCGCGCTGCACACCGCGTTCGAGCTCGACGCTCCGGCACGACAGAGCGAGTAATACGCTGCCTGGAAGGGCGCGGCTTGCCGCGCCCTTCGCGTTTCTGCTCGCCACGCAGGCCCGTCCTGCCCTGTGTGGCGATCAACCGGGCCCAGGTCGTCGTCCACGACCAGGCCTCGACACCCAAGACTGTTACCCCTGAATGTTTGCGTAAGGAGAAAGCTATGTTGATTCTGACTCGTCGGTGCGCCGAGAGCCTGATCATTGGAGACGGCGAGATCACCGTGACGGTGCTCGGCGTCAAAGGCAACCAGGTGCGTATTGGCGTCAGCGCCCCGAAAGAAGTGGCTGTGCACCGCGAGGAAATCTACCTGCGGATCAAGAAAGAGAAGGACGAGGAGCCAAGCCTTTAATTTTTTTGAAGTTTTTTTCAAAAAAAGGGTTGCAAACGAGGAAGAGCCTGTTTAATATTCGCCTCGTGTTGCGGTGAGGTGGCCGAGTGGCCGAAGGCGCTCCCCTGCTAAGGGAGTATACCTCATAAGGGTATCGGGGGTTCGAATCCCCCCTTCACCGCCATTATTCGCTTAGGGCGCTGTAAACAGTAAGAACGCTAAGTAGTTGATTTTAAACGAAAAAGTTCTTGCAAAAATGTTTCAGCGACCTATAATGCGCGGCAAGACACGGACTCATAGCTCAGCTGGATAGAGTACTCGGCTACGAACCGAGCGGTCGGAGGTTCGAATCCTCCTGAGTCCGCCACTTTTGAAGTGGCTTTGTTTGCAAGGCTGCTTCAAACAACCAGTGGTAATCTGGTCTAAAACTACCATCGCGGACTCATAGCTCAGCTGGATAGAGTACTCGGCTACGAACCGAGCGGTCGCAGGTTCGAATCCTGCTGAGTCCGCCACTTTTTGAGGTGGCTCTGCTTGCAAAGGCACTTCAACCAACCAGTGGTAACCTGGTCTAAAAAATACCACCACGGACTCATAGCTCAGCTGGATAGAGTACTCGGCTACGAACCGAGCGGTCGGAGGTTCGAATCCTCCTGAGTCCGCCACACCAAATCAAGAAGCCCGCTCATTTGAGCGGGCTTTTTGTTTTTATGCGCCAATGAATTGTTGGTGATGTCGATCTAAGCTCTTCTGTAGATTGCGCGTGTGCCTTTGGGGCCGCTGTGCGACCCTTTCGCGACACAAGGCCGCTCCTACAGAAGTACGCGATCCCTTGTAGGAGCGGCCTTGTGTCGCGATGGGCTGCAAAGCAGCCCCAAGATCGATCAGGCACCGCATGCACATCCGGGCCCACAACAAATGTGGCGCCACACCAAATCAAGAAGCCCGCTCAATTGAGCGGGCTTTTTGTTTTTCTGTGCCAATGAATTGTTGGTGATGTCGATCTAAGCTCTTCTGTAGATTGAGCGTGTGCCTTTGGGGGGCCGCTGCGCGACCCTTTCGCGACACAAGGCCGCTCCTACAGAAGTACGCAATCCCTTGTAGGAGCGGCCTTGTGTCGCGATGGGCTGCAAAGCAGCCCCGAGATCGATCAGGCACCGCATGCACATCCAGGCACACAACAAATGTGGCGCCATACCAAATCAAGAAGCCCGCTCAATTGAGCGGGCTTTTTGTTTTTATGCGCCAATGAATTGTTGGTGATGTCGATCTAAGCTCTTCTGTAGATTGAGCGTGTGCCTTTGGGGGCCGCTGCGCGACCCTTTCGCGACACAAGGCCGCTCCTACAGAAGTACGCGATCCCTTGTAGGAGCGGCCTTGTGTCGCGATGGGCTGCAAAGCAGCCCCAAGATCGATCAGGCACCGCATGCACATCCGGGCCCACAACAAATGTGGCGCCACACCAAATCAAGAAGCCCGCTCAATTGAGCGGGCTTTTTGTTTTTCTGTGCCAATGAATTGTTGGTGATGTCGATCTAAGCTCTTCTGTAGATTGAGCGTGTGCCTTTGGGGGGCCGCTGCGCGACCCTTTCGCGACACAAGGCCGCTCCTACAGAAGTACGCAATCCCTTGTAGGAGCGGCCTTGTGTCGCGATGGGCTGCAAAGCAGCCCCGAGATCGATCAGGCACCGCATGCACATCCAGGCACACAACAAATGTGGCGCCATACCAAATCAAGAAGCCCGCTCAATTGAGCGGGCTTTTTGTTTTTCTGCGCCAATGAATTGTTGGTGATGTCGATCTAAGCTCTTCTGTAGATTGAGCGTGTGCCTTTGGGGGCCGCTGCGCGACCCTTTCGCGACACAAGGCCGCTCCTACAGAAGTACGCGATCCCTTGTAGGAGCGGCCTTGTGTCGCGATGGGCTGCAAAGCAGCCCCAAGATCGATCAGGCACCGCATGCACATCCGGGCACACAACAAATGTGGCGCCACACCAAATCAAGAAGCCCGCTCATTTGAGCGGGCTTTTTGTTTTTCTGTGCCAATGAATTGTTGGTGATGTCGATCTAAGCTCTTCTGTAGATTGAGCGTGTGCCTTTGGGGTCGCTGCGCAACCCTTTCGCGACACAAGGCCGCTCCTACAGAAGTACGCGATCCCTTGTAGGAGCGGCCTTGTGTCGCGATGGGCTGCAAAGCAGCCCCAGTATCGATCAGGCACCGCATACACATCCAGGCACACAACAAATGTAACTTGACCGCCAGACCCACCGTCGCACTGATAGCTTCGAGCGTTGTCCCAGCTTTATCACGCAAACGATTGTTCTGGCCAAAATTTTAAGCGATCTGACAGCTTTAGCAGTGTATGATTGCGCCCGTCAGCCCCGCCGGGGCTTGTGGAAAACCACCATGGACTTACCCAGTAGTTACTCGCTAACAAGATTCATACAGAAAGATCTGACCGATTGATTCTCCCGGCGTGCTCCGCTGCTGGGAGTGGAGTTCGCCTATGACTGAAGTAGAAGTAAAAAAAGCGCAGGAAAGCCTGCAGGACCGCCTGGCCCAGGTGGTCGAACTGCTGCAACGCCAGCGCGTGGTCGAAGACCTGACCCACCGTCAGGAAGGCGCCCACAACGACCTGGTGGAAAACCTGGTCCACCGCCAGAACCTCGTCGAGCTGCAGCGCAAGCTCGATGACCTGCACCCCGCCGACATCGCCTACATCCTCGAAGCCTTGCCCCTGGAAGACCGCCTGACGGTCTGGCAGCTGGTGCGCTCGGATCGCGATGGCGACATCCTGCTGGAAGTGTCCGACGCCGTGCGGCAATCGCTGATCGCCGACATGGACGATCACGAACTGCTCGCCGCCGCCAAGGAAATGGACGCCGACGAGCTGGCCGACCTGGCTCCTGAGCTGCCGCGTGACGTTGTTCACGAGCTGATGGAAACCCTCGATGCCCAGCAACGCGAGCGCGTGCGTTCGGCGCTGAGCTACGACGAGGAGCAGGTTGGTGCGCTGATGGACTTCGAGATGGTCACCATCCGCGAAGACGTCAGCCTGGAAGTGGTGTTGCGCTACCTGCGCCGCCTGAAAGAACTGCCGAACCACACCGACAAACTGTTCGTGGTCGACTATGACGGCATTCTCAAGGGTGTATTGCCGATCAAGCGCCTGCTGGTCAATGATCCGGAAAAGAAGGTGGCGGAGGTCATGGCGACCGACCCGGTCTCCTTCCACCCCGAGGAAGATGCCTATGATGCGGCGCAGGCCTTCGAGCGTTATGACCTGGTATCTGCGCCGGTCGTGGACAAGAACGAACGCCTGATCGGCCGCTTGACCATCGACGAAATGGTCGACCTGATTCGTGAAGAAAGCGAAAGCGAAGTGCTGAACATGGCCGGTTTGCGCGAGGAAGAAGACATCTTCGCCTCGGTCTGGCGTTCGCTGCGCAACCGCTGGGCCTGGTTGGCCATCAACCTGATTACCGCTTTCGTTGCGTCGCGTGTGATCGGCCTGTTCGAAGGTTCGATCGAGAAGCTGGTGGCCCTGGCTGCGCTGATGCCGATCGTGGCGGGTATTGGTGGCAACTCCGGTAACCAGACCATCACCATGATCGTGCGCGCCATGGCGCTGGACCAGGTGTCGCCGGGCAACACCAGCCGCCTGATGCGCAAGGAGCTGGCGGTATCGCTGCTCAACGGCCTGATCTGGGGCGGGGTGATCGGTGCGGTGGCGTTCTGGCTGTATGGCAGCTGGTCGTTGGGCCTGGTGATGACTGCGGCGATGACCTTGAACCTGCTGTTGGCGGCCTTGATGGGAGTGTTGATCCCGATGACCCTGACGCGCCTGGGGCGCGACCCGGCGATGGGCTCCAGCGTGATGATTACCGCGGTGACCGACAGCGGCGGGTTCTTCATCTTCCTCGGGCTGGCCACGCTGTTCCTGCTGTAGCCCGCGGTCCCCAAACAAACGGATCGCGCCTCTTGCAGGATCGCCATCCACAAAAAAGCCAGCTTACGCTGGCTTTTTCATGTACGGCTGCAAACCTCAGGAGGCGTCGGTAGCCATTTCCACATCGTGAGCGATGAGGGCGACCAGCGCGTTCTGCTGGCGGTGCGATAGTTGGCGGAAACGTTGCAGCAACTCGCGTTCATGCAGGGACAGTTCAGGGCTGTCCAGGCGCATGCTCAACTCGTCACCCAGCGCACCTTCCTGGATAAGGCTCTGTTCCAGGCGCGCGATGATTTCGGAGTTCATGCTGCGGTGATGGTTGCGCGCTACCTCGGCAATGCGCTCACGCATCCCGTCTGGCAGGCGGACGACGAACTTGTCAGCGGTGCGGCTCGAATAAATAGCCTGTTTCATTGGGCGCATATAAATTGACCGGATTTTGGTTCAGGGGAAGCGGTTCTCAAATTGGCCGCACGGGGTGGTAGTACGACCGTGGCGACGACGAAATGTTCAACCGTCTGTGAAAAATGGATGCTCATCTTGCCTCATGGTCGCCGTTTCCTTGGCGTCAATTCTGTGACAAATAGTGAGCCGGATAAAGGCTTTGTGCCAGTACCAATTATCAGAAATGAGTACTGGTTTGAAAAGTTTTACATGCTCCAGCTTGCCCAATCGTCAGACTTTTGCCGTCAAAAACTGGTAAAACGCAGCAAAAGGCCGGGAAAGCCCCTAGAATGTGCCGGTTTCCCTCCATAGAGCATAGTGGCTATGCAACATGACGCAAGCGACCGCCAATCAGGGACAGGCCGGTTGGTATATCTGGTAGGACCGTCGGGTTCCGGGAAAGATTCCCTGATCGATGCTTCTCGTGAGCGATTGGCAGCCGCGGGGGTGGAAATCGCCCGTCGCGTCATTACCCGGTCGGCCGAAGCCAAGGGCGAAGCCGCCCATGGAGTCTCGGCCGAACAGTTCGAAGCACTGCGCGCGCAAGGCGCTTTCGCCATGCATTGGCGGGCCAATGGTCTGGATTACGGCATTCCACTGCAGGTGGACCAGTGGCTGGCGGAGGGCAGGGCGGTGCTGGTGAATGGTTCGCGGGCCTATCTGGCCGAGGCGCGTCGGCGCTACCCGAACCTGTTGGCAGTGCTGGTCGAGGTCCGGCACGAGGTGCTGCGCGAGCGCCTGGTGGCCCGTGGCCGGGAAAGCGCAGAGGAAGTCGAGCAGCGCCTGGCACGTAATGCACGCTTGCAGGCGCTGGCCGATCCGTCGCTGCATGTGCTGGACAACTCCACCACCCTGGAAACCGCGGTCGCGGCATTGTTCGCGCTGCTGCGTGATGAAGGCGTGCTGCCGCAGGTGTAGCATTGGCAGAAAAGGATTACGCGAAAAAGCCCGCGTGAGGCATGACAAACGCCAGCATGCTGGTTAACATGCTGGCCGTCCTGCTGTGCAGCGTCCGCTGCCGGTACTTGCGTCTCAGTAGCTCAATTGGATAGAGCATCCCCCTCCTAAGGGGAAGGTTGCAGGTTCAATTCCTGCCTGGGACGCCATTTCCTTTCGCTCCCTTACCGCGTTCACCCGGTGTTGGTGACGCGAAATCGGGAAGCCTTGTACCTGCGTATTCCTACATCCCCAGATGCTTCAAGGCCCACAGCATTCCCATTCCCACAATCAGCGTCAGCATCGTGCTGCGCGTACGCCACGCCACCAGCGCGGCCAGTATCGCCGCTGGTATCTGCGGGTTCATCCAGTCGAACCCCGCCTGCCGGTCAGGGAATACCACGGCCGGCAGTACCAATGCCGCCAGCACACTGGCCGGGACATACGCCAGGGCGCGGCGAAACAGTGGGGGGATGCGCAGCACCGTGTGCAACTCGATGAACGACAGGCGGATGGCGAAGGTGCCCAGGCCGATCAGAATGAAGGTTATCCACTGGGTCGTTTCGCTCATGATGCTTCCTGCTCGGTATTGGCGTCTGCCACGGTTTGCTGTTTTTGCCAGCTCTCGATGGCCAGCCCGGCGATGATGCCGCCCAGCGCGCCAGCCAGCAGGCCAAGGTTGTAGGGCAGGTTGGCGGCCAGCACGGCGAGCACGCCGCCGGTCAGCGCTGCGCCAAGCGTGGCCGCATTGCGAATGCCGGGTATCAACAGGGCCAGGAATGACAATGGAATGGCAAAACCCAGCGACCAGTCTTCAGGAATGCTCGCGCCCAGGTACATGCCCGCCAGCACCGAGAGGTTCCAGCCAAAGAACATGGTGATTGCCGTACCGGCATAGTAGGGGTAGGCATGCTGCCCCAGCCCGCCTGTGCCCATCTTCAGCGTGCACAGGGCGAAGGACTGGTCTGACAGCATGTACGCCATCGGCCACTTGTGGCGGCGCGGCAGCTGGCCCAGGTGCGGGGCCAGGCTGGCGCTGTACATCAGGAAGCGCAGGTTGATCACCAGTGCGGTGACTACCATGGTCACCGGCAGGGCGGCGCTTTGCATCAACTGCATCACCACCATTTGCGCCGAACCGGAGTAGAACAGCAAGGTCATGCCGATGGCATCGGTTGGCGACAGGCCCATGCCGATCGCCGTGACCCCGGTGATCAGGCCGAAGGGCACGATGCCGGAGGTCAATGGCAGGGCGCTGTGGGCACCTTGCCTGAACGCTTGGGTCCCGTTTGGATACGGCATTTGAAATCCTTGAAAGAGTGCAGACGGTGCAAGGGCGGTACGCCCACGTTAATGCGCGCGACAGTTGGCCTCAACGTCAGATTTCTGGAATAGTAGGCCTAAAAAAAATAGGCCTGAAACCGTGTACCTCGATACTCCCACCCGGCACTCGCTGCAGCTCAATGCCCTGCGTGCCTTCGAAGCATCAGCCCGCTTGGGCGGTTTTGCCCGTGCCGCACTCGAGCTGAAGGTGACCCCGGGGGCCATCGCCGCCCTGGTCAAGACCCTGGAAAGCGAATATGGCGCGGCCTTGTTCGAGCGCCACGCCAAAGGCGTGCGCCTGACGCCCTTGGGCGAAAGCGTGAAAGGCCAGTTCACCGAGGCGTTCGACGCGGTGGAAGCCGCCGCGCGCACACTGCGCCGCCTGGCCGCACCGCAGCGGGTGCATATCGTCACATCGCCTGCCCTGGCGCAGTTGTGGATAGGGCCACGCCTGCCGGAACTGACCCGGCTGCTGGCACCCATCGAGATCTCGGTGACGGCGGTGGATGAGCCGCCCAACCTGAAGCGCAGCCCGTTCGACCTGTGCCTGTTCTACACCGAAAAGCCCGAGCGCTGGCAACGCAGGATAGCCACGGAAGAAGTCCTGCCCGTGTGCGTGCCGGCCCTGGCCGCCAGCATCGCCAAGCCCGAGGACCTTGCCGACGCCCGTTGCATCGCCGACGTGGGCTGGAACGACTGGGCGGTGTGGACGGGGGCGGTGATGCCCGGGCACAAGTTCGTTGCCCGTGGGCCGGGTTTTTCCCTGTACTCGATCGCCCTGCAGCAAGCCTTGCTGGCCGCCGGGGTGCTGATAGGGCGCAGAAGCCTGGTGCAACGTTACCTCGACAGCGGCGAACTGGTCGCCCCCATCGACCGCGCGGTGCCACTGGGCATGACCATCGCCGCATGGCGGCTGCCGGGTGCCAAGGGCAACCAGGTGGTTGCCGCAGTGGAGGAGGCGCTGTTGCAGTTGGCTTGAGCGCCCCCAAGCCATGCACGGTGTCTGTGGGAGCGGGTGTGCCCGCGAACACCGGCGAAGCCGGTGCCCTACACCGCAGCGCCTGCTCCCACAGAGGCCGAACGGGGCAAATGCCATGCCCGTCGTCAACACCGCGAAAATAGGGCGTTGGGGCTATTCCGATGGTGCCACGCTAGGCATATGCTTGCCCGTCAGAGGCATGCCACTTGTGGCTGGGCATCAGGGAGAGCGTCCATGAGTCAGGAAACCCGGCCGGTACCCGCCGGCTTCAGTGAACAGCAGTTGCATACGTTGTTCGATCTGATCAGCGATGGTATCTGGGACTGGAATGCCAATACCGGCTACGTCTATCGCAACCCGGGCTGGTACGCCATGCTCGGCTACCCCAGTCACTCCATGGCCAACTCGGTGCTCACCTGGGAAAGCGTGATCCACCCGGAGGACTACTCGCGGGTGATGGCGCATTTCGAGGCGTACATCAACCAGCGCAACGAGCATTACCTGGTCGAATACCGCTGCCGTTGCCACGATGGCAGCTACCTGTGGATCGAAGACAGCGGCTACATCATCGCCCATAACGAGGATGGCTCGGTGGCGCGCATGCTCGGTGCCCACCGCAACATCGACGCCAACAAGCGCCTGGTGGCGCAACTGGAGCAGAGGAACCAGTCGCTGGAAAGCCAGGTGGCCGAACGCACCCGCGAGCTGTCCTGGGTGAACCAGCAGTTGCAGCGGCAGCTGGACGAAAACCGCGAGCTGGCCGAGCGCGACGCGTTGACCCGCATTGCCAACCGCTATCGGCTGGAGAAGGCGCTGCAACTGGAGTGCGAGCGTGCCAAGCGCTTTCGCCAGCCGTTGTCGCTGATAGCCATGGACCTGGACGACTTCAAGCCGATCAATGACCGCTATGGCCATGCCCGTGGCGATGCGGCGCTGGTGCGGGTGGTCGACGTCCTGCGTACCTGCCTGCGGCAGCAGGACCTGCTGGCGCGCTGGGGCGGGGACGAGTTCGTCATCGTATTGCCGCAGGCCTCGCTGGGCGAGGCGCTGGAAGTGGCAGCACGCTTGCGCCAGGCGATGGTGCAGGTGGAGCCGGTGGGCGATTGCCAGCTGACCATGAGTTACGGCGTGGTGCAATGGCAGGAAGGGGAGGACCAGCATGCACTGCTGGCGCGTGCCGACACGGCGCTGTACCGGGCCAAGGGGAACGGCAAGAACGCTATTGCCGAGTAGCCTGTGCCGGCCTCTTCGCGGGTAAACCCGCTCCCACAGGTGCGCCACTGCTCTCACGGGCAGTGATGTCCCTGTGGGAGCGGGTTTACCCGCGAAGAGGCCGGCACAGGCTCGCCAATGAAAAAAGACCCGCAACGCCTGGGGCGCTGCGGGCCAAATCGGCCTCGGCCGCTTCAGTGTCAGATATGCAGGGCGTGGCCCAGGGCGCGCAGTGCCGCTTCCTGTACCGCCTCACCCAGGGTCGGGTGGGCATGGATGGTGCCGGCCACATCCTCCAGGCACGCGCCCATCTCCAGCGACTGGGCAAACGCCGTCGACAACTCGGAAACCGCCACGCCAACCGCCTGCCAACCCAGGATCAGGTGGTTGTCACGGCGCGCCACCACCCGCACGAAACCGCTTTTCGATTCCAGACTCATGGCCCGGCCATTGGCAGCAAACGGGAACTGCGCGACGATGCAGTCCAGCCCTTGCTGGCTGGCTTGTTCCGGGGTCTTGCCGACCACCACCACTTCCGGGTCGGTGAAACACACCGCGGCGATCGCGCTGGGTTCGAAACGGCGTGCCTTGCCGGCGATGATCTCGGCGACCATCTCGCCCTGGGCCATGGCCCGGTGCGCCAGCATCGGTTCGCCAGCCACGTCGCCGATGGCCCAGACATTGCGCATGCTGGTCTGGCAGCGCTCGTCGATGGCGACGGCGGCGCCGTTCATCTTCAGGTCCAGGCACTCCAGGTTGAAACCTTGCGTGCGCGGCCGACGGCCCACGGCCACCAACACCTGGTCGGCTTCCAGGCGCAATTGCGCACCCTGGCCATCACGGGCCAGCAGGCAGCCGCCTTCGTAACCCTCGACGCTGTGGCCCAGGTGCAGGGTGATGCCCAATTTCTTCAGCGATTCGGCCACCGGTGCGGTCAGCTCGCTGTCGTAGGTCGGCAGGATGCGCTCGCGCGCTTCCACCACGCTGACTCGTGCGCCCAGCTTGCGGTAGGCGATGCCCAGCTCCAGGCCGATATAGCCGCCGCCCACTACCACCAGGTGCTGCGGCAGGGTTTTCGGTGCCAGGGCTTCGGTCGAGGAAATGATCGGCCCGCCCAGCGGCAGCATCGGCAGTTCGACACTGCTGGAGCCAGTGGCCAGCAACAGGTGCTCGCACTGGATACGCTGGCCATCGACCTCGACCTGCTTGCCGTCGAGCACCTTCGCCCAGCCATGGATCACCTTGACCCCGTGCTTTTTCAACAGGGCGGCGACGCCGGTGGTCAGGCGGTCGACGATGCCGTCCTTCCAGGCCACGCTCTGGCCGATGTCCAGGCGCGGCGAGGCAACGCTGATGCCCAGCTCCGACGGGCCGGCAAAGCGCGAGGTCTGGTGGAACTGCTCGGCCACGTGGATCAGCGCCTTGGACGGGATGCAGCCGATGTTCAGGCAGGTACCGCCCAGTGCCTGGCCTTCCACCAGCACGGTGGGGATGCCCAGTTGCCCGGCACGGATGGCAGCCACGTAGCCGCCAGGGCCGCCGCCGATGATCAACAGGGTAGTCTGGATAGTCTGTTGCATGCTCACTCCACGAACAGGCAGGCGGGTTGTTCGAGCAGGCCGCGCACGGCCTGGATGAACAGCGCGGCGTCCATGCCATCGACCACGCGGTGGTCGAACGAGCTGGACAGGTTCATCATCTTGCGCACGACGATCTGGCCGTCGATCACCACAGGCCGCTCGACCATGCGGTTGACACCGACGATCGCCACTTCCGGGGTGTTGACCACCGGTGTGCTGACGATACCGCCCAGGGCGCCCAGGCTGGTCAGGGTGATGGTCGAACCGGACAGCTCGTCGCGGCTGGCCTTGTTGTTGCGGGCAGCGTTGGCCAGGCGCGAGATCTCGCCGGCATTGGTCCACAGGCTGCCAGCTTCGGCATGGCGCAGCACCGGCACCATCAGGCCGTTGTCACCCTGGGTGGCGATGCCCACATGCACCGCGCCATGGCGGGTGATGACCTGGGCTTCGTCGTCATAGGTGGCGTTGATCTGCGGGAAGTCGCGCAGTGCCACGACCAGGGCACGCACCAGGAACGGCAGCAGGGTCAGCTTGCCGCGGCTGTCGCCGTGCTTGCTGTTGAGTTGCTGGCGCAGGGCTTCCAGGGCGGTGACGTCGATTTCTTCCACATAGCTGAAGTGCGCGACCCGGCGCTTGGCGTCCTGCATGCGCTGGGCGATCTTGCGGCGCAGGCCGATCACCGGCACCTGCTCGCTGTCGGTGCGCTTGGCATAGCCGCTCGGCGCTTGTCCGCCAGTGCTGTGCGGCTTGCTCATGAAGGCGTCGAGGTCTTCGTGCAGGATGCGCCCGGCCGGGCCGCTGCCATGCACGTAACGCAGTTCGATACCGGCATCCAGGGCACGCTTGCGCACCGCCGGCGAGGCCAGCGGCTTGTCGCCTGGCTGGCGCGGCACGATCGGGGCTGCCTCGTGGTTGACGGGCGCCTGACACGCGGCCGGTCTTGCTTCCTTCTGCGGCTCTGGCTTGGCGGCTACCGGGGCAGCGGGGGCTTCGACCTGTTCGGGCTTTGGCGCATCCTTGGTGGGCACATCCACATGGTTGCCGCTGCCTTCCACTTCGATGCGGATCAGCTCGCTGCCGACCGCCATCACTTCACCTGGCTGCCCACCCAGGGCCAGCACCTTGCCGCTGACCGGCGAAGGGATTTCCACGGTGGCCTTGTCGGTCATGACGTCGGCCACTACCTGGTCTTCGGCGATCATGTCGCCGACCTTGACGAACCACTCGACCAACTCGACCTGCGCGATGCCTTCGCCAATGTCCGGCATCTTGATGACGTGCGTGCCCATTCAGACCTCCATGACCTTTTTCAATGCCGCACCTACCCGCGAAGGCCCTGGGAAGTAAGCCCATTCCTGTGCGTGGGGGTAGGGGGTGTCCCAGCCAGTGACGCGCTCGATCGGCGCCTCCAGGTGGTGGAAGCAGTGTTCCTGCACCAGCGACACCAGTTCGGCGCCGAAGCCGCAGGTGCGGGTGGCCTCGTGTACCACCACGCAGCGGCCGGTCTTTTTCACCGACTCGACGATGGTGTCCAGGTCCAGCGGCCACAGGCTGCGCAGGTCGATCACCTCGGCGTCGACGCCGGTTTCTTCGGCGGCCACCTGGGCCACGTACACCGTGGTGCCGTAGGTCAGCACGGTCACGTCATTGCCGGGGCGGGTAATGGCCGCCTTGTCCAGCGGCACACTGTAGTAGCCATCGGGCACCGCGCTTTGCGGGTGCTTCGACCACGGCGTGACAGGGCGGTCGTGGTGGCCGTCGAACGGGCCGTTGTACAGGCGCTTGGGTTCCAGGAAGATTACCGGGTCATCGCATTCGATCGAGGCGATCAGCAGGCCCTTGGCGTCATACGGGTTGGACGGCATGACAGTGCGCAGGCCGCACACCTGGGTGAACATCGCTTCCGGGCTCTGGCTGTGGGTCTGGCCGCCATAGATCCCGCCGCCGCAGGGCATGCGCAGGGTCAGCGGGGCGATGAACTCGCCGGCCGAACGGTAACGCAGGCGCGCCATCTCGGAAACGATCTGGTCGGAGGCCGGATAGAAGTAGTCGGCGAACTGGATTTCCACCACCGGGCGCAGGCCGTAGGCACCCATGCCCACGGCGGTGCCGACGATGCCGCTCTCGGAGATCGGCGCGTCGAACACGCGAGACTTGCCGTACTTGTTCTGCAGGCCTTCGGTGCAGCGGAACACGCCGCCGAAGTAACCGACGTCCTGGCCGTAGATCACCACATTGTCGTCGCGCTCGAGCATGACATCCATGGCCGAGCGCAGGGCCTGGATCATGGTCATGGTAGTGGTGGCCATGGCGGTTTCCGGGTTGATGCTGTTGTTGTGGTCGTTCATCTCAAACCCCCAGTTCCTGGCGTTGACGGCGCAGGTGGTCGGGCATTTCCTTGTACACGTCCTCGAACATCGAGGCGGCACTCGGGATGTGACCGTTGGCCAGGGTGCCGTACTGCTCGGCTTCCTTCTGCGCGGCGATCACCGCGGCTTCCAGTTCGGCAGTGGTGGCCTGGTGTTCTTCCTCGGACCAGTGGCCGATCTTGATCAGGTGCTGCTTCAGGCGGGCGATCGGGTCGCCGAGCGGGAAGTGGCTCCAGTCATCGGCCGGGCGGTACTTGGACGGGTCGTCCGAGGTCGAGTGCGGGCCGGCACGGTAGGTGACCCACTCGATCAGGCATGGGCCCAGGCCGCGACGGGCGCGTTCTGCGGCCCAGCGCGAGGCGGCGTACACGGCGACGAAGTCGTTGCCGTCAACCCGCAGCGAGGCAATGCCGCAACCCACGCCACGGCCGGCGAAGGTGGTCGACTCGCCACCGGCGATGGCCTGGAAGGTGGAGATCGCCCACTGGTTGTTGACCACGTTGAGGATCACCGGGGCGCGGTACACGTGGGCGAAGGTGAGGGCGGTGTGGAAGTCCGACTCGGCGGTTGCGCCGTCGCCGATCCACGCCGAGGCGATCTTGGTATCGCCCTTGATCGCCGAGGCCATGGCCCAGCCGACCGCCTGCACGAACTGGGTCGCCAGGTTGCCGCTGATGGTGAAGAAACCGGCGTCGCGTACCGAATACATGATCGGCAGCTGGCGGCCCTTGAGCGGGTCACGCTCGTTGGACAGCAGCTGGCAGATCATCTCGACCAGCGACACGTCGCGGGCCATCAGGATGCTTTGCTGGCGGTAGGTGGGGAAGCACATGTCGGTGCGGTTCAGCGCCAGGGCCTGGCCGCTGCCGATGGCTTCTTCACCCAGGCTCTGCATGTAGAAGGACATCTTCTTCTGGCGCTGGGCGACCACCATGCGGCTGTCGAAAATCCGTGTCTTGAGCATGGCGCGCATGCCCTGACGGAGAACTTGCGGGTCGATGTCTTCGGCCCACGGGCCTTGCGCGTCGCCTTGCTCGTCGAGCACGCGGATCAGGCTGTAGGACAGGTCCGCGGTGTCGGCAGCGTCGACATCGACTGGGGGTTTACGGGCTTGACCTGCATCGTTCAGGCGCAGGTAGGAGAAATCGGTCTGGCAGCCTGGCCGGCCGGTAGGCTCGGGCACATGCAAACGCAGGGGGGCGTACTCGTTCATGCTTTTTACGCTCGCTCGGGTATTTGTTTTTGTGAGCTCTGAAGCGGCCGCCGCTGAGTACCGGCTTGTGACTGGTAGGTCAGCGTCCCCTACATCTTAGTGGGCCGGCAGGAGAATTTTTCTCTCAAGTTGATTGCCTTTGCCGAGCGGGGCAGATAAACATTCCGCATAAACACAAAAAACCGGTGATTTTGTCTCATGCGCAAACTCGATCGTACCGATATCGGCATTCTCAACAGCCTGCAGGAAAATGCCCGCATCACCAACGCCGAGCTGGCCCGCTCGGTGAACCTGTCCCCCACACCCTGCTTCAACCGGGTGCGGGCCATGGAAGAACTGGGGGTGATCCGCCAGCAGGTGACCTTGCTGTCGCCCGAGGCGTTGGGGCTGGACGTGAACGTGTTCATCCACGTGAGCCTGGAAAAACAGGTCGAGCAGTCGTTGCACCGTTTCGAGGAAGAAATTGCCGAACGGCCCGAGGTGATGGAGTGTTACCTGATGACGGGCGATCCGGACTACCTGTTGCGGGTACTGCTGCCCAGTATCCAGGCACTGGAACGGTTCCTGGATTACCTGACGCGGTTGCCAGGGGTGGCCAATATCCGTTCCAGTTTTGCCTTGAAGCAGGTGCGCTACAAGACGGCCTTGCCGCTGCCGGCCAATGGCATGACCTTGCGGGAGTAGCCGTCCGAGTACTGCGCTTGCTGGTCAGGTCAGCTGAATATCGCTCAGGAAGAATTCGAGCACGTCACCGGTACGCTCGCCGGCGTTGAGGTAGTACTGGCGCCCCAGGTCAAGTACCGGGACATTGTCCGAGAGCGACTCCGCAACACGGTAGCCGTTCATGTCCCGCAGGTAGAAGGGAATAAAGCCGGCGCTCTCCACTGTGCCGTCCCATGGCTGGAGCGTTTCGATTTTCCAGTAGGGCCGGGTACGTAGCAGGTTGTACGGATGTGGGGCGTTGAGCACATCCCGGACCCGCCCGGCCACATGCGTACCATACAGGCCTAGCCAGCCATTGGAACTGCTTTCAAGCCTGGCGCCAATATAGGCCCAGTGTTCTGCGCAGGTAATGTAGTAGTGCGTGCGGTCTTCACGGTGCTCGATGAATTCGAAATGGAATGCAAGTCGTTGGAATTCATCCGCACTGCGTGGCACGCTCCTGCGCGCGGCAGTCGTGCACAGCCAGCCGTCTTCATCCAGGCCAAGCACTGGGTGTACGTTGTTGTCTGCAACAACGATCTGGCCACGGTGGACGTTATGAAGTGTAGCGGTGAAATTGGCCCTTATCATGTAGGTCTCCGATGATTGCTGAGGCGGTAGCCCAGGCTAAGGCACTGCCTGTCGACTTGGGACATGGATGCGTTTCAGCCAACGGAAGGGGGTGCCTGTCAGCCTGCTGTACAGGCCTGATCGCGACATGACCTGCACCGGACGCGCCCCGGCAACAGCATTTTACCCGCCACCGCACTCATTCCCTGGCATTTGCCCTTATGCTTGTCTGCAACCCATCGCCACCTGACCCGGGAGCCGCAAGGGACTTATGCGAAATATCTGGAAGCCGTTTCAGTCGTTGTATTTCGCCGCGCTGATGATGTTGATCGGCTCGGGCCTGCTCAGTACCTACCTGGCCCTGCGCCTGGCAGCCGATCATGTCGACAGCCTGTGGGTGGGTGCCTTGATGGCGGCCAACTACTTTGGCCTGGCGGTAGGCGGCAAGGTCGGCCACCGGTTGATTGGCCGGGTAGGGCACATTCGCGCCTATGCCACTTGCGCCGGCATCGTCGGCGCGGCGGTGCTCGGCCATGGCCTGACCAGCTGGCTGCCGGCCTGGGTCGGGCTGCGGATGATCGTCGGCCTGGGGATGATGTGCCAGTACATGGTCATCGAGAGCTGGCTGAACGAGCAGGCCGACGTGAAGCATCGCGGCGCGGTGTTCAGCGGCTACATGATCGCCTCGTACCTGGGCCTGGTGCTCGGCCAGCTGATCCTGGTGGTGCACCCACAGCTTGGCTTGGAGCTGCTGATGCTGGTGGCCATGTGTTTCACCCTGTGCCTGGTACCGGTCGCCATGACCCGGCGCATTCACCCGGCGCCGTTGCGCCCGGCACCGATGGAGCCGAAGTTCTTCATCAAGCGCGTGCCGCAGTCGCTCAGCACGGTGCTGGGTTCGGGGCTGATCGTCGGCTCGTTCTATGGCCTGGCACCCTTGTATGCCTCCAGCCAGGGCATGACTACCGAGCAGGTCGGTCTGTTCATGGGTAGCTGCATCTTTGCCGGCCTGCTGGTGCAGTGGCCGCTGGGCTGGTTGTCTGACCGCTACGATCGGGCAGTGCTGATCCGCAGCGTGGCGGTGGGGTTGGCGCTGGCCTCGTCGCCGCTGGCGATGCTGCCCAGCGTGCCGCTGGAGTTGCTGTTCGGCATAGGCTTCGTGATTTCGTTGCTGCAGTTCTGCCTGTACCCGCTGGCGGTGGCGTTTTCCAACGACCATGTGGAAAGCGAACGGCGGGTGTCGCTGACCGCGATGCTGCTGGTGACCTACGGCGTGGGCGCGTGTATCGGGCCGCTGGCGGCAGGCGTGCTGATGAAGGTGCTCGGCCCGCAGATGCTGTATGCCTTCTTCGTGTTCTTTGCCCTGGTGCTGGTGTGGCGCATTCGGCCGAAGGCGGTCACTGGGCTACACCAGGTGCAGGATGCGCCTTTGGGCCACGTTGCCATGCCGGCTGCCGGTTCGCCACTGTCGGCGGCGCTGGACCCACGGGTGGATGAGCAGACGGTGCAGGAGGTAATGCAGGCGCCGGTGGCGGCGGAGGATACCGAGGCGGAAGAGAAGGGGACTGACAAGGAGCCTGAGCCGGAAGGTGAGGTCAGCAAGTCGGTGTAGGCCTGTGCCGGCCTCTTCGCGGGCACGCCCGCTCCCACAGCGACCGCGCAGCGTTCAAGGCATGCGTTGTACCTGTGGGAGAGCTGTCGCGTAGATAACTGGATCCGCAAGCAGTACGCGTACCCTGTGGGAGCGGCTTTAGCCGCGAAGAATCCAACGCGGTGCATGGCACCGGCTGCGCCGGTGTTCGCGGCTAAAGCCGCTCCCACAGAGTCCCTGCTAATTCAATGAGTTATGTGCAGTTCTGTGGGAGCGGGCATGCCCGCGAAGAGGCCGGCACAGGAGAAGCACAAATGAAAACGCCACCTTGATAGGTGGCGTTTTTGTACTCGGCCGACGATCAATAGTCGTCCTTGTCGAACCGCCGCGCTTCACGCTGCAACTGGTACACGAAGCTCTCGACCTTGCGCTGCGCCTGCCCGGTAAGGTTATGGAAGCGCACGCCGGCAAAGGTGGTGTTGATCCGCTCTTCATAGTGCAGGTGGCGCAGCTCGACCATGGTGTCGACCAGGCCCAGCGGGTTGCCCGCCTTGAAACGCTCGTACACCTGGCCCAGTTGCAGGCGATCCTCGACATTGCCTTCGAAGCGCAGTTTGCAGCCGGTGGCGGAGATGTCCAGCAGCTTGCCACGCAGGGCGCCGTTGCCCTTGAGGTGGGTACCATCGAGGATGACATCGACCAGCTGCGACAGCTTCAGCGCGGCGCGGAAGGCATTGCGGCGCTGGTGGTAGGTCATCTCCAATGGCATGGCGCCGCGGTAGCAGCGGTGGCCGTCGACTTCACTGATCTTCAGCTCGTGGTTGCAGTCCCAGGCGATGCGCACGCCATCATGGAAGCCTTCGACGCGGAAGTGTTCGCCGTTCTCGATGAACTTTTCACCGTCACGCGGGATCATCTCGTCCAGCGCCAGGGTGTTGCTTTCACGGTCCACGTGCACCACGTAGCTCTGGAAGCGCTGGCTGCGGTCGTGGAAGGTGATGATCAGGGGGTCGTGGCTTTCCTGCAGCTGCCGCAAGTTGGCCGCAATCTCCAAAGGGGTGGTCAGCACCTTTGGCGGCTGCGGGGCATCGGATTCATTGAACACGGCTTATCGTTCTCCAGGCAAAAGCGACACACGCAATTAACGGCATTTTGCCAGTATGTTCCGTGCCTTGATAGAAAAAATCACACTTGGCTGAGCGCCCGTGGCTTGGCCAGTGGCGAGGTGCTGCCGCGGCTGTCGTAGAGCGACGGAGAATCGCCGCCCATGAGGATCCGGATCTGGTTGTTGGTGACGTGTTGCTGCACCTGGATGATCCGGCCATTGGTCTCGTTGAGCTGCTGGCAGGCTTGCATCAGCTGGCTGATCACATCGAGTTGCTGCAGCAGCAGTTCACCGTTCGGTGATTGTGCCGCCACGGCCTCCACTCCGGCGCGATCAGGGCTCAGGCCAAGGCTGGCAAGCAGGTTGTTGCGCCGCAGGCCTTGCTGCTCCAGCAGCACGATCAAAGACTGCTTGCGGGCCAGGATATTCTCCAGTGGCGCCATGTCGCGGCCATGCAGGGCGATCGCTTCCTTTTGCAGAAGGTCCAGCAGCTCCTGCATGGGGGCGATGTCATCTTCGATCAGTTGCAGCAAGGTGGTGTCGTGCATGGCTAACTCTAGGCTTTTCTAGCGTCCGTGAAGTCAGCGCGCCGAACGGTCAGCGCTGGGCTTCGAAATCGAGCAGTTTGCTGGCGACCCGGCCGGCATCGACCTGGTAGCTGCCGTCGGCGATCGCCTGTTTCAACTGGGCCACACGGGCACTGTTGACCACTGGCTCGTCGCGCAGCTTGTCGCTGATCTTCTGCAACTGCTGGGCCTCTTGGCTGAGGTGTACCGCTTCTCCGCTGGCGCTGGTGGCGGTTGCCGCTTCCTGGCTGGCTGCCGGTTTTTCGGCGCTGCCGTTCGCGGTGTTGCCGCGCACGCCGCCCGTGACGGACGGAGAGTTATTCAAACGACTGAAGTCGATGACCATGATCAGAAACCTCTGGGTATTTGGACGCTTGCCTTGTTTTCGGCCAACCCGAAAGAAACTTTAGGCACAAATGCATAGCCGCCTGTCAGCAAGCTCGCGAACCCGTTTTCTGACACAGTTTAGGAAAAGCGGTTCCTCACCGCCAGCGCAAATCAATGGGCTGGCTACATACTTACCTCGACCTGGCCGGGGCCGGTCACCCTGGCCTTGACCACCCGTTTGGAATTGAGGTTGCGCACCCGGATCTGTTCGCTCAGGCCGCCCTTGCTCAGGGCTTCTCCGGGCATGCGCACACTCAGGCTGCCACTGCGGGCGATGATCACCACGTGGTCGCCCTTGCGCACCACCTCGGCCTGTTCCAGGTGTTGCGGGGTGAGTACCTGGTCGATCACCGTGGGGCGCAGCATCTTCATGCCTACCGCCTGTTCCAGTTCGGTCAAGAAGCCTTGGCCCAGGGTGCCGACATCGCGCTCGCGCAGGGCCACGTCACCTTCGCCCACCACGTTGTCGCGCTTGAGCGGCCGGGTCACCACCACCACTTCGCGGAACAGCCGCACGGTGGCCGGCACGAACACGGTCCAAGGCGCCGTGCCTTCGCAGCGCACCTTTACCGTGACGCGGCCCAACGGCTGGGCCGGGCTTTCCAGCGAGGCGTCCAGTTGCTGGCTGCACAGCGGCATGCGCAGGCGCGGGTCCAGCGGGTTGACCTGGATCTCGTAACGGCCGGCGGTCTGGGTGGTTGCCAGATAATCTTCGACGCTGAATTCAAGAAACCCTTGAGTGACACCGATAAGCTGTTCAGGCAAGGTAAACGCGTCCGCTACCGTGCGAACGCCGGGCACCAGAAGGCACAGCATGGCCAGCGAGCCAGTCAGCAGGCGCGTCAATCGTCGGAAAAATGTCGTTTTCGTGTACATGGCGCTCAAAAAAGCAAAGCCCGTGCCGACTCGCTACATGAGTTGCAACGAAAGGCTGAAACATAAAGGAGTCTGGCATGGCAGGTGTTATGGATTCGGTCAACCAGCGCACGCAGCTGGTAGGGCAGAATCGCCTGGAATTGCTGCTGTTCCGCCTCAATGGCGAGCAGCTTTACGGCATCAACGTATTCAAGGTCAGGGAAGTGCTGCAATGCCCTGCGCTGACCCTGCTGCCCAAGGCGCACCCGGTGGTGCGCGGTGTTGCCAATATTCGCGGGGCGACCATCCCGATCCTCGACCTGTCGATGGCCACCGGGTTGCGGCCGCTGCAGGAAGACACGCGCAACAGTTTCGTGATCATCACCGAGTACAACACCAAGACCCAAGGCTTCCTGGTGCATTCGGTGGAGCGCATCGTCAACATGAACTGGGAAGAAATCCATCCGCCACCCAAGGGCACCGGCCGCGACCACTACCTGACCGCGGTTACCCGGGTGGACAACCGCATGGTCGAGATCATCGATGTGGAGAAGGTGCTGGCCGAAGTGGCGCCGTCGTCCGAGTCGGTGTCGGCCGGGGTGATCGATGCCGAGGTGCAGGACAAGGCCGTGCTGCTGCGGGTGCTCACCGTCGACGATTCGTCGGTGGCGCGCAAGCAGGTCAGCCGCTGCCTGCAGACCGTGGGGGTCGAGGTGGTGGCGCTCAATGACGGCCGTCAGGCCCTGAACTACCTGCGCCAGCTGGTGGATGAGGGCAAGAAGCCGGAAGAAGAGTTCCTGATGATGATCTCGGACATTGAAATGCCGGAAATGGACGGCTATACGCTAACAGCGGAGATCCGCAGCGATCCGCGCATGCAAAAATTGCACATCTGCCTGCATACTTCGCTTTCCGGGGTGTTCAACCAGGCGATGGTCAAGAAGGTCGGTGCCGATGACTTCCTGGCCAAGTTCAAGCCGGACGACCTGGCCCAGCGGGTGGTCGACCGGATCAAGGCAACGCATTGAAGCAGCCGGGGGCAGGCCCCCGGCACCAGTGATTTAAAAGAGGCGGCAGTAGTGTCTACGGGTAATTTGGATTTCGAACAGTTCCGGGTCTTCCTGGAGAAAGCCTGTGGCATCCTGCTGGGCGAGAATAAGCAGTACCTGGTCTCCAGCCGTCTCAACAAGCTGATGGAGCAACAGGGCATCAAGAGCCTGGGCGAGCTGGTGCAGCGCATCCAGGCCCAGCCGCGTGGCGGCTTGCGCGAGCAGGTGGTCGATGCCATGACCACCAACGAGACCCTGTGGTTTCGCGATACCTACCCGTTCGAGGTGCTGAAGAACAAGGTCATCCCCGAGTTCATCCGCAACAACCCCGGCCAGCGCCTGCGCATGTGGTCGGCGGCCTGTTCGTCGGGGCAGGAGCCGTATTCCATCTCGATGGCCATCGACGAATTCGAGCGTAGCAACCTCGGCCAGTTGAAGATGGGCGCGCAGATCGTTGCCACCGACCTGTCTGGCACCATGCTGACCAACTGCAAGACCGGCGAGTACGACAGCCTGGCGATTGCCCGTGGCTTGTCCCAGGAGCGCCTGCAGCGCTACTTCGACACCAAGGGGCCGGGGCGCTGGGCGGTCAAGCCGGCGATTCGCAGCCGCGTCGAGTTCCGCTCGTTCAACCTGCTCGACAGCTATGCCAGCCTGGGCAAGTTCGATGTGGTGTTCTGCCGTAACGTGCTGATCTATTTCTCGGCGCAGGTGAAGAAGGACATCCTGTTGCGTATCCACAGTACCTTGAAGCCGGGTGGGTATCTGTTCCTCGGGGCTTCCGAGGCGCTGAACGGGTTGCCGGACCATTACCAGATGGTGCAGTGCAGTCCGGGGATCATCTACCAGGCGAAGTAAGCACAAAGGCCGGCAGCGAAAGTTGCCGGCCTTTTTGTTTGCCTGTGCTGGCCTCTTCGCGGGTAAACCCGCTCCCACAGGTACCGCACCGACTTTTAAAGCTGTGCAGAACCCTGTGGGAGCGGGTTTGCCCGCGAAGAGGCCGGCGCAGGAAAAATACTGACGTCAATTTTTTGTTTTGCCGCTTTTGCCGCCCGGCAATTGCCGCTTTCGCCGCTCAAGGCGGAAGGCCTTTGCCGCTTTTCTGGCATCACTCTGACAGCACCTTGCCCTGCAAGCCCGTATTTCCGGGCTTTCTGTTGGTTGGCACAGCCCTTGCTATACCTTGCCCAACGATATTCCGGTCAACCTCCGAAGGTTTCCCCGACATGAGCATCAGCTTCGACAAGGCGCTTGGTATTCACGAAAAGGCCCTGGGCTTCCGCGCCCAGCGCGCCGAAGTGCTGGCCAACAACATCGCCAACGCCGACACGCCCAACTACAAGGCGCGCGACATGGACTTCGCCTCGGTGCTCGCTGCCGAGAGCGACAAGCAGCAGAGTGGCGGCCGTTTCAGCCTCGATCGTACCAACAGCCGCCATATCGAGGCCGAGGGCCTGGCCATGGCCGACGATACCCTCAAGTACCGCACACCAACGCAGCCGTCGATCGACCAGAACACCGTGGACGCGCAGATCGAGCAATCGAACTACACCGAAAACGCCGTCGGCTTCCAGGCCAGCTTCACCTTGCTCAACAGTAAATTCAAAGGGCTGGTTTCGGCCCTGCGGGGAGAATGACCATGTCCCTTTCCAGTGTCTTCAACATTGCCGGTAGCGGCATGAGTGCGCAGAACACGCGCCTGAACACCGTTGCTTCCAACATCGCCAACGCCGAGACCGTGTCCTCGAGCATCGACCAGACCTACCGCGCCCGCCACCCGGTGTTCGCCACCACCTTCCAGGACGCACAGGCCGGCGGCAGCCAGTCGCTGTTCGAAGACCAGGGCGAGGCAGGGCAGGGCGTGCAGGTAAAAGGCATCGTCGAGGACCAGAGCAACCTGGAGGCCCGTTACGAGCCCAACCACCCGGCGGCGAACAAGGACGGCTACGTCTACTACCCGAACGTCAACGTGGTCGAGGAGATGGCTGACATGATCTCCGCCAGCCGCGCGTTCCAGACCAACGCCGAGTTGATGAATACGGCCAAGGCCATGATGCAGAAGGTCCTGACCCTCGGTCAGTGATAAGGAAACCAGACCATGGCAATCGATACCAACGGTGTGAACCTCAACGACGTGCTCGCGGCGTCGGGTGTAGGCACCAGCACGAAGAAGACCACGGACACCGCATCCAAGACCGGCAACGACTCGCTCGGCAAGGACGCGTTCCTGCAATTGCTGGTCACAC
Organism: Pseudomonas sp. B5(2017); assembly: GCF_002112825.1. Taxonomy (NCBI): domain Bacteria; kingdom Pseudomonadati; phylum Pseudomonadota; class Gammaproteobacteria; order Pseudomonadales; family Pseudomonadaceae; genus Pseudomonas; species Pseudomonas sp. B5(2017). Next base: position 144,876 of record NZ_NEIR01000004.1, read on the forward strand.
AGATGCAACACCAGAACCCGCTGGACCCACAGGACAACGGTGAGTTCGTTGCCCAGTTGGCGCAGTTCAGCAGCCTGGAAGGCATTACCTCGCTGAACGAATCGGTCAACTCCATCACCAGCGCCATGGCCTCGTCCCAGGCCCTGCAGGCGTCGTCGCTGGTCGGGCGTTCGGTGGTGGTGCAGAACGACAAGGCCGTGGTCGACACCGCAGAAAGCTTCAATGCGCAGTTCGTCGTGCCGCAAGCCATCGGCGAAGCGAAGATCACCATCAAGGACAAGGACGGCAATACCGTCAAGACCATCGAGCTGGGCGAGCAGAAAGCCGGTTACGCCGATTTCATCTGGGACGGTACCAACAGCAGTGGCCAGAAAGTCGACCCTGGTACTTACACCTTCACTGCCACCACTACAGTGGATGGCAAGTCGGTGCAGATGAATACGCTGTTGCCAGCCAAGGTGACCAGCGTCAGTTTCAGTGCCGCCGGCGAAATGGTGCTCAACCTCGCCGGTGTTGGCAAAGTGTCCCTCTCCGACGTGCAAACCATCGGTATCTAAGGCCCGCTAGAGCGGCAAAAGGAGCGAATTCATGTCTTTCAATATCGGCCTTAGCGGTCTGTACGCAGCAAACAAGCAGCTGGATGTCACCGGCAACAACATCGCCAACGTCAACACCAACGGCTTCAAGTCGTCGCGTGCCGAGTTCGCCGATGTCTATGCAGGTTCCAACCGCCTGGGCGTGGGCAAGAACCAGGTGGGTAACGGTGTGCGCCTGGCAGCGGTTTCCCAGCAGTTCACCCAGGGTGACGTCAACACCACCGGCAACGTGCTGGACATGGGGATTCAGGGGCAGGGCTTCTTCGTGCTGTCCGATAACGGCTCGCGCGTGTACACCCGTGCGGGTGCTTTCCAGGCCAGCAAGGACAACTTCGTGGTTACCTCGGACGGCTTGCGCCTGCAGGGCTATGCCGCCGACTCGACTGGCAAGATCCAGAAGGGCGTGCTCACCGATCTGCAGATCGATACGTCGTCGCTGCAGCCAAAGGCAACGTCCCTGATCGACCAGGGTATCAACCTGAATTCTTCGGCCGCCGATATCCCGTTGGAAGTGGACGATGGCACTGGCGTGATGGTGCCGAACCTGCCGTTCGATCCTTCCGATCAGACGACCTACACCAAGTCTTTCCCGACCAAGGTGTACGACAGCCAGGGTAACGAGCACACCATGGAGCAGTTCTATCGCAAGACTGGCACCAATGAGTGGACCATGTACACCCTGGTCGATGGGCGCAACCCGTTTTCCCCATCCTCCACCGTGCCGCTGACTGGCACCATCAGCTTCAACAGCGATGGCTCGGTCAAGAGCATGACTGCGGACAATACCGGCCACCCGGCGGGCTCGTCGTTCACCGTGACCAACAACACCTTCACCATGACTGGCTGGGTGCCGGCGGTGGAAGATTCTGCGGGTAACTGGATCTCCAACGGCGCGGTGGGCAATGCCGATGGCATGCGCCTGGCGATGAACAGCACCACCTCCTACAACACCGAGACCGCGCGCATGTCGCAGTCTCAGGACGGCTACGCGACCGGTATCCTGTCGAGCCTGAGCATCGACTCGACCGGTGTGCTGTTCGCCAGTTTCAGCAACCAGCAATCCCGTGCCATTGGCCAGGTGGCCCTGGCCAGCTTCGCCAACGAGCAGGGCTTGCAGCAGATTGGTGGTACCCGCTGGACCGAAACCTACACGTCCGGCATCCCGGGCATCGATGCGCCGAAGACAGGTACCCTGGGCAGCGTCGAGTCCAACGCGCTGGAAGGCTCGAACGTGAACCTGACGCAGGAGCTGGTAGAGCTGATCAAGGCGCAGAGCAACTACCAGGCAAACGCCAAGACCATCTCCACTGAAAGCACCATCATGCAGACCGTCATCCAGATGGCCTGATGGTCGCTGGCTGAGTGTGTGTGGGCGAACCCCTTTGTCATGAAGGGGTTCGTCGTCTTTGCCGGAGGGGGCATGAAAAGGCTGGTTGTCACATTGGTCGCTGCTTTCTGCCTGTACCAGGCCCAGGCCGGTACCGCGCCCTGGTGGCGCTGGGAAAGCCAGGTGGATGGGCGCCTGGTCTGCTCGCAATGGCCGCCGGGGGATGGCTGGAAGAAGTTCGCCGGCCCCTACAGCAATGGTGGTTGCCGCGAGCCTTGATGAAGCCGGTACCGGCCCTTTGTTCATGACCGATTTATTTGGCAAGGCCGCTCAGTGGGAGTGTTGCTCTCGAGGTTGGCGCTGTACCTGTAGGAGCGGCCTTGTGTCGCGAAAGGGGTGCGAAGCGCCCCCGGGATTTCAGCTTCGCCGCATAGATTGCTGGGGCTGCTTTGCAGCCCTTTCGCGACACAAGGCCGCTCCTACAGGGATCGCGCCAAGACAGTTGCTCCCGCAGAGGCCGGTACAAGTTTGCCGCCATCGGCAACCCGGCGCCGGATAACCGGCGTTCGCGACTTGAGCAAGGCCTCCAGAAGCCCGTATCCACGGGCTTTTTCATGATTTCGCAAAGTTGGTTCGGAACTTGCTTTCTAGCTCGCATAGCAACGGCGAGCGGCAAACGACCGCCAGTGCAATGGAGGATGACTGTGGACAAGATGCTTTACGTGGCCATGACCGGTGCCAGCCAGAATGCGCTGGCGCAGAAGGCGCACGCCAACAACCTGGCGAACATTTCCACCAACGGTTTTCAGCGAGACCTGGAGCAGGCTCGCTCGATGCCGGTGTTCGGTGACAGCTTTCCGTCGCGCGCCTTTGCCATGACCGAGCGCCCGGCCACCGACTTCAGCGAAGGTCCGATGGTGGAAACCGGCCGCGATCTGGATGTGACGGTGACCGGCAAGGGCTTCATCGCCGTGCAGGCACCCGATGGCAGTGAAGCCTACGTGCGCACCGGTAGCCTGAACATCGATGCCCTCGGTGTGCTGCGTGCCGGCAACGGCATGCCGGTGATCGGCAATGGCGGCCCGATTGCGATTCCGCCAGAGCAGAAGGTCGAAGTCGGCGCCGATGGCACCATCAGCATCCGCTCCATGGGGGAAGACCCGCGCGTGATGGCCGAAGTCGACCGCATCAAGCTGGTCAACCCCGATACCAAAGGCCTGACCAAGGGCCTGGATGGTCTGATCCATACCCGCGACGGCCAACCGGCGGACGCCGACGTCAACGTGCGGGTGGTGTCGGGCTTCCTGGAAGGCAGCAATGTCAACGCCGTGGAAGAAATGACCTCGGTGCTGGCGCTGTCCCGTCAATTCGAACTGCACGTCAAGATGATGAACGCGGCCAAGGAAGGCGACGAAGCCATGGCGCGTGTTTTGCAAATCGGCTAATCACTTTTGAACGGGTGCCGTAAAACAGGCGCACGAGGAGAACTTACATGCTTCCGGCTCTTTGGGTCGCTAAAACCGGCCTGTCCGCCCAGGACACCAACCTGACGGTCATCTCCAACAACCTGGCCAACGTCTCGACCACCGGCTTCAAGCGTGATCGCGCGGAGTTCCAGGACCTGCTGTACCAGATCAAACGCCAGCCGGGCGCGCAGTCCACCCAGGACAGCGAGCTGCCTTCCGGCCTGCAGGTCGGTACTGGTGTGCGCATTGTCGGCACCCAGAAGAACTTCCAGACCGGCAGCCTGCAGACCACGGAAAACCCGCTGGACATGGCGGTCAACGGCCGTGGTTTCTTCCAGGTATTGCAGCCGGACGGCACCGTTTCGTACACCCGTGACGGCACCTTCCACCTGAACTCCGACGGCCAGATCGTCACCGCCAACGGCTTCGCCCTGGAGCCTGCCATCGTCGTGCCGAACGACGCGCAGACCTTCACCGTCGGCCAGGACGGCACCGTGTCGATCACCACCGCCGGCAACCCGGCTGCGCAGGTGATCGGCAACATCCAGACCGCCGACTTCATCAACCCGGCCGGCCTGCAGGCGATTGGCGACAACCTGTTCCTCGAAACCGCCGCCAGTGGCGCGCCGCAAGTCGGCACCCCGGGCCTGAACGGTTTCGGCACCACCCTGCAGCAGACCCTGGAAAACTCCAACGTCAGCACCGTGGAAGAGCTGGTGAACATGATCACCACCCAGCGTGCCTACGAGATGAACTCCAAGGTCATTTCCACCGCTGACCAGATGCTGTCGTTCGTTACTCAACAGCTCTGAAGCAGGCAGCTCTAACCCCGTCACTCCGTTGCACCCGTGAGGTAAGCGTCATGAATCGTCTGTTGTCCGTTTTCGCCCTGGGGGGGGCGGTGTTGCTGGCAGGTTGCGTCGCGCCGACGCCCAAGCCCAACGACCCGTACTACGCGCCGGTACTGCCGCGCACCCCGTTGCCGGCAGCGGCCAACAACGGTTCGATCTACCAGGCCGGTTTCGAGCAGAACCTGTACAGCGACCGCAAGGCGTTCCGGGTGGGTGACATCATCACCATCACCCTCAACGAGCGCACATCGGCCAGCAAGAACGCCGGCTCGCAGATCCAGAAAAACAGCAACGCCAACATCGGCCTGACATCGTTGTTCGGCACTACGCCGAACACCAACAACCCGTTCGGCGGTGGTGACCTGTCGCTGGAGGCCGGCTACAGCGGCGAGCGCGCCACCAAGGGCGACAGCAAGGCCACTCAGGGCAACACCCTGACCGGTTCCATCACCGTGACCGTGGCCGAAGTGCTGCCCAACGGCATCATCGCCGTGCGCGGCGAGAAGTGGCTGACCCTGAACACCGGCGAAGAGCTGGTGCGCATTGCCGGCATGATTCGCGCCGACGACATCGCCACCGACAACACCGTGCCGTCCACTCGCGTGGCCGACGCGCGCATCACCTATTCCGGTACCGGCTCGTTCGCCGATGCCAGCCAGCCCGGGTGGCTGGACCGCTTCTTCATCAGCCCGCTTTGGCCTTTCTGAGTACGGATGACCATGTTCAACGTGAGGCAGCTGATTGCCGCAACCCTGCTCCTGTCCTGTGCCTTCGGCGCCCAGGCCGAGCGCCTGAAGGACATCGCCAGCATTTCTGGCGTGCGCTCCAACCAGCTGATCGGTTACGGCCTGGTGGTGGGGCTCAATGGCACGGGTGACCAGACCACTCAGACGCCGTTCACCCTGCAGACCTTCAACAACATGCTGTCGCAGTTCGGCATCAAGGTGCCGGCCGGCTCCGGCAACGTGCAGTTGAAAAACGTTGCGGCAGTGTCGGTGCATGCCGACCTGCCGGCGTTCGCCAAGCCAGGCCAGGTGGTGGACATTACCGTGTCCTCGATCGGTAACTCCAAGAGCCTGCGCGGCGGCAGCCTGCTGATGACCCCGCTCAAGGGTATCGATGGCAACGTCTATGCCGTGGCTCAGGGTAACCTGGTGGTGGGCGGCTTCGATGCCGAGGGCCGTGACGGTTCGAAGATCACCGTCAACGTTCCGTCGGCCGGTCGTATCCCAGGCGGCGCTACCGTCGAGCGTGCAGTGCCGAGCGGCTTCAATCAGGGCAACAGCCTGACCCTGAACCTCAACCGCCCCGACTTCACCACTGCCAAGCGCATCGTCGACAAGGTCAACGACCTGCTCGGCCCGGGCGTGGCTCAGGCCGTGGACGGCGGTTCGGTACGGGTCACTGCGCCGATGGACCCGAGCCAGCGCGTGGACTACCTGTCGATCCTCGAGAACCTCGAGATCGACCCGGGCCAGGCAGTCGCCAAGGTCATCATCAACTCGCGCACCGGCACCATCGTCATCGGCCAGAACGTCAAGGTGTCGCCGGCCGCGGTGACCCACGGCAGCCTGACCGTTACCATTACCGAAGACCCGATCGTCAGCCAGCCGGGGCCGTTCTCCAATGGCCAGACCGCCGTGGTGCCGCGCTCGCGGGTCAACGCCGAGCAGGAAGCCAAGCCGATGTTCAAGTTCGGCCCGGGCACCACGCTGGATGAAATCGTCCGTGCGGTGAACCAGGTGGGCGCAGCGCCCAGTGACCTGATGGCCATCCTCGAAGCCCTGAAACAGGCCGGCGCCCTGCAGGCCGACCTGATCGTGATCTGAGGACGGCACGGATGAACAGCAAAAGCCTGGTTTCCGGCAGCGCCGACAGCGGCGCCTACACCGACCTCAACCGCCTGAGCTCGCTCAAGCATGGCGACCGCGACAGCGACGCCAACGTGCGCAAGGTGGCCCAGGAATTCGAGTCGCTGTTCATCAGCGAAATGCTCAAGGCCTCGCGCAAGGCCAGCGACGTGCTGGCCGACGACAACCCGATGAACACCGAAACGGTGAAGCAGTACCGCGACATGTACGACCAGCAGCTGGCCGTGAGCATGTCCCGCGAAGGTGGCGGCATCGGGCTGCAGGACGTACTGGTGCGCCAGCTGTCGAAGAACAAGGGCACACCGGCCAACACCAGCCCGTTTCCGCGTATCGAGGGCAGTGCACCGACGTTGTGGGGCAACAAGGTGGCCGAGCCCGTGCATGCCGTGCAGTCGACCGCCACCCGCAACGACGTCGCCGCGCTCAATTCACGACGCCTGGCGCTGCCGAGCAAGCTCACCGACCGCCTGATGGCCGGCATCGTGCCGTCGGCGGCCAGCACCAATACCGCAGCCGTGCCGGCCCGTGACGGCCAGCAAGTGGCCAAGGCCTTCGCCGTGCCGGACAACGGCCTGCGCATCCTCGGGCGCGCCGTGGCCCAGCCACCACTGGCACCGAAAAAAGCCTTTGCCGACAGCGACGAGTTCGTCGCCACCATGCTGCCGATGGCCGAGCAGGCAGCCAGGCGCATCGGTATCGACCCGCGCTATCTGGTGGCGCAGGCCGCCCTGGAAACCGGCTGGGGCAAGTCGGTCATGCGCAACACCGATGGCAGCAGCAGCCACAACCTGTTCGGCATCAAGGCAACCGGCAACTGGGAAGGCGGCGAGGCGCGGGCGATCACCAGCGAGTTCCGCGATGGCCAGTTCGTCAAGGAGACGGCGGCGTTCCGTTCCTATGATTCCTACCAGGACAGCTTCCACGACCTGGTCAGCCTGCTGCAGAACAATTCGCGCTATCAAGATGCGGTGAAGGCCGCCGATAAACCAGAACAGTTCGTGCAAGAGTTGCAAAAGGCCGGGTACGCCACCGACCCGAATTACGCCAGCAAGATCTCGCAGATCGCAAGACAGATGAAGTCGTACGAGCACTACGCAATGCTCGGTACCGCAACGAAACTTTAAGGGCATGGAACCATGGCGAGTCTGATCAACATTGGTATGTCGGGGCTTGGCGCCGCGCAATCGGGGATGTACACCCTCGGTAACAACATCGCCAACGCCGATGTCGAAAGCTACTCGCGCCAGCAGAACGTGCAGAAGACCAAGGGCGGGCAGCAAGTCGGCCAGGTGTTCATCGGCAGCGGTACTACCCTGGCGGATGTGCGCCGGGTCTATAACGCGTTCCTCGAGAACCAGCTGCGCAGCACCACCTCGCTGAGCAGCGATGCCACCTCGTACCTGAACCAGATCACGCCGCTGGATACCGCCCTGTCGAGCAGCGACACCGGTATCACCGCTGCACTGAAAAGCTTCTTCAGCGCCATGCAGGATGCCGCGGCCAAGCCGACCGAGGACGCCTCGCGCCAACTGCTGCTGACCAGCGCGCAGTCCCTGGCCAAGCGCTTCAATACCCTGTCGGCGCAGTTGAACCAGCAGAACAGCGATATCAATGCCAACATGGCGTCGATCGCTGACAAGGTCAACGCGCTGACCAAGTCGATTGCCGACCTCAACGGCCAGATCTCCAAGATGACGGCCGTCAATGGCCAGCCCAACGACCTGCTCGACCAGCGCGACGGTGCGGTGCGCGAGTTGTCGGCGCTGATCGGTGCCGACGTTGTAGAGCAGAAGAACGGCAACTACGACATCTACCTGAAGAACGGCCAGGCCCTGGTGCTGGGCAATACCACCCAGACCATCGGCGTGCAGCCGAGCGCCACCGACCCGACCCGCATGAGCCTGATACTCAATCGCGGCTCGACCAAGATGGACATCACCAGCACCACGACCGGTGGTGAGCTCGGCGGCCTGATCCGCTACCGCAAGGATACCCTCGACCCGGCGCTCAACGAGCTCGGTCGCGTGGCCTTGGTAGTAGCCGATGCGATCAACAGCCAGCTGGCCCAGGGCATCGACAAGAACGGTGACTTCGGTGCCACCCTGTTCGGCGATATCAACAGCGCCGCGGCCATCAGCCAGCGCAGTGTCGCCAAGACCGGCAACAGCGCCGGCTCCGGCAACCTCGATGTGACCATCAAGGACACCGGCAAGCTCAGCACCAGCGATTACCAGGTGACCTTCACCAGCGCCACTGGCTACAGCGTGCGCAAGTTGCCGGAAGGCACCGACATGGGCAGTTTCGACCTCACCGACACGCCGCCTCCGGTGATCGACGGGTTCACCCTGTCGCTCAATGGTGGCGGCCTGAGTGCTGGCGACAGCTTCAAGATCACCCCGACCCGCAATGCGGCCGCCGGCATCGACACTGTCCTGACCGACCCGAAGCGCCTGGCCTTGGCTTCGCCACTGACCGCCACCAGTGGGTCGGGCAACAAAGGTACCGGCGTCATCACCCAGCCGACGCTGACCTCGGAGATGGACATCTACGATGCCGCCCAGCGTTCGCAATTGCAGGCTGGCCTGAAGTATTCGACCCCGGTCAAGCTGGTGTTCGGCGATGACACCAGTTCGCCCCAGGCCTACAAGATGTACGACGCCAAGGGTACCGAAATCGGCAGCGGCACCATCGTGCCGGGCCAGGAGAACAAGTTGCAGCTGTCGGTGCCGATGGTCGATGGCAGCGGCAATTCGCTGGGCGGCAACTTCACCTTCGAGATGAGCGTTTCCGGCGCGCCGAAGAACGGCGACAGCTATACCGTGGCGCTGACCGGCGCAGGTTCGGCAGACAACCGCAACGCCTTGTCGGTGATCGACCTGCAGACCAAGTCCACGGTCGAGGTTGGCGCCAACGGCAAGGGCATCAGCTTCACCGATGCCTACGCCAAGCTGGTCTCCAATGTTGGCGGCAAGGCCGGCCAGGCGCAGATGGACAGCGATGCCACCACTGCCTTGCATGCCTCAGCAGTGGAAAGCCGTAATGGCCTGTCGGGTGTGTCGATCGATGAAGAGACCGGCAACCTGGTCAAGTTCCAGCAGTACTACACCGCGTCGTCGCAGATCATCAAGGCGGCCCAGGAAACCTTCGCCACCCTGATCAACAGTCTTTAAGGAGCCGTAGATCGTGAGCGTACGCATCTCTACTTCGCAGTTCTACAACACCAACCAGGCCAACTACCAGAGCAACTTCGCCAAGACGGTGAAGAGCCAGCAGGAGGCAAGCGATGGCATTCGCGTGCGTTCGGCCAAGGATGACCCGGTGGGGGCGGCGCGTCTGCTGCAACTGGAACAACAGCAGAACATGCTGAAGCAGTACAGCGGCAACATCGTCAACGTACGTAACGCCCTGGGCACTGCCGAAAGCACCCTGAACTCCATCGGCACCATCCTGCAGCGGGTCAACGAGCTGGCGGTGAGCTCTGGCAACGGTACGTTCACCGATGCCGACCGCAAGGCCAACGCCGATGAACTGGCGTCGCTGGAAGACCAGCTGTTCTCGTTGATGAACAGCAAGGACGAGAACGGCAAGTACATCTTCTCCGGCTCCAAGGGCGATACCCCGCCTTACGCGCGCAATGCCGATGGCACCTACAGCTACCAGGGCGACCAGGGCAAGCTCAACCTGCAGGTGGGTGACATGCTCAGCCTGGCGGCCAATGAAACTGGCTACGACGCCTTCGAGCAGGCGCTCAACACCAGCCGTAGCCAGACCAGCCTGACCGCGCCGGCCACCGACGATGGCCGCGTCAGCCTGTCCAACGGCCAGGTCTCCGGCAACAGCCTGTACAACGATCGCTTCCGCAGTGGCGAGCCGTACAGCATCGAATTCCTCAGCAGCACCGAATACAAGATCACCGACGTCGACGGCAATGACGTCACGCTCGAGGCCAGCCAGGGCGGCAAGTTCGACCCCAATGGCGACAACACCAGCATCAGCTTCCGCGGTGTCGATCTGCGCCTGGACATCACCTTCAAGGACGGCGACAAGGGTAATGAAGATGCCGCTATCGCAGGGCATACGTTCAGCCTGAGTTCCAAGGCCGATGAGGTTTCCGGCACCCGCAGCCCTGGCAATACCTCCTCCGAGCAGGTGACGGGCGCGACCATCACCGATCAGGCTGCCTACAAGGCCGCTTTCCCGGGCGGTGGCGCGGTGCTCAAGTTCACCGGCAGCAGCACCTTCGAGCTGTACGCCGCACCGGTCACTGCTGACAGCCGCCCGGTGGCATCGGGTGCGCTGGGCGGGCCGAACGGCACCACCGCCACCGCGGCTGGGGTCAGCTTCGAGCTGTCCGGCGCACCGAATGCCGGGGACTCGTTCGCGGTCAAGGTCGATACCCACCAGACCCAGAACATCCTCGACACCATCGGCAAGCTGCGTACCGCGCTGACCAGCCCGGTGGACAACGACCCGGTGGCCCGGCAGAACTTCCTCGCCGCGCTGGATTCGGCCGTTGGCAACATCGCCAGCGCCACCAATCAGGTGTCGTCGTCGGTCAGTGCGATCGGTGGCCGTGGCCAGGCGCTGGATGTGCAGTCCGAAACCAACGAGGCGCTGAGCACCGAGAACACCAAGACCCAGAGCTCTATCCGCGAAAGCGACCCGGCTGAAGTGATGCTGCGCCTGCAGATGCAAACCAACATGCTGCAAGCGTCGCTGCAGGCCTATGCCAAGGTCGCCAGCTTGTCGTTGGTCAACTACATCTGATTTCACCTCTCTCGCGTCATCCGGCGTGTGCCAGCCCATTCGGTGCTGGCCACGCCACCTCTTCAAGGTCTTCGCCGTGAATCAACAGACCCTCGTCAGCATTGCCATTCCAGCCTTCAACCCCGAGTTCTTCCGCGCCACGTTGCTCAGCGCGCTCAACCAGGATTACTCGGCGCTGGAGGTGCTGGTCTGCGATGACAGCCGGGGCCTGGAGATCCAGCGTATCGTCGACGAGGTGGTAGGTGAGACCGGCAAGCCGGTGCGCTACGTGCGCAATCCGCAGACCCTTGGGTTCGCCCGCAACCTGCTGGCGTGCCTGGAGCATGCTGAAGGGCCGCTGATCAAGTTTCTCTGCGACGACGACCGACTGTTCCCCGAATGTGTCGGCCTGCAGGCCGCGGTCATGGAACAGCATGCCGATGTCAGCATGACCATCTGCCAGCGCATGCTGTGCGCGGCCGACGATGCCTTGCTACCGCCTCGCATGCTCAATGCGGTGATGTGCCCGGAGGATGCGGTAGTCAAGGGCAGCGACTTGCTCGAAGCGTTGGAGACGAACGCCCCCAACCTGTTCGGCGGCCTCAGCCATGCACTGATGCGCCGTGACCTGGTGGCCGAGTTCCTGCCGGCGTTGGTGCAGGAGGGCAGCGGGTTTGCCGCGCGCCTGGACATGGCGCTGTACATTTGCCTCATGCGCCGAGGCAACCTGGGGCACTTGTCACGCTTCCTCAGCATGGAGCGTCTGCACCCTGCGCGCCTGAGCCACCAGGCAGGCATGACCCTGGCCTTCCCCATCGAGACCGACTGGATAAAGGCAATGCTGGCCGCGCGGGCAAGCGAGGCCGCACCGGCCAGTGGCTGGGTGCGCTACTTGTCGCTGGAGCGGTACCAGGGCGAGCAGGGTGCGCAGTGGGACGAGTACGAACTCAACCGCCTGTACGGGGCACAGCAGGCCCGCCAGGCGCAGCAGGTTGGCACTGACTGCCTGTCGTTTGAAGAGGTGTATGCCCAGTGGCTGGAGTGCCGTGACCTGTCGGCTGCACAGCTCAAGGCGTTGCCCAAGCGCTTCGAACAGTGGCCCCGGCAGCCGCGCATCGTCCCGGTGATCTGGGCCGAGGCGGGTGAGGAACTGGCCCTGCGCGCGACCCTGGACAGCCTTGCCGCGCAGTCCTGTTCGGCAGCCGGCACCTGGCTGCTGGCACCGGCGACGCTGGAATTGGCAGGCCAGCCGGTCGCGGTTGAACGCATGCTCGTGCAGGGCAATGGCCTGGCCCAGCTGCAGGCGCGCCTGGCGCGTGCCGACGATGCCGACTGGATACTGCTGTTGCGCGCTGGCGACCGCCTGGTGCCCCATGCTCTGGCGATCATGGGCGAGCGCATGGCACTTCGCGAGCGGGCCTGCATCTATGTCGACGAAGGTAGCCATGACGGGCTGCGCCCGACAACACCCATCTTCAAGCCGGACTTCAACCTCGACCTGATGCGCAGCCTGCCATATGTAGGGCGCGTACTGGCATTCAACTGTACGGCGCTGCGCGAGGTCGGCGGCTTCGACCCGGACTTCGATACCCTTGCACCCCACGACCTGCTGTGGCGCCTGGCGGAACACCAGGGCTTGCAGGTCATCGAGCACATCGACGAACTCCTGGTGCATTGCCAGCACGACTTTGGCCAGTGGCTGCACGACCCGCGCTGCGCACAGCAGGCGCCACGCGTGGTGCGGGCCCATCTGCAGCGGCTGGGCGTCGATGCCGAGGTTGTCGGTGCCGAAGGCATGTCGTTGTGCCAAGTGGCGTACCGGCACCCGGAGCAAGCCCTGGTGTCGATCCTGGTTACGCTCGGGGACGACCTGAGCGCGGCGATGCGTTGTGTCGAGTCCGTGTTCGAATACACCCGGTATGGCCATTTCGAGGTGCTGCTGATCGCCTCGCCGGATACGCCTGCCGACCTGCGTCAATGGCTGCAGGCCATGCAGGGGCTGGGCATCAACCAATTGCGGGTGATCGAGGTGGCCAGCGGCAGCCAGCTGGCGCAGTTGAACCAGGCCAGCGAGGCTGCCCGTGGCGACTACCTGCTGATGCTCGACAGCGCCTGCGCCGCCTTCGACCGGTCCTGGCTGGAGCAGTTGATGGCCCAGGCCCAGCGCCCGGAGGTCGGCGTGGTGGCGCCCAAGCTATGTACCCAAAGCGGCGAGATCTTTGGCGCCGGGCTGGTCCTGGGGCTGCATGGCGGCGTCAGCAGCCCGTTCGTTGGCATGCCGGCTGACAGCGGCGGCTACATGCTCCGGCTCAATGCCGTGCAGAACTGGAGCGCGCTGAGCCTGGACTGCCTGCTGGTGCGCCGCGAGCTGTTCGCCGCGCTGGGCGGTTTCGATGTGCATGGCCTCAAGGGCGGCCTGCAGGATGCCGACCTCTGCCTGCGCATCCGCGAACAAGGCTATCTGGCGGTGTGGACGCCCCATGCAGTGCTCGTTCGCTTCGCTTCGACCCGTGACGTGCGGACCGACAGGCAGCGCAAGGTGCTGGACAAGGACATCTTCCATGAACGCTGGTTGGCCAAGGTTGCCCGCGACCCTGCCTATAACCGCAACCTGAGCCTGAAGATGGCCAGCTTCAACCTCGATGCCGGACAGCGTCGTGGCTGGGACCCGTTCATCAGCCGTGTGCTGCCGTCGGTGTTGGCGTTGCCGATCAACACTTCGGCGGTCGGTCACTACCGGGTGGCACAGCCGTTCACCGAGCTGGAGCGCGCTGGCTGGATCCAGGGGCGGCTTGATTACAGTACTCCGGAGATGATCGAGATCGAGCGCGAGAAGCCCGACGTGATGATCTTGCAGTGTCGCTACACGGTCAATTCGATCGATGAAATGACGCGCTTCAAGCGTCTGTCGAACGCCCGACGCATCTACGAGATCGACGATTACATCATCGAGGTGCCGGAAAAGAACGCCCATGCGCGGAACATACCGGCCAACATGCGCGAGCTGGTCACCCAGGGTATTGCCTTGTGCGACCGGGTGGTGGTGTCGACCCAGCCGCTGGCCGATGCACTGTCGAGCATGCACCACGATATCCGTGTAGTCCCCAACATGCTTGCCGCCCCGCTGTGGGCCGGGCTGGCCAGCGAGCGCCAGACAAGCGCGCGGCCGCGCGTGGGCTGGGCGGGGGGCACCAGCCACCGGGGCGATCTGGAGCTGTTGCTGGACGTCATCAAGGCCCTGGCCGACGAGGTCGACTGGGTATTCTTCGGTATGTGCCCGGATGCCTTGCGGCCTTATGTGAAGGAGTTCCACAAAGGCGTGCCCTTGGCGTCGTACCCGCAGAAGCTGGCCAGCCTCAACCTTGACCTGGCACTGGCGCCGCTCGAACAGAACCTGTTCAACGACTGCAAGAGCAACTTGCGCCTGCTTGAGTATGGTGCGTGCGGCTTCCCGGTGATCTGTACCGACACCAAGGCCTATGACGGCTACCTGCCTTGCACGCGGGTGCGCAACAACACCTCGGAACAATGGCTGGATGCGATCCGCATGCACCTGGCCGACCCCCAGGCCAGCTACCGCCAGGGTGATGCCCTGCGCGAAACGGTGCTGCGGGACTACGTGCTGATGCCACACCACCTGCAACAGTGGGCCAACGCCTGGCTGGCGGATTGAACCTTGGGGCCTGCCACCGTCGGGCGCCAGACCAACAACATGAACAGGTGCCCTATGGCCGAAACCGTAATCGGGTCGCACAACCAAGTGACCGTCGTCCTGCTTGGGCATGAACAGCCGGACCATCGTGCCCGAGCCATCCATTACTATCGCCAGGCGGGCATTCCCTGCCTGGCCCTGGAGCCAATGCAGGCGGACACGGCGGGCGCGCAGTGCAGCGCCCGCCTGGCCCTGGCCTTGCAACAGGTCGCCACTCCGTTCGTGACCCTGGCCCTGGATGCCGATTTCGTGTTGGCGTCGGCCCTGCAGCAGGCCGCTGCCTGCTTGCATGCGCAACCTCAGGTGCAGGGCGCTCAGGGCTACGCGTTGGGCTATGCGCCGGGCAACGCCCAGGTGGCCTACTACAAGATGGGCTCGGCCTTCGAGGCCGCAGCCGATGACAGTGCGCGCGCACGCCTGCGCCAGTACGCCATGGCTGGTCAGCAGGCCTGGCGTGCGGTGCTGCGGGTCGGGGCAGTGCAGGCGCTGCTCGACACCTTGCCGGGCGAGCTGGATTTCGCTGGCTGGCGCGTGGCCTTGTCTTGCGCCCTGGTCGCCGCAGGCAGAATCGCGCAACTGGCGCAGACCGATGTGGTCTGCGAGTTCGCGCCGAGCATGCTGACCCCCGTGGCTCGCGACGAACAGCTGACCCGTACCGTGCGCCTGCTGCGCGAATGGGGGGGCGAGCTGTGCAATGACGAGGCCGGTTTTGCCGTACTCAATCGTTTTGTGCGCGCGACCTACGACCAGAGCGAAGCACCTTTGCTGTTCACCTCGCCATGGGGCACGGTGATCGGCGAACCGGAGCGCATTTTCGAGCCGCGGCAGTATGTCGAGTTGCCTTACTACAATGGCGCGCTGTTCGAGCGCCTGAGCGCGCTGGAATTCCTCTGCCATGCCTGGCCGACCGGGCAAGCCCACCGCCAGGCGCTGGAGGGCACCTGGGTGCGCCAGCGCGAGTTGTTGCAGGTGCACCCCAACGACACCGCCGCAACCTTGCAGCAGCGTTACTGGAAAGCGTTGGCGCTGGGCCTGTTCAACCTGGAGGTCTGCCAGCGCCTGGTACCGACCCTCACCGGCAATGACGATGGTGAGCGCGCCCGCGAACTGGGTGATTGGCTTGCGCGCCTGGAGGCGGTGCCCGGTATCGATGGCAACGGCTGGTTGCGCAGTACGGGGTCTGGCCAGGTGCTTGACGCGCTGGCCGCTGCCACGCCGGACAGGGCCGCACAGCAGCGCCTGTTGGCACACCTGAACAAGCGCCCGGGGGCGCAGGTCACCTTCGTGGTTGCCGACCTGGCGGACGACGACCTGGCGTTGCAGGCGACCTTCGACAGCCTGCTG
The DNA here is from genome assembly GCF_002112825.1 of Pseudomonas sp. B5(2017). Classification (NCBI taxonomy): domain Bacteria; kingdom Pseudomonadati; phylum Pseudomonadota; class Gammaproteobacteria; order Pseudomonadales; family Pseudomonadaceae; genus Pseudomonas; species Pseudomonas sp. B5(2017). Next base: position 160,789 of record NZ_NEIR01000004.1, read on the forward strand.
GCCAGCGGGTTGCGCCAGTTCAAGCTGGTGGTGCTCAAGGGTGGCAAGCCACCGGCGATCACCACCGCCCGCGATACGCTGCATTTCGTGCAAGTCAATGAAAGCAACTGGGTCACCCACCTCAACCAGCAAGTGCGTCAACTGAGCAGCGATTGGCTGATGTTGCTGGAGGCCGGCGATACCTTGGTCAGCGGTGGCTTGCTGCGCTTGCAGCAGGAGCTGGCCGAAGCCCCGGGTTGCCAGGCGGTCTGTGCCAATGAAGTGCAGCGTGACACCGAGGGCCGCCTGCATGGCGTGGTTCGCCCAGGCAGCAACCTCGACCTGCTGCGTGCACAACCGGGGCTGATGTCGCGGCATTGGTGCGTGCGCCGCGAGACCGTGGTGGAGTTGGGTGGCTACAGCGAAACCTGCCGCCATGCATTGGAGTTCGACTTGCTGTTGCGCCTGGTGGAGCAGCATGGGCAGGGCGGCCTGGCACACATGGACGAATACCTCGTGGTGGGCAGCCAGGCGACGCCGGCGCTGCAGGCCGATGCGCTGCTTACGCTCAAGCGGCACCTGACGCTGCTGGGTTACCGTGGTGAAGTGCACGACCAGGGCGAGGCTGGCCTGGTGGTGGACTTCCGCCATTCGGCCACACCGCTGGTGAGCATTCTGGTGGCCGCCGAAGGTGACGTGCAGCGTTTGCAGGCTTGCCTGACCAGCGTCCTGCAGCGCACCCGTTACCCGCGCTACGAGCTGCGGGTTGCCTGTAATTCCGAACACGCCGAAGCTACCGCTGCCGCGCTGCAAGGGTTTGGCCAGCGTGTCGTGCTGCTGGCAGGCACGGCGAGCGGGCGTGAGGCGTTGCTCAACCTGGCGGCGGAACAGGCTCGGGGTGAATACCTGCTGCTGCTTGCCGAGCACTGCGAAGTGATTTCGCCGGCCTGGATCGAAGGGTTGCTCAACGAGGGGCTCAGGCCTGAAGTAGGTGTCGTCGGCGCTCGTCTGCTCGCGCGCGACGGCACGGTTGTGCATGCTGGCTTCGACTTGTTGCAGGGGCCGGTGCTGCACCAGCCATGGCAGGGCATGTCGGTGGTGGACTGTGGCAAGGCACGCTGGCCAGCGTCGGTGCGCAACTGCGCCGCGGTTTCCGCCGACTGCATGTTGCTGCGCCGTGATCTGTTCGACCATTGCGGTGGCCTGCAGCCGTTACGGGCTTTCGACCTGGACGTCTGCCTGGCGGCGGCGGCGGCGGGCTTGCTGGTGGCCTGGACGCCTGTGGCGCAGCTGTTCGACGATGCGCCGAACGTGGCCGACCCGGTGGCCTGTGGCGTGTTGCAGGCGCGTTGGCCTGACGCGTTTGCCAGCACTTGGGCCAGTGATGCGCTGAGTCCTGCGCGTCAGCACTGAGCCAGGCATTCGGCCAGCGTCGTCTGGCAATGCTGCAAAAAAAAATCCGCTACCTGTCGTGGGTAGCGGATTTTTCATTGCCTGGCGGCAGTGGCGGCTGAGTGCGCGACTCAGCCACCATCGATCAACCTGGCAGCCAGGCCGTCGCCAGCCTCTGCAGGTAGGCTGCGTCAGCCATGGCTGCCTGGCCCACCTGTGCACGCAGTGCCGCGCCTTGGTGGTTCCGGGCTGGCTCATCGTCGACCAAGGCAGTGATGGCGTCGTTCCAGGCCGATACTTCATTGGCCGCACGTGTGACGCACAGGCTGGCGGGCAGGGTGGCTACGTCGCTGCAGGCCACCGCATAGCCGCAGGCGCCGAGTTGCATCAGTGCCAAAGCGTCGTCGTAGACAGCCTGGGTGCTGTCGCTGCGAATCAGCAGGGCAGCATCAAGGTTCAGGCTGGCCAGCAGCCTGGGCGAATGCTGTACCTGTGCCGGGTGCAGTTCGCGGGCATGCTGTTGCAGGTGTGCCGGTACATCTCCCCAAAGTACCCAGTCCACGCGTGAGGCCCAGTGACGAACCACCTGCTCGGCCAGTTCGGCCGAGGCCGGGTCGTTGCCGAGGAAGGCACAGCCGAGGCGAGGCTTGCCTTCGAGTCGAACAGGTCGCGGCAGGTCTGCCCATTGTCCATCGAGTCGGTTGTCGATGACCTGGATATCGTCATGCAGGCCCTCGAGATTGTTGGCCAGTGCCTGGCTGCAGACCACGATGCGGTCCACCATGCGCGCCGCTTGCTCGAGGGTGTCGCGTTCTGCGGCGGTGTTCGGCAGGGCAGTCACCTGAAGGATCTTGAACGCCGACGACAGGCCCAGCATCTGGCTCAGGCGCGGCAGCCGGCGAGCGTCGCAGGTGTGCTGGAGCACGATCACGTCAGGGCGCAGGCGTTGCACTTCGACCGGGCTGAGCAGGCGATCGCTAACGCTGCCGTCGATCTGCCCTGCGTCACGCAGGTTGTTGAATGCCGCTTGCAGTTGCGCCGCAGCATGCTCGTCCTGGCTCGGGCAGGCCAGCACCACGGGCAGCGGCCGCCAGCACAACGGCCGCCAGCTCAGCTCCATCAAACGCTCGAATTCAAAGCCGCTGCCATGCAAGGAAAGGTGCCGGTTGTGTGCCGGATCGTTGGCCAGCTGGGGCAGCCACTTGGCATAGGCATTGTGCTGATCCTGGGCGAAGCGTTCGCGCATCTGCGGCAGTTTGCGCACTTGTGCCCAGCTGGCGCCCCCTTCATGAACCAGCGTGGCATGCGGCGTCCAGACGTTCAGGTAGCCCATCTCGACCAGCTTCAGGCACAAGTCGAGATCATTGCAGGTGACCTGGAAGTGTTCTTCGTCCATGCCGTTGGCAGCCAGGTAAAGCGCTTTATCGACCATCAGGCAGCTGGCGCTGACAGCGCTCATGCTCTGGTCGACGTGCAGGCGCTGCAGGTAGCCGCTGGCGTTGGCAGGTTGGTCCAGCGATGGGCTGCCGGCAGGGCCATGCAGGCCGCCGATCAGCCCGGCGTGCTGGATGCGCCCTGCAGGTGTCAGTAATTTGGCCCCGACCGCGCCGACTTCAGGGCGTTGGGCGTGGTTGAGCAATTCGTCCAGCCAATGCTCGTCGAGCACAGCCACATCGTTGTTCATCAACACCAGGTATTCACCGCGGGCCTGCCCTGCGGCGAAGTTGTTGATGGCGCTGAAGTTGAACGGCCCAGGGTAGCGCAGCACGCTCAGGCGGTCCTGGCCGATCATGGCCATGTTGTTCAGCCAGTCATGGGTCTGCTGATCCTGGCTGTCGTTGTCGACCAGGATGATTTCAAAATGTGGGTAGCCTGTCTTTTCCAGCAGGCTTTCCACGCAGCGTTGCAGCAGGGCCAGGTTGTCGCGGGTCGGGATAACGATCGATACAAGCGGTTGCTGCGCATGACCGTACTTGATGTGGTAATGGCGAGCGGGGCTTTCCAGCACTTGCGCGTTGACGTAGCCGCGGTTGGCCAGATGTCGGCTGATGGCATTTCGCTCGTCGGCGTTGTCTTCGATCAAAGGGGTGTTGCTTACGATGAAGGCTTCATCGAGGTGAGCAATGCCGGCCAGGCCGTCCTGTTCGATCAGGCGCAGGGTCAGGTCCAGTTCCAATGCACGTGGCAGGCTCGGGTCGTAGCCGCCGACCTGCAGCGCCAAGGTTCGCCGTACCAGCCAGTGGGACGCCATGGCCAGCGGCAGGCTCAGCAGGTAGTCGAGGTTGACGCCTGGGCGCAATACGGCGCCAGGGCCTTCGGCGGAGCGGAACATGCCATCGCAGTACAGCATGCGGCAGCCTTCGGCACCGGCAAGTTCCAGGTCCAGCATCAGGGCGCCGGACGGCAGGATCTCGTCACCAGCGTCGAGCAGCATCATCCAGTCGCTGTCTTCGCGTTGCAGGGCCTCGTTCAGTTCGAGGGCGCCCGGGGCCGTGCAATGCAGCCAGCGCACACCTGCGGCAAGTGCTGGTGGCGCTGTCCGGGTGCTGAGCACCACAATGCTCAGGCGGATGGAGGACGACGTGCGCCACCAGGCGATGCTGTCGAGCGTGTCCTGGAGTGCGGCGGCATCGCCTTTTTCATCACGTACCAGCAAGGTCAGGCTGGTCAGCCCCGACAGTTGCTGGCGACGTGCCTCGGTCAGCTGCTGCTGCACGGGGGTGAGTTGGCGCTGCAGCAGCCAGTCCCTGACTGAAGGCACCTGGCTTTGCACAACGTGGCGCACCGCCGCGCGCTGGGTGGTATCGATGAACCGCTGCAGTTGCGGCCAGAACGCCCGCTCGATATCCAGCCAGCGCATACGCGCTTGCATCACGCTTGCGCGGGCGCGCTCCAGCCCCCCGGGCTCGTGGTACAAGGCTGAACCGGCGTTACCGAACTGTTCGACGAATGGCTGGGTCGTGACATGGCCGCCTGGCATGTAGATGACCGGGCAGCCGCACAGCATGGCTTCTGTGCAGGTGGCGGAAATCTCGTAGCTGTACAGCACCGAGGCCTGACGGAAGATCTGCGCCAGTTGCGCAAGTGTCTTCGGGTTGGCCAGGCTCAGCACTTCGATGTCGTCCGGCAGCAGCGAGTAGTCGACCTTGGTCTTGTCGAAGCGATTGAGGTAGAGGTAGTGACCGCGACGTTCGATCGGCTCGGCAGGTGGCGAGAACAGTTCCGAGTCGATTACCGGCAGCAGCAGCAGGTCGTCGCTCTTGGCATTACCGCGAAAATCCTGGGTGTAGTAGAAGAACAGGTCCGATTCCCGGGCATCGATGGCCCTGCCGGTCAGGAAGCCTTCACGGTTGAGGATGTAGCGGGCCACGATCGGTGCGCCGATCGGGTTGCCATCGGCGACTTCCGGGTACACCGCGATGGGGGCCAGGCCAAGGGCCATGTGGCGCAGGCGGATCTCATCGGTGAGGATCGGCGTGCGCAGTGCTGGGTTGACCTTGCAATGAGTCACGTAGGCTTCATGACCTGCCAGGTTCAGGGCGTGGCAAAGGTAATGCAGCACGCACACACCGGAAGAGGTTTCGCGGTAATCGGGTGCGCAGATGTAGTAGGGGTGGCGCGGCTTGCCGTGCAGGCTTGCAGGGGTCATGTTCAGTTCTCGCAGACGACGTAGACGCTGGCGCACAGGTCCGGGTAGACCATGCCCAGGGCCTGGCAGGCATCCATGAATCGATCGTCGATCAGTTGACTCTGCAGGGCCTTGTCCAGCTGGAAGTTGGCCAGAGGCTTGAAGAACACGCCGCCTCGCTGGCGCACGGTCCAGCCGGCGCCACGTACTTCCTGCTCAAGGGTGTCGAGGCTGTAGGTCACGCGGTGGCCGTGCAGGCGCTCGCCTTCGGTGACGGCGCTGTTGTGCTCGATAAGACCCATCTTCACCGCGATCTGGCGCGATGGTGCGTTGGCGTTGGGGACGGCGATGAACAGCCGACCGCCGGGCGCCAGCCAGCCACGCACACGCTCCAGCACGCCACGGCGGTCGTCCAGGTGTTCCAGCGTGTGGATCAGGAAAATGTTGCTGTAGCGCGGTTCGACCTGGGCTTGTTCGAACGTGCTGCAGATGAACTGGATGGGCGCATCGACACGCTTGCGCGTCACCTCGATCAGGTCGCTGGCCGCCTCGATCACCGTCAGGTCGGGGAAACGCTTGGCGAACAGGGCGGTGAAGGCGCCTTCGAAGCAGCCCATCTCCAGCGCCGGGCCGTTGACCAGCCAGGGCGAGAAGGTGTCCAGCATGTAGCCCCTGAGCCGCGCATCGAAATCATAGAAATAGCTGCGGTGCGCGTTGTCCTGGAACTCTTTGTTGTAGTCGCGTGTGGTCATGGGGCTCATCCCTGGTTCTTGCGGTAAAAGCGCTGATCTTCAGGCTGGTACCACTCATGAAGGGTTGTCGGGGTACGGGCATACCAGCCGAGCAGTTGTTGGACCGCAGGCGGTTGCGAGACGCAGAAGGCTTCGCCGAGCGCCCGGCAGTAGTCGAATTGCGGCTTGAAATGGCTGCGGGTGAAGGTCAGGGTAAGGCAGCGGCGGGGCAGGGTGGTGCGGTTGACCCCGGCGGCGTGCCAAATGCGCGAATCGAACAGGTAGATCGAGCCTGCGCGGCCCAGGGCCGTGTGCGCCTGGGCTTCAAAAATGGCGTCGGTGGGCTTGTGCGGGGCGCCATGTGAACCCGGCAGGAACAGCGTTGCACCGTTGTCGGCGGTGAAGTCGTCCAGCAGCACCAGGGCCTGGGCCATCTGCATGTTCTCGGCAGACCACGAACGGACATCACGGTGCACGTTGCGTACGTAGGCATCGGTACTGTTCAGGTTGTTCAAGCCGCCAAAGGAGTTGAGTATCGGCACACCGCCGAGCATGTGCGCGAGGGTGTCGACCAGCCCCCAGTCGGCGAACCTGGCCAGCAGTTCAGGGAAGTGGCTGTCACGGGTGATGATGTGGTGGGCCGTCTGCTCCGTGCGCTGGGTGATGCCGTTTTCCAGTTGTACCTGGCGGCATCGCTCGATGGCCGTGGCCAGGTCGTTGCGCAAATGGTCGAGCAGCGGTTGGGCGATCAGGTCGGGTACGCAAGCATAGCCATTGCGCTGCAGGGTTTCGTGCAGTGCATTCATCGGCCTTGCTCCTGCTCATCGCGCCAGTGGCGATAGTCTTCGGCGGTGACGCCGAGCAGGATCCGGTCCCAGCGTTGCCCTTTTCGATAGTACCACTGGCGCTGGACCCCTTCGATGGACCACGGCACCTTGCGCGTGTAGGTGGCGAGGGAGGCTTCGTTGTATTCGATGATGGTCGTCCACAGGCGGTGCAGGCCCAGTTCATCGAAGGCGTAGCGCATGACCGTGCTGATCACCTCGGTGCCATAGCCTTGGCCACGAAGTGAACTGTCGCCGATCATCATGCCGTGCTCTGCCGTGCCGTTCTTCCAGTCGATCCCCACCAGGTTGGCCGTGCCGATCAGGCCGTGCTGGGCGGCCTCGATACCAAAGCGTTGATTCAGCGGGTCACCCTTGAGGCCTAGCAGCCAATCCCGCTGAGCTTCGCGCGAGACCGGGAAGTGCCAGCCGCCCAGCAGGCTCCACAGGGCTTCATCGTTGGACCAGCGGTGCAACATGGGCAGGTCTTCGAGTTCCAGTGCTCTGAGCACGATGCGTTGGCCGTTGATGCTCATGGTGTCCTCATATGCAGGATGACGGCGTCGGCCAGGCGGTGCATGTCCGTGGCCCCGTAGCGTTGGTCCATCGGCAGTGGCAACAGGCATTCGGCCAGATGCCGCTCCAGCGCGGGTGTCGTCGGCTTGTCGATCAGTTCCCGCCAGTAGCAGGGAACATAGATGGCTTGGTCGAGCAGGTGCCTGCGCAGGCGGTTTGCCTGGGCAGGCGAATCGAGCAGCAGCGGGTAGCACAGGGCTGCAGGCAGCTCGCCGGGCCAGGCGCTGAAGCGATTGCAGCCGTCCAGCCGCTCGCGCAACAGGCTCAGATTGTTGCGGCGCCGGTCAGCCACGCTTGCATAGTCGATGCTGTCGAGGATGCGCGCGGTGCTGGCAGACATGGCTCGAACGCCTTGCTCGGCCAGTGCTGCCTCATTTGCCTGATATTCGTTGTAGTGCTGCTCGGCCGCCTGCTCGAGCCTTCCGAGCAGTGCCGCGAAGCGGTAGCGCGAAGCGCTGGGCTGTGCCTCGGGCATCCGGGCGGGGCCATTGACCAGCCAGCCACCATCGGCCACACCGACGAACTTGCGCGGCGAGTAGAGGGTGGCAATGCCTGGCAATGCCTGGCTGAACAATGCCTGGGAGTTGTCGATGATCAACTGCTGCCCGTAGCGGGGCGCGAGCACCCGGCGGACGTAGTCGGCCTTGAGCCCGAAGTAGTCGACGTACAACAGACCTTCGTCGGCAGCCACGTCAGGCAGGGCGGCCAGGGAGAGTTCGGCGTCCAGCGTGTAGCGGCACACTTCGATGTCCAGGCCGGCCAGCGCTTGTTCAAGGACGGCGCAGATATAGTGGGGGAGGTGGACACGGCGCAGATCACGTGCCTGCATCAAGGCGCGAAAGGCCGAGCGGGCACTGTTGAACGCCTTGGCTTGTGGGTAGGGGTGCTGGCCGCTGCGCAGTTCCAGTTCGAAATAGCCGCCTATGGCCTCAGGCACTTTGGATTTCTCCGAGTCTGGCCCAGGCACCCACCACTTCTGGCTCCTGGAACATCAAGGCGTCGAGGATCGACAGCCCGGCAACGAAGGGTTGGCTGTCGCTGCCCTGGGAATATGGGGGCAGCGTGGCGCCAAGCAGTTCCAGGGTGATGCCGGCTTGCTGGAATGCCTCGGCCTGGTACAAGTGCCCGCCACCGATCGGGTTGAGGTAATGGGTTGCGCCGCACGCCTGAACGATCTGAATGACCCGCTCCTGGCTCGAGGCCTCGCCGGTGATGGGCAGCGCGCTTGCGCGTGATATCGGTGTGTCGATGCCGAGCAGCGTGCAGCAGGCCTTGAGCAGGCGCTCATCAAGCGTTGCGATGCTGTCAGCGGGCGGGGTGAGCAGCGCTTCCAGCCAGGCCATCACCGGCGCGCGACGGGGCGCCTTGCGGTAGGCGAAGTCGAGCTTGTTGAGCAGGTCGGCGAGCTCGAACTGTTCGGCAATGCGCCGCTGCATGATGTGCTGGGTATGGCTGGCCTTGGCCAGGGCGATACGAAACCACTTGGCTTCGCCGTCGAGCAGATAACGGTTGCGCTCGATCCAGCCATTCTTGATGAATTGCACATTGTCATAGAGGACAAAGTGATCCGCAGCAGCGATCAGCTGGAAATAACCCAGGTATGGCAGGAAGTACGGCTGCATCAAGGCAACCCGATGACGCCCGGGCGAACGGGGGGCGGTCTGTCGGGTCATGCCTGGCGAGCCTGCAGCAGGATATCGATGATCTGTTCCTGGGATGGTACGTCCAGGTCCGGATAGATCGGCAGGCACAGCACCTGGCTCGAGATCCTCAGGGCGTTGGGCAGGCGTTCCAGATTGGAGCTGGCCAGGCCCCGGTACATGGGGAATTCGCAGATCAGTGGGTAGAAGTAACGGCGCACCAGGATGTCCTGGTCGCGATAGCGCTGGTACAGCGCATCGCGCGAGATACCGAAGCGTTGTTCATCGATCAGGATGGGGCAATAGGCGTAGTTCCAGTCGAGCCCTTCCGGCTGTTGCAGCAGGGAGATACCGTCAACGTCTTCCAGGGCCCGGCGGTAGCGCTCGAAGACCTGGCGGCGGCGCTGCAGGGCATCATCGATGTGGCGCAGTTGCAACACACCGAACGCTGCCTGGATCTCGTTCATCTTGCCGTTGATGCCGGTGGCCATGATCACGGTTTCATCGACAAAGCCGAAATTCTTCAGGAAATCGATACGGCGCTTGAGCTTTTCGTCCTGGCAGATGATTGCACCGCCCTCGAAGGTGTTGAATACCTTGGTGGCGTGGAAGCTGAGGATCGACAGGTCGCCATTGTCGAGAATGCTGCGCCCGTCCTGGCGTACACCAAAGGCGTGGGCGGCGTCATAGATCACCTTCAGGCCGTAGGTGTCTGCGATCTCCTGGATGGCAACGATGTCGCAAGGGATGCCATAGCAATGGACCGGGAGAATTGCCGTGGTCTCAGGGGTGATCGCTTCGATGACGCGTTGTGGGTCCAGGTTGTTGGTACGCGGATCGATGTCGACGAAGACTGGCTTGAGGTTGTTCCACAAAAGCGAATGGGCTGTGGCGACGAAGGAGTAGGGGGTGGTGATGACTTCGCCCGTCACGCGTAGCGCCTGCAGCGCTGTCACCAGCGCCAGGGTGCCATTGGAGAACAGCGATATGTGCTTGACGCCCAGATATTCGGCCAGCTCACTTTCCAGCTGTTGATGGAACGGCCCTGCATTGGTCAGGCGCTTGCTTTCCCAGATACTCTCCAGATAAGGAAGGAACTCTTCCAGGGGAGGCAGGAGAGGGCTGGTTACGGTGATCGGTTTGGCCATGGCGGCACTGCTCGTTTTTTCGGTTATAGAAGCAGGGCAAGCTGGACCCTGCCGCTGTACAACGTGCGCAGACGAGGTTTCGCCATGAAACCGACGGCCGGCACCGGGTTGATGGGTTGATAGCAAGAAGTCGGCCAACCTTCTCCATTGGTATGATTGTGTTCAATCTGTCGTTGATCGTGACTTGGCAGTCGAAACGTGCATCTTTAATCTATTGAGTCTGTGGGTAGTCCCGTCGCCGTGGGGTGCAAGTTCTGGCAGCCATGGCCGCGTTACCTGCGAATTTTTGCCATTTCCATCGGGAAGCCACAATGATTGGCATCAAAAGCATCGCCAGTTACGTACCTGTAGAAGGCGTGGATAACTACGCTCAGGGTGCGAAATTCGGCAAGGATCAGGATTTCATCTTCGGCAAGATCGGTTCGACCTTCTTGCCGCGCAAGGATGCGGCCCAGGAAACCTCTGACCTGTGCGTCGAGGCGGCCAGGACGCTGTTCGCTGCCAATCCATCGCTTGACCCGGCGGCCATCGATGCGGTGATCGTGGTCACTCAGAATGGTGATGCCGAAGGCCTGCCGCATACGGCCGCGATCGTCCAGCACAAGCTGGGGCTGTCGACGCATGTCGCGGCGTTCGATGTTTCCCTGGGCTGCTCCGGCTACGTCTACGGGTTGTATGCGATGAAGGGCTTCATGGAAGCAGCGGGCCTGAAGAATGGCCTGCTGATTACCGCCGACCCCTATTCGAAGATCGTCGATCCCGAGGATCGCAACACGACCATGTTGTTCGGGGATGCCGCGACCGCGACCTGGATGGGCGAGGATGCTGCCTGGCAGCTCGGCAAATCGCTGTTCGGCAGCGATGGTGCAGGTGCCGAGCACTTGCGCACCACCGACGGCAAGTTCTTCATGAACGGCCGTCAGGTCTACAACTTCGCCCTGGTCAAAGTGCCTGCGCACCTGCAGCAGTTGCTCGAGGCCAGCCAGTTGCGCGCCGAGGACATCGACCTGTACTGCCTGCATCAGGGCAGCGCGGCGATCGTTGATGCCGTGTCTGCGCGCTTCGACGAGGGCGCGCACAAGCAGAAGTTCGTCAAGGACATGGTCGAGACCGGCAATACCGTGTCGTCGAGCATCCCGTTGCTGCTGGAAAAGCACGTGATGAACTCGCAGCACAAGCGCGTTGCGCTCAGTGGCTTCGGCGTCGGCCTGTCCTGGGGGTCGGCGATCATCGAGCGCAACGGCTGATCGAGCGTCACCCTCGCGTTATCAAAGAAGCGCTGCCCGGCCTCGGGCCGCGCTTCTTTCGTTTCTGATGATGGTTTTCTGGCGTCAAACCCTTGATTTCATTGGGATGGCCGGATGCCAGCAAAAAAAGTGAGAAATCGCTCTAAAGCAAACTGCCCTGACGACGATAAACATTACGAAGGTTCTCTGTGCCACACCCGGCGAATTGCCAAGGCCGGAAGCCGTAGTACCCAATCCAACGAGGAATTCGTCATGGCTTTGACTGTTAACACCAACACCACCTCTCTGGGCGTTCAGAAAAACCTGAACCGTGCTTCCGATGCGCTGAGCACCTCGATGACCCGTCTGTCCTCCGGCCTGAAAATCAACAGCGCCAAAGACGACGCCGCCGGCCTGCAGATCGCTACCCGCATGACCTCGCAGATCCGTGGTCAGACCATGGCTATCAAAAACGCCAACGACGGTATCTCCATCGCCCAGACCGCTGAAGGCGCGATGCAAGAGCAGACCAACATCCTGCAGCGTATGCGTGAACTGGCCGTTCAGTCCCGAAACGACTCGAACAGCACCAACGACCGTGTCGCTCTGGACAAAGAATTCCAGTCGATGGCTTCGGAACTGACCCGTATCGCCAACAGCACCCAGCTGAACGGCAAGAACCTGCTGGACGGTTCGGCTTCGGTCATGACCTTCCAGGTTGGTTCCAACACCGGTTCCGCCAACCAGATCACCATCGACCTGAGCGCCAAGTTCACCGCTTCGGACCTGGGCGTTACTTCCTCGATCAACATTCAGGGTTCCGACACCACCACCGCCGAAGCCAACTTCAGCGCTGCTGTTTCGGCCATCGACGCCGCTCTGCAAACCATCAACAGCAACCGTGCTGACCTGGGTGCCGCGCAGAACCGTCTGACCAGCACCATCAACAACCTGCAAAACATCAACGAAAACGCCGAAGCTGCTCGTGGCCGCGTACAGGACACCGACTTCGCTGCTGAAACTGCCCAGCTGACCAAGCAGCAGACCCTGCAGCAAGCTTCCACCTCGGTTCTGGCCCAGGCCAACCAGCTGCCGTCGGCAGTACTGAAGCTGCTGGGCTAATCTGCCTGGTTGCTGGCGGGGAAGTGCTGGTAAGGCACTTCCCCGCCTTTTCATTGCGAGGTGGTGGGCATGGACATGAGCGTCAAGCTGAACCTGTCTTATCCGGCCGCACGTCCGGCCGAGCAGGTTGCCGAAAAACCGGTTGCCCGGTCGACGGAAAACGTAAAACCCGAAGACGACAAGAAAGACGCCAAGGCGGTGCAGGATGCCGACAAGGTCAAACATGCCGTTTCGGAGATCGAAAAGTTCCTGAAGGCGTCGCAGCGCAATCTGGAATTTTCCACGGATGAAGAATCCGGCAAGATCGTGGTCAAAGTCATCGCTACCGACAGTGGTGAACTGATTCGCCAGTTGCCCTCGGAAGAGGCCCTGCGGATCGCTCACAGCCTGAGCGATGTCAAAAGTGTTCTGTTCGACGCCAAGGTATAGTTGGCGGCGAACACCAATGAAGTGAAGCATGTCTGTCCCGCAGGAGCGGGTTGACGCGTTGATGAGAGGGACTACAGCATGGCAAGCCCGATTACTTCCAGTACAGGCCTGGGTTCTGGTCTCAACATTACCGAGATCGTGACCGCGTTGGTCAAGGCCGATACATCCGCCAAACAGGCGCAGATCACTCGGCAAACCAGCAACAACACTGCGATGATTTCGGGTATCGGCTCGCTGCGCAGTGCCCTCACGGCATTCCAGGACGCCATGAAGGCGCTCAACAACAAGGATGCGCCGTCGTTCAACGCCTATGCAGCGACCTCGGCCAACGAGTCGGTGGTCAAGGTCAAGTCGAGCAACTCGGCGGTAGCGGGTAGCTACGACATCGTGGTGGACAAGCTGGCCACCAGCTCGAAAGTGGCCAGCCAGCAGTTCAGCGGTGGTGCCACCAGCCCGATCAGTGCTGGCCAGCTGACCATCAGTCAGAACGGCAAGACCTACAACCTGGACGTGGCCAGTGGTGCGACGCTGCAAAGTGTGCGCGACCAGATCAACAAGGAAATGAGCGCCAACGGCATTTCCGCCAACATCGTCAACGAGGAAGGCGGCTCGCGCCTGGTGCTCAGCTCGACCACCACAGGTGCGGGGACTGACATCTCCCTGAGCGGTATCGCCGAGCTGGCAATCGATGGCACCACGCAGATGTCCGGGACCGGTGCGGGCTTCATCACTGCCAAGGCCCAGGACGCCGAACTGACCATCGACGGCTTGAAGGTCAAGAGTGCCTCCAACACGCTCGATAGCGCCATCAGCGGCATGACCCTGGAGTTGACCGGGGTCAGCCCGAAGGCCAGCGGCGTCGCCACTGGTACGCCGACCGCGGTCACCGTTGCGGCGGACAACGATGGCCTGAAGAAGTCGGTCCAGAGCTTCGTCGATGCCTACAATACGCTGCAGAAGGCGATCACGTCGCTGACGTCGACCAGCCGTGATGACGATGACAAGCTGGTGCTCGGCCCGCTCACCAACGACCCGACCACCCGCTCTCTGTTGGGTGATGTGCGCAAGGTGCTGAGTGAGGTGGGGGCCGGCGACCAGCTGACCACGCTGAGCCAGTTGGGTATCAACACCCAGAAAGATGGCACGCTCGAATTCAACAGCAGCAAGTTCACCGCGGCGATGAACGACAAGAAGCTCGGCCCGGAAGTGCAGGAGCTGTTCACCGGTACCGACGGCATCTTCGAGCGCATGAACAAGGCCATCGATCCTTACAACAAGACCGATGGCAGCCTTGCAACGCGCAAGTCGAACCTCGACAAGGCGGTCTCGGAACTGGCCAACCAGCAGGCCGCGCTTGACCGCCGCACCGAGTCGCTGACTGAATCGCTGACCAAGAAGTACGTGGCCCTGGACACCGCCCTGGGCAAGATGAAAGCCCAGGCCGACCAGATCACCTCGATCTTCGAAGCGATCAACGCCCAGGCCAAGAAATCCTGATCGGCTGAACATGCCAAAAGCCCGGCGGCGTCCGCGAGACGCCCCGGGCTTTTTGCTTTTCCCCTAAAGTTTTTTGACGTACAGGCGATACAGCAGGTACAAGCAACTTTTTACCGCAGCAACGAGGCAGATCCATGAACCCGATGTTGGCCCTTCGGCAGTACCAGAAAGTCAACGGCGCAGCGCAGACGTCCGAAGCCAGCCCGCACCGCCTGGTGCAGATGCTCATGCAGGGCGGCCTTGATCGCATGGCGCAGGCCAAGGGCGCCATTGCCCGCAACGACATCGCGCAAAGGGGCATCCTCATCGGCAAGGCCATCGACATCATCGGCGGCCTGCGTGAAGGCCTGGACCTGGAAAACCATGCCGACAGCCTGGCTGAGCTGGACAGCTTGTACATGTACATGAGCCGTCGCCTGATCGAGGCCAACGTCAAGGGTGACCCGGCCATCATCGACGAGGTCGCGCGCCTGCTGATCACTGTGAAGGAAGGTTGGGACGCAATCGGCGATCAGTCGTCGGCTTCCTGATAAAGGAGGATGACATGAACGAAGTAATCGCCCGGATCGAGCAGACTCGGGAAATGCTGCTGGCGGCGCTGGCCGAGCGCAACTGGGAAGCGGTGGGTGAGCTGGACCTGGAATGCCGCTTGCGCATCGGTGACATGGTGAGCGAGGCGAAAGGCAACGAGGCCGATGTCAGTGCCAGCCTTGAGCAGTTGCTGGCCGTATACCGTCAACTAATCGATGTTGCAAGTGGCGAACGTCAATCCTTGGTGGATGAAATGACGAAAATCCGTCAGGCGAAGAATGCGGCAAAGGTATACCATCTATTCACCTGACCACAGATGTTGCCAAAAGCCATGCGCCATTAATTTGACTGGCTGGTGTTTTTTGACTTTACTAGTGGCTGTTTTCGAATTTCAGACGTCCGAACACTGACCATTCAGTCGGAATGATGTCGAGCACGCCCTCGGGCGCCGATATGACTAGGGAAGTTGCTATTGCATGTGGCGTGAAACCAAGATTCTGCTGATCGACGACGACAGCGCACGCCGCCGCGACCTGGCGGTGGTGCTTAACTTCCTCGGCGAAGAAAACCTCGCTTGCTCCAGCCAGGACTGGCAGCAGGTGGTCGAGCCATTGTCTTCGAGTCGCGAAGTGCTGTGCGTGCTCATCGGCACTGTAAACGCCCCGGGCAGTGTGCTTGGGCTCGTTAAGACAGTGGCTGGGTGGGATGAGTTCCTTCCGGTTCTGCTTTTAGGTGAAATTTCTTCTGCGGAGTTCCCGGAAGACCTTCGCCGCCGGGTGCTTTCCAACCTGGAAATGCCGCCAAGCTACAGCCAGCTGCTGGATTCGCTGCACCGTGCCCAGGTCTATCGCGAGATGTACGACCAGGCGCGCGAGCGTGGTCGCCAGCGCGAACCCAACCTGTTCCGCAGCCTGGTCGGTACCAGCCGTGCCATCCAGCACGTGCGGCAGATGATGCAGCAGGTGGCTGATACCGATGCCAGCGTGCTGATCCTGGGTGAGTCCGGCACCGGCAAGGAAGTGGTCGCGCGCAACCTGCACTACCATTCCAAGCGCCGCGAGGCGCCGTTCGTGCCGGTCAACTGCGGCGCGATCCCGGCCGAGCTGCTGGAAAGCGAACTGTTCGGCCACGAGAAGGGCGCCTTCACCGGGGCGATCACCAGCCGTGCCGGGCGTTTCGAGCTGGCCAACGGCGGTACCCTGTTCCTCGACGAAATCGGCGACATGCCGTTGCCGATGCAGGTCAAGCTGTTGCGCGTGCTGCAGGAACGTACCTTCGAGCGCGTGGGCAGCAACAAGACCCAGAGCATCGATGTGCGCATCATTGCCGCGACCCACAAGAACCTCGAGACCATGATCGAGGAGGGCACGTTCCGCGAAGACCTGTACTACCGCCTGAACGTGTTCCCCATCGAGATGGCGCCACTGCGTGAGCGGGTGGAAGACATCCCGCTGCTGATGAACGAGCTGATCTCGCGCATGGAGCACGAGAAGCGCGGGTCCATCCGCTTCAACTCCGCGTCGATCATGTCGCTGTGTCGCCACGGCTGGCCGGGCAACGTTCGCGAGCTGGCCAACCTGGTCGAGCGCATGGCGATCATGCACCCGTACGGGGTGATTGGCGTGTCCGAGCTGCCGAAGAAATTCCGTTACGTTGATGACGAAGACGAGCAGATGGTCGACAGCCTGCGCAGCGACCTGGAAGAGCGCGTGGCGATCAACGGCCATACGCCGAACTTCAGCAACCACGCCATGCTGCCACCTGAAGGCCTGGACCTGAAGGACTACCTGGGTAGCCTGGAGCAGGGCCTGATCCAGCAGGCGCTGGATGATGCCAACGGTATCGTTGCGCGCGCGGCTGAACGTTTGCGTATACGTCGTACCACCCTGGTCGAGAAGATGCGCAAGTACGGCATGAGCCGCCAGGGCGGCGAGGAACAGGCGGAGGATTGACGGCTGGCGGTTGCCTGTACCGGCCTCTTCGCGGGCGCGCCCGCTCCCACAGGATCGATGCACAGCTTGAATTCGGTGATATCCCTGTGGGAGCGGGCATGCCCGCGAAGAGGCCGGCACAGGGAGCCAAAATCTCCAGTACTGCGCAAGGCTTGAAGCCTGCACGGTCCCTGTGGGGGCGGGCATGCCCGCGAAGAGGCCGGCACAGGGAGCCAAAGTCTCCAGTACTGCGCAAGCCTTGAAGCCTGCGCGGTCCCTGTGGGAGCGGGTTCACCCGCGAAGAGGCCGGCACAGCCAACCCAAATCCCTATCTCCGGCACGGCTATTGCTACACCGCTGGCAACACACCGTTTTTATGACGGTCAGCCACGCGAGAGAGCAAGATGCCCCAGGCCGCCCACGTATCCCTAGCCCCCGATCCGCAGGGGCAAACCCCGATCGAGCAGGAAAGCCGTCAGGGTCTCGAGCAGGCCTTCGCCCTGTTCAGTCAGGTATCCACCCAACTGAGCCAGTCCTACAGCCTGCTCGAAGCCCGGGTCAGCGAACTCAAGGGCGAGCTGGCGGTGGTCAGCGCCCAGCGCATCGATGAACTGAGCGAAAAGGAACGCCTGGCCAACCGCCTGCAGAACCTGCTGGACCTGCTGCCCGGCGGGGTGATCGTGATCGATGGCCAGGGCCTGGTACGCGAAGCCAACCCGGCCGCCTGCGAACTGCTCGGCGAGCCGCTGGTCGGCCAGCTGTGGCGCCAGGTGATCGCCCGCAGCTTTGCCCCGCGCAAGGATGACGGTCACGAAGTCTCGCTGCGCGACGGCCGCCGTCTGTCCATTGCCACTCGCTCGCTGGATGCCGAGCCTGGCCAATTGGTGTTGCTCAACGACCTGACCGAAACCCGTCGCCTGCAAGACCAGCTGGCTCGCCACGAGCGCCTGTCTTCGCTGGGGCGCATGGTCGCCTCGCTGGCGCACCAGATCCGCACGCCACTGTCGGCGGCGATGCTCTACGCCAGTCACCTGGCTGATCCCGAACAAGAGCTGGGCGCGGAAACCCGCCAGCGCTTTGCCGGCACCCTGAAGGAGCGCCTGCACGAGCTGGAACACCAGGTGCGCGACATGCTGGTATTCGCCCGTGGCGAGCTGCCGCTGAATGATCGAGTCACGCCAAAAGCCTTGTTCCAGGCCCTGCAGCAGGCTGCCCAGGCGCATGTGCAAGGGCACGCCGTGCGCTGGCAGTGTGACAGCCACCTGGGTGAGCTGCTGTGCAACCGGGACACCCTGGTTGGTGCATTGCTCAACCTGATCGAAAATGCGCTGCAAGCCAGCGACGGCCCGGCGCGACTGAAGGTGCACCTGTTGCGCCGCGAGCGCAGTCTGCACCTGTGTGTAAGCGACGCCGGCAGTGGCATCGATGGCGACCTGCTCGGCCGCCTGGGCGAGCCGTTCCTGACCACCAAGGCCACTGGCACCGGCCTGGGCCTGGCCGTGGTCAAGGCTGTGGTGCGTGCGCACCAGGGTACGCTGCGCCTGCGCTCGAAGGTTGGCCGTGGTACCTGTGTGCGGGTGGAGCTGCCGTTGATCGACGGGCAACTGGCGGAGGGCATGTAATGGCGATCAAGGTGCTGCTGGTCGAGGACGACCGCGTATTGCGCCAGGCGCTGGGCGATACCCTGGAAATCGGCGGCTTCGCCTACCAGGCGGTGGGCAGTGCCGAAGAAGCGCTGGAAGCGGTACTGGAGGAGGCCTTCAGCCTGGTAGTCAGCGATGTGAACATGCCTGGCATGGATGGGCACCAACTGCTGGCCCAGCTGCGCCGCCAGCAACCGCAACTGCCCGTGTTGCTGATGACCGCGCATGCCGCGGTGGAGCGCGCCGTCGAGGCGATGCGCCAAGGGGCTGCCGACTATCTGGTCAAGCCATTCGAACCCAAGGCCTTGCTCAGTCTGGTCGAGCGGCATGCCGCCGGGCGCGTGGCTGAAGAGGAAGGCCCGGTGGCCTGCGAGCCGGCCAGTCGACAGTTGCTGGAGCTGGCCACGCGGGTGGCGCGCAGTGACTCGACCGTGCTGATTTCCGGCGAATCCGGTACCGGCAAGGAAGTGCTGGCGCGCTTCATTCACCAGCAGTCACCGCGGGCGGCGCAGGCCTTCGTGGCGATCAATTGTGCTGCCATCCCCGACAACATGCTCGAGGCCACCCTGTTCGGCCACGAGAAGGGTGCCTTCACCGGCGCCATCGCTGCCCAGGCCGGCAAGTTCGAGCAGGCCGAAGGTGGCACCTTGCTGCTCGATGAAATCTCGGAAATGCCAATGGCCTTGCAGGCCAAGCTGCTGCGCGTGCTGCAGGAGCGCGAGGTGGAGCGGGTGGGTGGGCGCAAGCCCATCAGCCTGGATATTCGCGTGCTGGCCACCACCAACCGTGACCTGGCTGGCGAAGTTGCGGCCGGGCGTTTCCGTGAAGATTTGTACTACCGCCTGTCGGTGTTCCCCCTGGCCTGGCGCCCGCTGCGCGAACGCCCGGGTGACATCCTGCAACTGGCCGAGCGCCTGTTGGCACGCCACGTGGCGAAGATGAAGCACGCCCCGGTGCAGCTGTCGCCCCAGGCCCGAGCCTGCCTGCAGGCGTATGCCTGGCCGGGCAACGTACGCGAACTTGACAACGCCCTGCAGCGGGCGCTGATCCTGCAGCAGGGCGGGGTGATCGAGGCGGCGGATTTTTGTCTGGCGGGCGCCATTCCATTGTCAGCTGGCATAGAGCCATCATCCGAGGTGGTGGCCGAGCCCGGCGGGCTGGGCGATGACATGCGTCGTCATGAGTACCAGATGATCATCGACACCCTGCGCGCCGAGCGCGGCCGCCGCAAAGAGGCGGCCGAACGCCTGGGGATAAGCCCGCGTACCCTGCGCTACAAGCTGGCGCAGATGCGCGATGCCGGGTTTGACGTCGAGGCCAGCCTGTTCGGCTGATTGACACTGCAGCCGCTGCAGATGCGACCCCTGTAGGAGCGGCCTTGTGTCGCGATAGGGCCGCAAGGCGGCCCCGGCGATATCGGCGGCGAAGCGCAGATGTGGGGCCGCTCCGCGCCCCTGTCGCGACACAAGGCCGCTCCTACAAAGATCGCGCAAGCGCACGGGGCGGTGATTCCCAAGGCTGGCACCTTTGTTGCTTTAGGTTGGCTATCCGCCGCATCACTGTCAAAAAAATGCGGCCGCAGGAGAGAGAAGGGTCATGAGCCAAGGTGTTGAATTCAATCGTCTGATGTTGGACATGCGGGCCATGCAGGCCGATGCCATGTCGCTGCCCAAGGTGGCCGCCGCCCCCGAGTTGGCACCCGGGCAAAGTACCTTTGCCGACATGCTCGGCCAGGCCATCGGCAAGGTGCATGAGACGCAGCAGGCTTCGACCCAGTTGGCCAACGCTTTCGAGATCGGCAAGAGTGGCGTCGACCTGACCGACGTGATGATCGCTTCGCAAAAGGCCAGCGTGTCGATGCAGGCCCTGACCCAGGTACGCAACAAGCTGGTCCAGGCGTACCAGGACATCATGCAGATGCCGGTTTGAGGACGGACGTAAACCATGGCTGAAGCAGTCGTCGACAACCCCCCTGCCAAAAGCGGCCCGCCCGCGGCCAAGCCGCCGCTGTTCGGCATGGCGTTTCTGGAAAACATCGCGCAGATGCCCATGCTGCGTCAGATCGGCCTTCTGGTCGGCCTGGCCGCCAGCGTGGCGATCGGCTTTGCCGTGGTGCTGTGGTCGCAACAACCCGATTACCGTCCGCTGTACGGCAGCCTGGCGGGCATGGACACCAAGCAGGTCATGGATACCCTGGCCGCCGCCGACATCCCCTACAACGTCGAGCCCAATTCCGGTGCTCTGCTGGTCAAGGCCGACGACCTCTCCCGTGCGCGCCTGAAACTGGCGGCCGCCGGCGTGGCACCAAGCGATGGCAACGTCGGTTTCGAGCTGCTCGACAAGGAGCAGGGCCTGGGCACCAGCCAGTTCATGGAAGCCACCCGTTACCGTCGCAGCCTGGAAGGCGAGCTGGCGCGTACCGTGTCCAGCCTGAACAACGTCAAGGGCGCGCGCGTGCATCTGGCCATCCCGAAAAGCTCGGTGTTCGTGCGTGACGAACGCAAGCCCAGCGCCTCGGTACTGGTCGAGCTGTACCCGGGCCGTGCCCTGGAAGCCGGGCAGGTGATGGCCATCGTCAACCTGGTGGCAACAAGCGTGCCGGAACTTGACAAGTCCCAGGTCACCGTGGTCGACCAGAAGGGCAACCTGCTGTCCGAGCAGATCCAGGACACCGCCCTGACCCAGGCAGGCAAACAGTTCGACTACAGCCGCCGGGTGGAAAGCATGCTCACCCAGCGGGTGCACAACATCCTGCAGCCGGTGCTGGGCAATGACCGCTACAAGGCCGAAGTGTCCGCCGACCTGGACTTCAGTGCGGTCGAGTCCACCTCCGAGCAGTTCAACCCAGACCAGCCGGCGCTGCGCAGCGAGCAGTCGGTCGATGAACAACGTGCCAGCAGCCAGGGCCCGCAAGGTGTGCCCGGTGCGCTGAGCAACCAGCCGCCAGGCCCGGCCTCGGCACCGCAGACCACCGGTGGTGCCGCTACCCCGGCCGCGGCCATCCAGCCTGGCCAGCCGCTGGTGGATGCCAACGGCCAGCAGATCATGGACCCGGCCACCGGCCAGCCGATGCTCGCGCCGTACCCGTCGGACAAGCGCCAGCAAAGCACCAAGAACTTCGAGCTGGACCGTTCCATCAGCCACACCCGCCAGCAGCAGGGGCGCATGACCCGCCTGTCGGTGGCGGTGGTGGTGGACGACCAGGTCAAGATCGACCCGGCCACCGGCGACGCCACCCGTGCGCCATGGGGCGCCGAGGACCTGGCACGCTTCACTCGCCTGGTGCAGGACGCGGTCGGCTTCGATGCCAGCCGTGGCGACAGCGTGACGGTGATCAACGTGCCGTTCGCCGCCGACCGCGGCGAAGAGATCACCGACATCGCCTTCTACCAGCAGCCGTGGTTCTGGGACATCGTCAAGCAAGTGCTGGGCGTGGTGTTCATCCTGGTGCTGGTGTTCGGTGTGCTGCGCCCGGTGCTGAACAACATTACAGGGGGCGGCAAGCAGGCTGCCCCGGATAGCGACATGGAGCTGGGCGGCATGATGGGTCTGGATGGCGAACTGGCCAACGACCGCGTCAGTCTGGGTGGCCCGACAAGCATTCTGCTGCCTAGCCCGAACGAGGGTTACGAGGCACAGCTCAACGCAATCAAAGGCCTGGTGGCCGAAGACCCGGGCCGCGTTGCCCAGGTCGTGAAAGAGTGGATCAACGCCGATGAGTGATAACCGAGCCGTTACCGCCAAGCTGAGCCGCGTCGACAAGGCGGCGATCCTCCTGCTTTCGCTGGGCGAGACCGATGCCGCCCAGGTGCTGCGGCACATGGGGCCCAAGGAAGTGCAGCGGGTGGGTGTGGCCATGGCGCAGATGGGCAATGTGCACCGTGAACAGGTCGAGCAGGTGATGAGCGAGTTCGTCGAAATCGTCGGCGACCAGACCAGCCTGGGCGTGGGCTCCGATGCCTATATCCGCAAGATGCTCAACCAGGCCCTGGGCGAGGACAAGGCCAACGGCCTGGTCGACCGCATCCTGCTCGGTGGCAACACCAGCGGCCTGGACAGCCTGAAGTGGATGGAGCCGCGCGCCGTTGCCGACGTGATCCGCTACGAGCACCCGCAGATCCAGGCCATCGTGGTTGCCTACCTCGACCCCGACCAGGCCGGCGAAGTGCTGAGCAACTTCGACCACAAGGTGCGCCTGGACATCGTCCTGCGCGTGTCGTCGCTGAACACCGTGCAGCCGGCGGCGCTGAAGGAGCTGAACCAGATCCTCGAGAAGCAGTTCTCGGGCAACTCCAACGCGGCGCGTACCACTTTGGGCGGCATCAAGCGCGCCGCCGACATCATGAACTTCCTCGACAGCTCGGTGGAAGGTGCACTGATGGACGCGATCCGCGAGATCGACAGCGACCTGTCGGAGCAGATCGAAGACCTGATGTTCGTCTTCAACAACCTGGCCGACGTCGACGACCGTGGCATCCAGGCGTTGCTGCGCGAAGTCTCGTCCGACGTGCTGGTGGTGTCGCTCAAGGGCGCCGACGAGCGGGTCAAGGACAAGATCTTCAAGAACATGTCCAAACGTGCCTCGGAGCTGTTGCGCGACGACCTGGAGGCCAAGGGGCCGGTACGGGTCAGCGACGTGGAAACGGCGCAGAAGGAAATCCTCACCATCGCCCGCCGCATGGCCGAGGCCGGCGAGATCGTGCTCGGCGGCAAGGGTGCCGAGGAAATGATCTAAGGTATTCGCGATCTGAAGGCCGACACGGTCCCTGTGGGAGCGGGTAAACCCGCTCCCACAGGGACCGTGTCGGCTGAACATGGTTTGAGAACATGACAGCATGCCCACCAAAGAACATCACCCCAGCGACCTGATCCGCGCCCGCGACCTCGAGGGCGTGGATGTATGGGCGCTGCCCAGCTTCGACCCGGAACCGGAGCCTGAGCCCGAACCGGAGCCGGAACCCGAGGTAATCGAGGAAGAAGTCGAGGAAGTGCCGCTGGAAGAAGTTCAGCCACTGACCCTGGAAGAACTCGAGGCCATCCGCCAGGAGGCCTACAACGAAGGCTTCGCCACCGGTGAGCGCGAGGGCTTCCATAGCACCCAGCTCAAGGTCCGCCAGGAAGCCGAAGAGGCCCTGAAGACCAAGCTGGAGAGCCTCGACCGGCTGATGACCAACCTGATGGAGCCGATCGCCGAGCAGGACACGCAGATCGAGAAAACCCTGGTCCACCTGGTGGCTCACATGACCCGCCAGGTGATCGGTCGCGAACTGCGGGGCGATTCCAGTCAGATAACCCAGGTACTGCGCGAAGCGCTCAAGCTGCTGCCCATGGGCGCGGACAATATCCGCATTCATCTCAACCCGCAGGATTTCGAGCTGGCCAAGGCCCTGCGCGAGCGCCATGAGGAAAGCTGGCGGCTGCTCGAGGACAGCGCACTGCTACCAGGCGGCTGCCGTATCGAGACCGCGCATAGCCGCATCGACGCGACCATGGAAACCCGCATCGAGAAAGCCGTGGCACAACTGTTCGACCAGTTGCACGACCATTCGCTGCACCCGGCAGCGCCGGACATGTCGGTAGACCTGGACAGCCTGCCAGAGCGCGCCGTGGGTAGCCCGGATGCAACTTGAGCGCACCAGTTTCGGCAAGCGCCTGGGCAGTTACGCCGAGGCCATCGAGCTGCCGGCCCAGCCCATCGTCGAAGGCCGCCTGCTGCGCATGGTCGGCCTCACCCTGGAAGCCGAAGGCCTGCGCGCTGCAGTCGGCAGCCGCTGCCTGGTAATCAACGACGACAGCTACCACCCGGTGCAGGTGGAGGCCGAAGTCATGGGCTTTGCCGGGTCCAAGGTATTCCTCATGCCGGTCGGCAGCATTGTCGGCATCGCCCCCGGCGCCCGGGTGGTGCCGCTGGATGACAGCGGCCGCCTGCCCATGGGCATGAGCATGCTCGGCCGGGTGCTCGACGGCGCCGGTCGCGCGCTGGATGGCAAGGGCGGGATGAAGGCCGAGGACTGGGTGCCGATGGACGGCCCGGTGATCAACCCGTTGAACCGCGACCCCATCAGCAAGCCGCTGGACGTGGGCATTCGCAGCATCAATGGCCTGCTCACCGTCGGTCGCGGCCAGCGCCTGGGCCTGTTCGCCGGTACCGGTGTGGGCAAGTCGGTGTTGCTGGGCATGATGACCCGCTTCACCGAAGCCGAGATCATCGTCGTCGGCCTGATCGGCGAGCGGGGCCGCGAGGTCAAGGAATTCATCGAGCATATCCTTGGTGAAGAAGGCCTCAAGCGCTCGGTGGTGGTCGCTTCGCCCGCCGACGATGCGCCGCTGATGCGCCTGCGCGCCGCCATGTACTGCACACGTATTGCCGAGTACTTCCGCGACAAGGGCAAGAACGTGCTGTTGCTGATGGACTCGCTGACCCGTTTTGCCCAGGCCCAGCGTGAAATCGCCTTGGCCATCGGCGAACCGCCGGCCACCCGGGGTTACCCGCCGTCGGTGTTTGCCAAACTGCCCAAGCTGGTGGAGCGGGCCGGCAACGGCGAGCCAGGTGGTGGTTCGATCACCGCGTTCTATACCGTGTTGTCCGAGGGTGACGACCAGCAGGACCCGATTGCCGACGCGGCGCGCGGTGTGCTCGATGGTCACTTCGTGCTGTCGCGGCGGCTGGCCGAGGAAGGCCATTACCCGGCCATCGACATCGAAGCCTCGATCAGCCGGGTCATGCCCCAGGTGGTCGATGCCGACCATTTGCGCCAGGCGCAAAAGTTCAAGCAGTTGTGGTCGCGCCTGTCGCAAAGCCGCGACCTGATCAGTGTGGGTGCCTATGTGGCGGGTGGCGACCCGGAAACCGACCTGGCCATTGCGCTGCAATCGAAGCTGGTGGAGTTTTTGCGCCAGGGCCTGCGCGAGAGCGTGGGCATGGCGCAAAGCCGCGAACAGTTGGGGGCGATCTTTGCGCCCCCGGCGGGCGGTTGATAGGCCATGGCACTGCCCGGACGTGCCGCGCGCCTGGCGCCGGTGGTGGACATGGCCGAAGAGGCCGAGCGCCAGGCGGCCCAGCGCCTTGGGCAGTTCCAGCAGCAGGTGGCCACGGCACAGGCCAAGCTGGCCGAACTCGAACGGTTTCGCGAGGACTACCAACTGCAGTGGATCAACCGTGGCGGGCAGGGGGTAAACGGTAGCTGGCTGGTCAATTACCAGCGCTTCCTCGGGCAGCTGGAAACGGCCATGACCCAGCAGCGCCAGAGCCTGGTCTGGCACCAGAACAACCTCAACAACGCCCGCGGCACCTGGCAGCAGGCCTATGCCCGGGTGGAAGGCTTGCGCAAGCTGGTGCAGCGCTACCTGGACGAAGCCCGGCGGGCCGAAGACAAGCGCGAGCAGCGCTTGCTCGACGAGCTGTCACAACGCCTGCCGCGGCAGAATCACCTTTAAGCTGCCCATTGGGCTTGCGCCGTACCCTGTAGGAGCGGCCTTGTGTCGCGAAAGGGGCGCGCAGCGGCCCCAGGATTTCAGCTTCGCAGCAAATATCGCCGGGGCCGCTCTGCGGCCCTTTCGCGACACAAGGCCGCTCCTACACTGGGTGCACCGCCTGTGGGAATGGCATGCTTGCCACCCCCGGCATCGCCTGCTAAACCTTTAAGGAGTTGCATCCGCCATCATCGAAGGAATCGCTAGCATGGCAGTCGAGACTGATTTTTCGCAGGACGGGAAAAAGCTGACGATTAAGATCAAGGGGCGCTTCGATTTCGGCAAGCATCAGGAATTTCGTGACGCCTACGAACGCCAGCCCAGCCGGCCAGATTCGGTGGTCGTCGACCTGAAGGACACCACCTACCTCGACAGTTCCGCACTCGGCATGCTGCTGTTGCTGCGCGACCATGCGGGCGGCGATGAGTCGGATGTGCGTGTGGTGCATGCCAGCTCCGATGTGCGCAAGATCCTCGCCATCTCCAATTTCGAAAAACTCTTCGATATCAGTTGAGCGCCGACATGCCGGCCGAACAGACGTTGACCGTGCTGGTCGCCGAAGACGGTGCCGCCGACCGCCTGCTGCTGGCGCAGATCGTGCGCCGTCAGGGCCATCAGGTATTCACCGCGGAAAACGGCGAGCAGGCGGTGGCGCTGTTCGTCGAGCGGCGCCCGCAACTTGTGCTGCTGGATGCGCTGATGCCGGTGATGGATGGCTTCGAGGCGGCGCGGCAGATCAAGGCACTGGCCGGCGAAGCGCTGGTGCCGATCATTTTCCTGACGTCATTGAACGAGGAGGAAGGCCTGGTGCGCTGCCTGGAGGCCGGGGGCGACGACTTCATGGCCAAGCCCTACAGTGCGGTGATCCTCGGTGCCAAGATACGCGCCATGGACCGCCTGCGCCGGCTGCAGGCCACCGTGCTGGAGCAGCGCGACCAGATTGCCCGGCACCACCACCACCTGCTCAACGAGCAGCGGGTGGCCAAGGCGGTGTTCGACAAGGTGGCCCACTCCGGCTGCCTGGCCGCGCCCAACATCCGCTACCTGCAATCGCCCTATGCGCTGTTCAATGGCGACCTGATGCTGGCCGCGTTCACCCCGTCCGGCGACATGCGCGTGCTGCTCGGCGATTTCACCGGCCACGGCCTGCCGGCGGCGGTAGGCGCCATGCCGCTGGCCGAAGTGTTCTACGGCATGACTGCCAAGGGCTACGGCATGGCGCAGATCCTGCGCGAGATGAATGCCAAGCTCAAACGTATCCTGCCGGTGGACATGTTCTGTTGTGCGCTGCTGCTCAACCTCAGCATGCAGCGCGGTTCGGTGGAAGTGTGGAACGGCGGCATGCCTGATGGCTATCGCCTGGCAGTGGATGGCCAGGTGCTGTCGGTGCTGACGTCGCGACACCTGCCGCTGGGCATCCTGGACGCCGAGCGTTTCGATGACAGTACCGAAGTGTTGCCGCTGGCACCGGGCGAGCGCCTGCTGCTGCTGTCGGACGGCGTGCTGGACACCGCCGACGACCAGGAGCGCCTGTTCGGTGTGCAGCGCCTGCGCAGGGTGCTGGCCGACAACCGGGACCCGGTGCGGTTGTTCGACGAAGTGATGCAGGCCCTGGAGCGCTTTGGCGGGCGCCCGCGCGATGACATCAGCCTGTGCGACATTCGCATGTTCAGCGCCGAGGAGCGGGTTCCGGCGCCGATGATCTACTCTGATAGCGGCCGCTCCAGCCCGCTGGACTGGTCGCTGGGGTTCGAGGTGCGTGGCCAGAGCCTGAAGCGCTTCAACCCGGTGCCGTACCTGGTGCAGTTGTTGCAGGAGATTCATGGCCTGCGCGCGCGTACCGGCAACCTGCACAGCGTGCTCAGCGAGCTGTATTCCAATGCCCTGGAGCATGGCGTGCTGGGCCTGGACTCGCAGCTCAAGCGCGATGTACAGGGCTTTGCCGACTATTATCAGGAACGCGCCCGGCGCCTTGGGGTTCTGACCGACGGTTACGTGCGCATCGATTTCAAGGTTGAACCGCAAGCCGACGGCGGGCGTCTGATGATCGAGGTCCGTGACAGTGGTGCCGGGTTCGATGTGCAACGGGTGCTGTCGCGGCCCTCGCTGGAGCAGGAGCTGAGCGGGCGTGGCCTGAACCTGGTGCGGCGGCTGGCCAGCAGCGCGCACTGGAGTGAGGGCGGGCGCTGCGCGCATGTGGAGTTCGTCTGGTGAGCCACGGGTTGGCTCGGGCATAATCTGGCTTGATCAAGGAGTGAACAAGTGACTGACATGCATATTGACCACAAGGTACTCAGCGACCTGCGTGAGGTCATGGAAGATGGCTACCTGCAGTTGGTGCAAACCTTTCTCGAAGACTCCGAACGGCGCCTGGGCCAGCTGCACGCGGCCCAAAATGCCGAAGAGCTCGGCTCCGCGGCCCACAGTTTCAAGGGCAGCAGCAGCAACATGGGCGCGGTTGCATTGGCCAGCCTGTGCCAGCAGCTGGAGGAGCGCGCACGGCGGCCCCCGCTGTATGGCATCGAAGACCTGATCAACCGCATCGACCAAGAGTTCCTCGAGGTGCAGGGCTTCTACCGAGGTGAGCAGCAGCGCATTTCGGCGGGTTGAAACACGACTTGGCGCGAGTCTTGCCTGTCTCTGGCTGGATGATTTTTTTGTTTCTGGCGCGGAGACCGCTCGATGCCTGTCGCACCCAACCCATTGTTGCAAGGCAACGCCATTGCCAACACCTCGCGTTCGGCCACCGCACAGGCCGACAAGCCGCTGCAGGCGCCGGGCGACAAGGGCGACGGCTTCGGCCAGGTGATGGCCCGGCAGGGCCGCGACAAGGCCGCCGGGCAGGACGACAAGGTCGCCCAGGCCAAGCCCAAGGACAAGCCCGAGGCGGCGCAGAGCGGCAAGAAAGCCGCTGTCGACAAACCCGCGGTTGCCGATGACGGCAAACAATTGCCAGCCGACGACCAGGCCCAGGCCGACACCGGCTTGCGCGATGCCAGCCTGGTTGCCGGCCAGGTCACCGACGCCCAGCCTGGCGCACAACTGATCCAGGCCCAGGCCGAGGCGGTGGCGCCGGTGTTGCAGGCCGCCGCGGCGCAGGCGCAGGTCACCGCCGAGCTGCCCGAGGAGCCGGCCGCCGAGGAAGCCTTCGACCCTGACTCCGACCCTTTGGCCAACCTGCCTACCCTGCGCCTGGCGCTGGAACAAAGCGCCCAGGCCAAGGGAGCGACCTCGGCGCATGCCCTGGACCCTTCGCAGGCACAGGGCGAAGAGGGGCAGATGGCCGTCAATACCTTGGCGAATCTGGTCGAGAATGCCGAAGGTGAAACGGGCGAGCCTGGCGACAAGGCCTTTGCCGGCTTGCTCGAAGATGGCCTGAAAGACACCAAGAGCGCTGGCAGCGATACACGCGTAGACGACTTCGCCAACCGCCTGGCCAACCTGACCCAGGCCGCCACGGCCAAGACCGCCAATGCCGTGCCGGCCAATGCCAGCCCATTGCACCAACCGCTGCCGATGAACCAGAACGCCTGGGCCGAGGGCCTGGTCAATCGGGTCATGTACCTGTCCAGCCAGAACCTCAAGTCGGCGGATATCCAGCTGGAGCCGGCAGAACTGGGCCGCCTGGACATTCGCGTCAATGTTGCGACGGACCAGTCGACCCAGATCACCTTCATCAGCGGCCACGCCGGCGTGCGTGACGCCCTCGACAGCCAGGTGCACCGCCTGCGCGAGCTGTTCGCCCAGCAGGGGCTGGCACAGCCGGATGTCAACGTGGCCGACCAGTCGCGTGGGCAGCAACAGCAGCAGCAGGGGGAGGCACAGGGCAGCAACCTGTCCGGGGTGGCGGCGCGCCGGGCCGAGCAGGGCGGGGCAGAGGCAGTCGATAGCGCCCGGCCTGTGGAGCAGCAGGTGGTTGTTGGCGACAGTGCGGTCGATTATTACGCGTAGATCCCGATTGCCTGTACTGGCCTCTTCGCGGGTAAACCCGCTCCCACAAGTACAGTGCAGGCTTCGAAGCCTGTGGAGGTCCTGTGGGAGCGGGTTCACCCGCGAAGAAGCCAGCACAGTCGTTCCTGCTGAAATCTCCCTTCTGCGAAATCTGGCATAACACTTGCTCAAGCCAAGCCATCCTCCCTTGAACCCCCGATGGACGACGGATTATTGGCATGGCGAAGAGCGAAGCAGTCAAAGACCCCGCCACTAAAGGCAAACTCAAGCTGATCCTGCTGGCGGTAGTGGGCCTGTTGCTGGCGATCGGCCTTTCGGTGGGCGCTACCTGGTTCATCATGCACAAGAGCGAGCCGGCCCCGGCCGCCGATCCTGCAGCCAGCAACGTCAAGCCAGCGGCTATCTACGAAGCGCTGGCCCCGGCCTTCGTGGTCAACTTCAACCAGAACGGCCGCCAGCGCTACATGCAGGTGAGCATCACCCTGCAAGCGCGCAGCCAGGCTGACCTGGACGCCCTCAAGGTGCACATGCCGGTGATCCGCAACAACCTGGTGATGATGTTCTCCGGGCAAGGCTTCGACACCCTGGCCGGCAGCCCGGTGGGGCAGGAAATGCTGCGCCAGAAGGCCACCGCAGTGGTTCAGGAAGTGGCGCAGAAGGAAGTCGGCAAGCCGGTCGTCGACCAGTTGCTGTTCACCAATTTCGTATTGCAGTAGGAGTCCGCAATGGCCGTACAGGACCTGCTGTCCCAGGATGAAATCGATGCCCTGTTGCATGGCGTCGACGACGGGCTGGTGCAGACCGAGAGTGCATCCGAGCCTGGCAGCATCAAAAGCTACGACCTGACCAGTCAGGACCGTATCGTGCGGGGTCGCATGCCGACCCTGGAAATGATCAACGAGCGTTTCGCCCGTTACACCCGTATCAGCATGTTCAACCTGCTGCGCCGCTCCGCCGATGTGGCAGTGGGCGGCGTGCAGGTGATGAAGTTCGGCGAATACGTGCACTCGCTGTATGTGCCGACCAGCCTCAACCTGGTCAAGATCAAGCCGCTGCGCGGTACCTCGCTGTTCATCCTCGACGCCAAGCTGGTGTTCAAGCTGGTGGACAACTTCTTTGGCGGCGACGGCCGCCACGCCAAGATCGAAGGCCGCGAGTTCACCCCCACCGAGTTGCGCGTGGTGCGCATGGTGCTGGACCAGTGCTTCGTCGACCTCAAGGAAGCCTGGCAGGCAATCATGCCGGTCACCTTCGAGTACATGAACTCCGAGGTCAACCCGGCCATGGCCAACATTGTCGGCCCCAGCGAGGCGGTGGTGGTGTCCACCTTCCACATCGAGCTGGACGGCGGTGGCGGCGACCTGCACGTGACCATGCCGTACTCGATGATCGAGCCGGTGCGGGAAATGCTCGACGCCGGTTTCCAGTCGGACCTGGACGACCAGGACGAGCGCTGGGTCAAGGCCCTGCGCGAGGACGTGCTGGACGTGGCTGTGCCGCTGACCGCCACCGTAGCCCGGCGCCAGCTGAAGCTGCGCGACATCCTGCACATGCAGCCTGGCGACGTGATCCCGGTGGAGCTGCCCGAGCACCTGGTGCTGCGCGCCAACGGCGTGCCGTCGTTCAAGGCGCGCCTGGGTTCGCACAAGGGCAACCTGGCGCTGCAGATCATCGACCCGATCGAACGCCGCTGACGCGTGCCGGTCGCTCATAACGAATTGAATGCCTGTCGAGGAAACCATGGCTAACGAAAACGAGATCACCTCCGCAGAGGACCAGGCACTGGCCGATGAATGGGCTGCGGCACTGGAAGAAACCGGTGCAGCCGGCCAGGCCGATATCGATGCACTGCTGGGTGGTGACACCGGTAGCAGCACCGGCGGCGCGGGCCGCCTGCCGATGGAGGAGTTCGCCAGCTCGCCGAAGCCGAACGAAAACGTCAGCCTCGAAGGCCCTAACCTGGACGTGATCCTGGATATCCCGGTGAACATTTCCATGGAAGTGGGCAGTACCGAGATCAACATCCGCAACCTGCTGCAGCTCAACCAGGGCTCGGTGATCGAGCTCGACCGCCTGGCCGGCGAGCCGCTCGACGTGCTGGTCAACGGCACGCTGATTGCCCATGGCGAGGTGGTGGTGGTCAACGAGAAGTTCGGCATCCGCCTGACCGACGTGATCAGCCCCAGCGAACGTATCAAGAAGCTGCGCTGAGTGAAGGGCACGATGCGCGCCATCGCGGCGCTCGCCGCGCTGCTCGCCAGCCAGGCTTGCCTGGCCGCGGCCACACCGGTGGCAACCCCGGCAACCGCGCCTGGCAGCCTCGGTGGGCAGCTGGCGCAGATGGTCTTCGGCCTGCTGCTGGTGGTCGGCCTGATCTTCTTCCTGGCCTGGTTGCTGCGGCGCATGCAAAGCACGGCGGTGAAGGGCGGGCAGGTGATCGAGATCGTCGGCAGCCGGGCCATCGGCCCGCGTGACCGCCTGCTGCTGGTGCAGGTGGGCAAGGAGCAGATCCTGATCGGCCATACCCCTGGCAGCATCGAGGCCCTGCATGTGCTGGCCGAACCCGTGGAAGTGCCGGAAAACGCCCGCCAGGCGACGCCGGAGTTTGCCCAGCGGCTGATGGAGCTGATGGGCAAAGACCCTAAGGACAAGAAGTGATGAGTGGCGCGCTGCGTGTGTTGTTGACTCTGGCGCTGCTGCTGGCTGCGCCGCTGGCCCTGGGGGCCGACCCGCTGTCGATCCCAGCCATTACCCTGTCCAATACCGCGGACGGGCAGCAGGAGTATTCGGTCAGCCTGCAGATCCTGCTGATCATGACGGCGCTCAGCTTCATCCCGGCGTTCGTCATCCTGATGACCAGCTTCACCCGCATCATCATCGTGTTCTCGATCCTGCGTCAGGCCTTGGGCTTGCAGCAGACGCCGTCGAACCAGCTGCTGACGGGCATGGCACTGTTCCTGACCATGTTCATCATGGCGCCGGTGTTCGACCGGGTGAATCAGGACGCACTGCAGCCGTACCTGAAGGAGCAGATGACTGCCCAGCAGGCCATCGACAAGGCCCAGGGGCCGCTCAAGGACTTCATGCTGGCGCAAACCCGGCAAAGCGACCTCGACCTGTTCATGCGCCTGTCCAAGCGTACCGACATCGCCGGCCCGGACCAGGTGCCGCTGACGATCCTGGTGCCGGCGTTCGTCACCTCCGAGCTGAAGACTGCGTTCCAGATCGGTTTCATGATCTTCATCCCGTTCCTGATCATCGACATGGTGGTAGCCAGCGTGCTGATGGCCATGGGTATGATGATGCTGTCGCCGCTGATCATCTCGCTGCCGTTCAAGATCATGCTGTTCGTGCTGGTCGATGGCTGGGCGCTGATCATGGGCACCTTGGCCAGCAGTTTCGGCGGCGTCTGACGCCGTCAAGGAGAGCCGCCGATGACACCTGAAGTCGCTGTCGACCTGTTCCGTGATGCCTTGTGGCTGACCACCCTGATGGTCGCCATACTGGTTGTGCCCAGCCTGCTGGTGGGCCTGGTGGTTGCCATGTTCCAGGCCGCCACGCAGATCAACGAACAGACCCTGAGCTTCCTGCCACGCCTGCTGGTGATGCTGGTCACGCTGATCGTCGCCGGGCCGTGGCTGGTGCAGAAGTTCATGGAGTACATCACCAGTCTGTACACCAACATCCCGCAGCTGATCGGTTGACGCGCCGATGCTGGAGCTGACCGACACGCAGATCGGCACCTGGGTCGCCACCTTCATCCTGCCGTTGTTCAGGGTGACGGCAGTGTTGATGACCATGCCGATCTTTGGCACCCGCATGCTGCCGGCGCGGGTGCGTCTGTACGTGGCGGTGGCTATCACCGTGGTGATCGTCCCGGCCCTGCCGCCCTTGCCCGAGTTCGATCCGCTGAGCCTGCGCGGACTGCTGCTGTGTGCCGAGCAGGTCATCGTCGGGGCGTTGTTCGGGTTGTCGCTGCAGTTGTTGTTCCAGGCTTTCGTCATCGCTGGCCAGATCGTCGCGGTGCAGATGGGCATGGCCTTCGCATCGATGGTCGACCCGGCCAACGGCGTCAACGTTGCGGTGATCAGCCAGTTCATGACCATGCTGGTGAGCGTGCTGTTCCTGCTGATGAACGGCCATCTGGTGGCGTTCGAGGTGCTGACCGAAAGCTTCACCACCTTGCCGGTGGGCAATGCGCTGGTGGTCAATCAGTTCTGGGAGATGGCGGGGCGCCTGGGCTGGGTGTTCGGTGCCGGCCTGCTGCTGATCCTGCCGGCTATCGCCGCGCTGCTGGTGGTGAACATCGCCTTTGGCGTAATGACGCGTGCCGCGCCGCAGCTGAACATTTTCTCCATCGGTTTTCCGCTGACCCTGGTCATGGGCATGTTCATTTTCTGGGTCGGCCTGGCCGACATACTTTCCCATTACCAGGCATTGGCCAGCGAAGCGCTGCAATGGCTGCGTGATCTGGCAAGGGCGCGCTGAGCATGGCGGAAAGCGAAAGCGGTCAGGACAAGACAGAAGAACCCACCGACAAGCGCAAGCGCGATGCCCGCGAGAAAGGCGAGATCGCGCGTTCCAAGGAGCTGAACACGGTGGCGGTGACCTTGGCCGGCGCCGGTGGCCTGCTGGCGTTCGGCGGCCACCTGGCCGAGACACTGCTGGCGATCATGCGCATGAACTTCAGCCTGACCCGCGACTTCATCGTCGATGAGCGGGCCATGGGTGCCTTCCTGTTGGCCTCGGGCAAGATGGCCATCTGGGCGGTGCAGCCGATCTTGATCCTGTTGTTCGTGATTTCCTTTGTCGCGCCGATTGTCCTGGGCGGTTTCCTGTTTTCCGGCAGCCTGTTGCAGCCGAAATTCAGCCGCATGAATCCCTTGTCGGGGATCAAGCGCATGTTCTCGATGAACGCCCTGACCGAGCTATTGAAAGCACTCGCCAAGTTTTTCGTGATTCTGGTCGTTGCGGTAGTGGTGTTGGTCAATGACCGCCAGGCGCTGCTCGCCATCGCCAATGAGCCGTTGGAGCAGGCGATCATCCATAGCCTGCAGGTGGTGGGCTGGAGTGCGTTGTGGATGTCGGCCGGGCTGCTGTTGATTGCGGCGGCGGACGTGCCGTTCCAGCTGTGGCAGACGCACAACAAGCTGAAGATGACCAAGCAGGAAATCAAGGACGAGTACAAGGACAGCGAAGGCAAGCCCGAGGTCAAGCAGCGTATTCGCCAGCTGCAGCGTGAGGCCTCGCAGCGGCGCATGATGGCGGCTGTGCCCGAAGCCGACGTGATCATCACCAACCCGACGCATTATGCGGTGGCCTTGCAATACGACCCGGAGAAAGGCGGGGCGGCGCCGTTGCTGCTGGCCAAGGGGACGGATTTCATTGCCCTGAAGATTCGCGAGATCGGCGTGGAGCACAAGGTCCAGATCCTCGAGTCGCCGGCGTTGGCGCGGGCGATCTACTACTCCACCGAACTCGAGCAGGAAATCCCTGCCGGGCTTTACCTGGCGGTGGCGCAGGTGCTGGCCTATGTGTTCCAGATCCGCCAGTACCGGGCAGGCAAGGGCAAGCGGCCAGAGCCGCTGAAGGACGACCTGCCGATTCCGCCGGATCTGCGCCGCGACAGTTGACCTTGTGTCAGGGCGCCTGGCCCTTTCGCGGGTGAACCCGCTCCCACAGGTCCTCTGCGGGCCTTGAAGGCTGTGCGGTCCCTGTGGGAGCGGGCGTGCCCGCGAAGAGGCCGGAACAGGCAACATAAATCCCCCGTCGAGCAAAGTTGGAAGGCTTCTTGTCAAGCTGGCGCCAGGCGCCTGCGCCGCGACAGTTGACCTTGTGTCAGGGCGTCTGGCCCTTTCGCGGGCACGCCCGCTCCCACAGGGACCTCATGCTCCTCGAGGGCGACGCCGCACCTGTGGGAGCGGGTTCACCCGCGAAGAGGCCGGAACAGGCAACATAAATCCCCCGTCGAGCAAAGTTGGAAGGCTTCTTGCAAAGCCAGCGCCAGGCGCCTCCTGTGCGTCAAAGTTTTGCATCAAGAGGACTCGCGGTGGATCGCACTCAGTTAATCAGCAACGCCCGTAACAACCTGGCCGGGCTCGGCCGGGGCAACCTGGGTGTGCCGCTGTTGCTGCTGGTGATGTTGGCAATGATGATGTTGCCGATACCGCCGTTCCTGCTCGACGTGTTCTTCACTTTCAACATCGCCCTGTCGATCGTGGTCCTGCTGGTCTGCGTCTACGCCCTGCGCCCGCTCGACTTCGCCGCATTCCCCACCATCCTGCTGGTGGCCACGCTGTTGCGCCTGGCCCTGAACGTGGCTTCCACCCGGGTGGTGATGCTGCATGGCCAGGAGGGCCACGGCGCCGCCGGCAAGGTTATCCAGGCCTTCGGCGAGGTGGTGATCGGCGGTAACTACGTGGTCGGTGCCGTGGTGTTCGCCATCCTCATGATCATCAACTTCGTGGTGGTGACCAAGGGCGCGGGGCGTATCTCGGAAGTGAGCGCGCGTTTCACCCTCGACGCCATGCCCGGCAAGCAGATGGCCATCGACGCCGACCTCAACGCCGGCCTGATCGACCAGGCCCAGGCCAAGCACCGTCGTGCCGAAGTGGCGCAGGAAGCCGAGTTCTACGGTTCGATGGACGGTGCCAGCAAGTTCGTCCGCGGTGACGCCATTGCCGGCCTGCTGATCCTGTTCATCAACCTGATCGGCGGCATGCTGATCGGCATGCTGCAGCACGGCATGAGCTTTGGCGATGCCGGCAAGGTGTACGCCTTGCTGACCATCGGTGACGGTTTGGTGGCGCAATTGCCATCACTGTTGCTGTCCACCGCTGCCGCGATCATGGTTACCCGTGCTTCGGGCTCCGAGGACATGGGCAAGCTGATCAACCGGCAGATGTTCGATTCGCCCAAGGCCCTGGCGGTGTCCGCCGCGCTGATGATCGTCATGGGCCTGGTGCCGGGCATGCCGCACGTGGCCTTCCTAAGCCTCGGCCTGCTGGCCGGTGGTGGCGCCTACCTGGTATGGAAGAAGCAACAGAAGGCCAAGGCGCAGGCGCTGCAGGAGGCGCAACGCCAGCAGGACCTGCTGCCCTCGCCACAGCGTGCGCTGGAAACCAAGGAGCTGGGCTGGGACGACGTCACGCCGATCGACATGATTGGCCTGGAGGTCGGCTACCGGCTGATCCCGCTGGTCGATCGCAACCAGGGTGGCCAATTGCTGGCGCGGATCAAGGGCGTGCGCAAGAAGCTGTCGCAAGACCTGGGCTTCCTCATGCCCACCGTGCACATCCGCGACAACCTCGACCTGCAGCCCAGTGCGTATCGCCTGACCCTGATGGGGGTGATCCTGGCCGAAGCCGAGATCTACCCGGACCGCGAACTGGCAATCAACCCGGGGCAGGTGTTCGGCACCCTCAACGGCATTGCTGCGCGCGACCCGGCGTTTGGCCTTGAAGCCGTTTGGATCGATGTCGGCCAGCGCTCCCAGGCGCAGTCGCTGGGCTACACCGTGGTCGACGCCAGTACCGTGGTGGCCACCCACCTGAACCAGATCCTGCAGAAGCACTGCCACGAGCTGATCGGCCATGAAGAGGTCCAGCAACTGCTGCAGGTGTTGGCCAAGGCATCGCCTAAACTTGCAGAAGAGCTGGTGCCGGGTGTCATTTCCTTGTCGGGCCTGCTCAAGGTGCTGCAAGCGCTGTTGTCGGAACAGGTGCCAGTGCGCGATATTCGCAGTATCGCCGAGGCGATCGCGAACAACGCCGGCAAGAGTCAAGATACCGCCGCGCTGGTGGCGGCAGTGCGCGTCGGATTGTGTCGCGCCATCGTGCAAAGCATTGTCGGCGTTGAGTCGGAGCTGCCAGTGATTACCCTGGAGCCAAGGTTGGAACAGATTTTGCTCAATAGTCTGCAAAGGGCCGGGCAAGGTCAGGAAGACGGTGTTCTTCTGGAGCCGAGCATGGCCGAGAAGCTGCAGCGTTCGCTGATCGAGGCGGCCCAGCGCCAGGAAATGCAGGGCCAGCCGGCCATCCTCCTGGTTGCCGGCCCGATCCGCGCCATGCTGTCGCGTTTTGGTCGCCTGGCTGTACCGAATTTGCATGTTCTGGCGTATCAGGAAATACCGGACAACAAGCAAGTCACCATCGTTGCCACCGTGGGCCCTAACGGCTGAGGTAGGGGATAATGCAAGTTAAGCGATTTTTCGCCGCCGATATGCGTCAGGCCATGAAGCTGGTCCGTGATGAGCTGGGCGCCGATGCCGCCATCATCGGCAACCGTCGCATCGCCGGCGGTGTCGAGCTGACGGCCGCGCTGGACTACAAGCTGTCCGCCCTGGCCCCGCGTGTGCCCAACGCCGAACTGGAAGAAGAGCTGCGCAAGACCCATACGCGCATCGCCACTGCCCAGGCCGAGCTGGGCCACCGCCAGGACAGCAGCGACAATAACCGCCAATTGTTCGCCGGGCAGTCGCTGACCGCCGCCGAGCCGTTGATCGAACCGCATGTCGATGTTCCCGAGGCTGCTGCAGCGCCTGCGTCGGCGCCGGTCGACCCGCGCCTGTTCGATGCCATGCGCTCCGAGCTGTCGGGCCTGCGCGAGCTGCTGGAAGTGCAGCTCGGCTCGCTGGCCTGGAACCAGCTGCAGGGCAGCAAGCCGCAGCAGGCCACCGTCTGGCGCCGGTTGCAGCGCA
Organism: Pseudomonas sp. B5(2017); assembly: GCF_002112825.1. NCBI lineage: Bacteria > Pseudomonadati > Pseudomonadota > Gammaproteobacteria > Pseudomonadales > Pseudomonadaceae > Pseudomonas > Pseudomonas sp. B5(2017). The sequence goes on from NZ_NEIR01000004.1 coordinate 199,208, forward strand.
TCGGCCTGTCCGGGCCGATCGCCCGTGAGCTGCTGGACCTGACTGCCGAGATCGACGAGCCACGCCAGGCCTGGCGCATGTTGCTGGCGCACCTGGCGCGGATGATCGAAATCCCCGAGGTCGAGCCGATCGAAGAGGGCGGGGTGATCGCGATGGTCGGCCCGGCCGGCATGGGCAAGACCACTACCCTGGCCAAGCTGGCCGCCCGCTACGTGCTCAAGTACGGCGCGCAGAACCTGGCGCTGGTGAGCATGGACAGCTTCCGCATCGGCGCCCAGGAGCAGCTCAAGACCCTGGGTCGCATCCTCAACGTGCCGGTTACCTACGTCGACCCGGGCCAGTCGCTGGCCGCGGCGCTGGAGCCGCTGTTGCGCAAGCGGGTGGTGCTGATCGATACCGCCGGCCTGCAGGCCAGCGACCCGGCCCTGCGCATGCAACTGGACACCCTGGCCGGGCGTGGCATTGCCGCGAAGAACTACCTGGTGCTGGCCACCACCAGCCAGAAGCAGGTGCTGACCGCCGCCTACCACAGCTACAAGCGCTGCGGCCTGGCCGGTTGCATCCTGACCAAACTCGATGAAACGGCGAGCCTTGGCGACGTGCTGAGCCTTGCCATCAGTCATGATTTGCCAGTGGCCTACCTGACCGACGGGCCGCGCATTCCTGACGACCTGCACCTGCCACGGGGGCACCAGTTGGTCTCCCGCGCGGTCAATGTGCAGCAGCAGGACGAGCCCAGCGAAGAGGCCATGGCCGACATGTTCGCTGATCTCTATCACAACCCACGGCGAGCGGGTTGATGATGAAATGTGTGCAAGGTAGCTATGCCAAGGGGTACGCAGAATTGCCCTACGTGTGGCCTGAGTCCCAGCGAGACAAGGTAAAGAACAGACATGGGTAGCATGCATCCCGTACAGGTGATCGCCGTGACCGGTGGCAAAGGTGGCGTCGGCAAGACTAACGTTTCAGTGAACCTGTCCCTGGCGCTGGCCGAGCTTGGCCGCAGGGTCATGCTGCTCGACGCCGACCTGGGCCTGGCCAATGTCGATGTGCTGCTGGGCCTTACCCCCAAGCGGACCCTGGCCGATGTCATCGAAGGGCGCTGCGAGCTGCGCGACGTGATGTTGCAGGGCCCCGGTGGTGTGCGCATCGTGCCGGCTGCCTCGGGCACGCAGAGCATGGTGCACCTGGCCCCGGCCCAGCATGCCGGGCTGATCCAGGCGTTCAGCGAAATCGGCGACAACCTCGACGTGTTGGTGATCGACACCGCGGCCGGTATCGGTGATTCGGTGGTCAGCTTCGTCCGTGCCGCCCAGGAAGTGCTGCTGGTGGTATGCGACGAACCCACCTCGATCACCGATGCCTACGCCCTGATCAAGCTGCTCAACCGCGACTACGGCATGAACCGTTTCCGGGTGCTGGCCAACATGGCGCAGAGCCCGCAGGAAGGCCGCAACCTGTTCGCCAAGCTGACCAAGGTCACCGACCGCTTCCTTGACGTTGCCCTGCAGTACGTGGGCGCCGTGCCGTATGACGAGTGCGTGCGCAAGGCGGTGCAGAAGCAGCGTGCCGTGTACGAAGCCTTCCCACGCTCCAAATGCGCGCTGGCCTTCAAGGCGATTGCCCAGAAGGTCGATAGCTGGCCGCTGCCGGCCAACCCGCGCGGCCATCTGGAGTTCTTTGTCGAGCGTCTGGTGCAGCCCACCAGCGCGGGACCTGTGCTATGAACGCCAGCGGCTTCAAGATGTACAGCCGGGCGTCGAAAGACGCGCAGTACGAGCTGATCGAGCGCTACGCCCCGCTGGTCAAGCGCATCGCCTACCACCTGCTGGCGCGGCTGCCGGCCAACGTGCAGGTCGAGGACCTGATCCAGGCCGGCATGATCGGCCTGCTGGAAGTGGCCAACAAGTACGACGCCAGCAAGGGCGCCAGCTTCGAAACCTACGCCGGCATCCGCATTCGCGGGGCCATGCTGGACGAAGTGCGCAAGGGCGACTGGGCACCGCGTTCGGTGCACCGCAACACCCGCATGGTAAGCGACGCGATGCGTGCGGTTGAAGCCAGAACCGGCCGTGACGCTAAAGATCATGAAGTTGCTGCCGAACTCCAATTGAGTCTCGATGATTACTACGGGATCTTGAACGATACCCTGGGCAGCCGCCTGTTCAGCTTCGACGACCTGTTGCAGGACGGCGAGCACGAAGGGCTGCATGAGGATGGCGCCAGTGGCCAGGTAGAACCTGCGCGTGGCCTGGAGGACGAGCGCTTCCAGGCCGCCCTGACCGAGGCCATCGCCAACCTGCCGGAGCGTGAGCGCCTGGTGCTGGCGCTGTACTACGACGAAGAGCTGAACCTCAAGGAAATCGGTGAGGTGCTGGGGGTCAGCGAGTCGCGGGTCAGCCAGTTGCACAGCCAGTGTGCCGCGCGCCTGCGCAGCCGCCTGGGGGAATGGCGGGCGCGTTGAGCCCGCTGTCGTTGCAGTCGTTTTCTACGTTGTACCGAATTGTGAATGCGCGCTCGGGGCCGAGCGCGTTTGAGACTGCTTGGAGGTCTACTTGAACAAAGACATGAAAATCCTCATCGTTGACGACTTTTCGACGATGCGGCGGATCATCAAGAACCTGTTGCGTGACCTGGGCTTCACCAACACCGAAGAAGCCGACGACGGCACCACGGCGCTGCCGATGCTGGAGAACGGCCACTACGACTTCCTGGTGACCGACTGGAACATGCCCGGCATGTCCGGCATCGACCTGCTGCGCAAGGTGCGTGCCCACGATCGCCTGAAATCCATGCCGGTGCTGATGGTGACCGCCGAAGCCAAGCGCGACCAGATCATCGAAGCGGCCCAGGCCGGCGTCAATGGCTACGTGGTCAAGCCGTTCACCGCCCAGGTGCTCAAAGAAAAGATCGAGAAGATCTTCGAACGCGTCAACGGTTGAGTCACGTCAGGGGGCGCGCCATGGATTCATCACAAACGTCTTTGGGCGAGTTCGAATCGACCCTGAAGAAGCATGCCCAGGAGCTGGTCGAAAGCCTGGAGCGGGGCCGTTTCGGCGAGGCGGTGCAGCTGATTCACGAGTTGAACCAGACCCGCGACCGCGGCCTGTACCAGGAAGTCGGCAAGCTGACCCGCGAGCTGCACAGTGCCATCGTCAGTTTCCAGATCGACCCGACCATGCCGCAGGCCGAGGAGGTGTCGCAGATAACCGACGCCACCGAGCGCCTGTCGTACGTGGTCAGGCTCACCGAGGGCGCGGCCAACCGCACCATGGACCTGGTCGAGGAAAGCACCCCGGTGCTCAACGACCTGGCCAGCGAGGCCCAGGCCCTGAGCACCGACTGGCAGCGTTTCATGCGCCGCGAAGTAGCTGCGCCGGAGTTCCGTGACCTGGTCAAGCGCGTCGACAGTTTCCTGACGCACAGCGCCGAAGGTAACCGCAAGGTCGCCGGCCACCTCAACGACATTCTGCTGGCCCAGGACTATCAGGACCTGACCGGCCAGGTGATCAAGCGCGTCACCACGTTGGTCACCGAGGTAGAAAGCAACCTGCTCAAACTGGTGTTGATGGCCAGCCAGGTCGACCGCTTTGCGGGCATCCAGCATGACCACGATCAACTGCGCGCAGAAAAAGATCGAGAAAAACATCCGACTCGGGGTGAAGGTCCGCAGATTCATGCCGATAAGCGTGAAGACGTCGTGTCCGGTCAGGACGATGTCGATGATTTGCTGTCCAGCCTGGGTTTTTAAGGAGCACGTTTGATGAGCTTCGGCGCCGATGAAGAAATCCTCCAGGATTTCCTGGTAGAAGCCGGCGAAATTCTTGAGCAACTGTCCGAGCAACTGGTCGAGCTGGAAAGCCGGCCCGACGATGCCGACCTGCTCAATGCGATCTTTCGCGGTTTCCACACTGTAAAAGGGGGCGCCGGCTTCCTTCAGCTGAACGAGCTGGTGGAGTGCTGCCATATCGCCGAGAACGTGTTCGACGTCCTGCGCAAAGGTGAGCGCCGGGTCGACGCGGAACTGATGGATGTGGTGCTCGAGGCACTGGACACGGTCAACAGCATGTTTGGCCAGGTGCGCGAGCGCACCGAAGTGACCGCGGCCACCCCCGAGCTGCTGGCGGCGCTGTCGCGCCTGGCCGAGCCGGGTGGCGCCGAAGCCGTTGAAGTGCCTGCCGCTGCGGCACCGGTTGCCGAAGCGCCTGCCGAGGAGCAGGACATCACCGACAGCGAGTTCGAGCAGCTGCTCGATTCGCTCGATGCGGTCAAGGCACAAGCTGCGGCCGACGAGCAGATGCAGGGCGAGACCGTCAGCGGTGAAGGTGACGAAATCAGCGACGCCGAGTTCGAGTCGCTGCTCGACCAGTTGCACGGCAAAGGCCAGTTCAGTGCCGAGGTTGCCGCGCAGCCGGTTGCCAGCGCGCCGGAAGCGGCCAGCGACGAAATTACCGACGCCGAGTTCGAATCGCTGCTGGACCAGTTGCATGGCAAGGGCACCTTCCAGGCCGATGCCTTGCCCGCTGCCAAGGCGCAGACGCAGGCCGCAACCGATACCAGCGCAGCCAGCGACGAAATCAGCGAGCACGAGTTCGAGGCGCTGCTGGACCAGTTGCACGGCAAGGGCAAGTTCGGTGGCGACGTTGCCGCCGTCGAAGCCCCGGCTGCGGCCAAGGTGCAAGCGCCGGTCGCGGCCAAGGCCGACAGCCAGCCCGTGGCCAAGCCAGCCGCAGTTGCTGCGCCGGCACCGGCACCTGCCAGCAAACCTGCCGCAGCACCCCGCGCCCCGGCGCCGGCTGCCGAGAAGCATGGCGCCAGCGAAGCGGAAACCACCGTGCGGGTCGATACCGCGCGCCTGGACGAGATCATGAACATGGTCGGCGAACTGGTGCTGGTGCGTAACCGCCTGGTGCGCCTGGGCCTGAACAGCGGCGACGAGGCCATGTCCAAGGCCGTGTCCAACCTCGACGTGGTCACCGCCGACCTGCAGACCGCGGTGATGAAAACCCGCATGCAGCCGATCAAGAAAGTCTTCGGCCGCTTCCCGCGCCTGGTGCGCGACCTGGCCCGCCAGCTCAAGAAAGAGATCAACCTGGAGCTGGTCGGCGAAGAGACCGACCTCGACAAGAACCTGGTCGAGGCCCTGGCCGACCCGTTGGTGCACCTGGTGCGCAACGCCGTCGACCATGGCGTGGAAATGCCCGAAGAGCGTGAAGCCTCCGGCAAGGCGCGCACCGGCCGCGTGGTGTTGTCGGCCGAGCAGGAAGGCGACCACATCCTGCTGTCGATCTCTGACGACGGCAAGGGCATGGACCCCAACATCCTGCGCGCCAAGGCCGTGGAAAAGGGCCTGATGGACAAGGATGCCGCCGATCGCCTGAGCGAGTCGGACTGCTACAACCTGATCTTCGCCCCGGGCTTCTCGACCAAGACCGAGATTTCCGACGTGTCCGGCCGCGGTGTGGGCATGGACGTGGTGAAGACCAAGATCTCCCAGCTCAACGGCTCGATCAACATCTTCTCGGCCAAGGGCCAGGGCTCGAAGATCGTCATCAAGGTGCCGCTGACCCTGGCGATCATGCCAACCCTGATGGTGATGCTGGGCAACCAGGCGTTCGCCTTCCCGCTGGTCAACGTCAACGAGATCTTCCACCTCGACCTGTCGCGCACCAATGTGGTCGACGGCCAGGAAGTGGTGATCGTGCGCGACAAGGCGCTGCCGCTGTTCTACCTCAAGCGCTGGCTGGTCCAGGGCCAGGTGCACGAAGAGCAGCACGAGGGCCACGTGGTGATCCTGTCGGTCGGCACCCAGCGCATCGGCTTTGTCGTCGATCAACTGGTTGGCCAGGAAGAAGTGGTAATCAAGCCGCTGGGCAAGATGCTGCAGGGCACCCCGGGCATGTCCGGGGCCACCATCACCGGCGACGGTCGCATCGCGTTGATTCTCGACGTCCCGAGCATGCTCAAGCGTTACGCCGCGCGGCGTATTTGATTTCGGTGGCGCACCCTGGCGGGTTGCGCCGCCTAATGGAGTGTTTATGGCAGTCAAGGTCCTGGTGGTGGATGATTCCGGTTTCTTCCGCCGCCGCGTCTCGGAAATCCTCTCGGCGGATCCGACGATCCAGGTAGTGGGTACCGCGACCAATGGCAAGGAAGCAATCGACCAGGCGCTGGCGCTGAAGCCCGATGTCATCACCATGGACTACGAAATGCCCATGATGGACGGCATCACCGCGGTGCGGCACATCATGCAGCGCTGCCCGACGCCGGTGTTGATGTTCTCGTCGCTTACCCATGAAGGCGCCCGTGTCACCCTCGATGCGCTGGATGCCGGTGCGGTGGATTACCTGCCGAAGAACTTCGAGGACATCTCGCGCAACCCAGACAAGGTCAAGCAACTGCTGTGCGAGAAGGTGCATACCATTTCCCGCAGCAACCGCCGTTTTGGCAGCTACGCCAGCCATGCGCCGGTTGCCGCACCTGCGCCGGCAGGCAGCAGCCACGCACCCACCAGCAGTTTCGCCAGCCCGGCAGCGGCGCGCACGCCTGCGCCTGCCCGTGCGGCGGCCCCGGCTGCGGCGCCAGCACACTCGCCGGCACCCAAGCGCAAGCCTTACAAGCTGGTGGCCATCGGCACCTCCACGGGCGGCCCGGTCGCCCTGCAGCGGGTGCTGACCCAGTTGCCAGCCAACTTCCCGGCGCCGATCGTGCTGATCCAGCACATGCCGGCGGCGTTCACCAAGGCCTTTGCCGAGCGCCTGGACAAGCTGTGCCGCATCAGCGTCAAGGAAGCCGAGGACGGCGACATGCTGCGCCCGGGCCTGGCCCTGCTGGCCCCGGGTGGCAAGCAGATGATGATCGACGGCCGTGGCACGGTGAAGATCCTGCCCGGTGACGAGCGCCTGAACTACAAGCCGTGCGTGGACATCACCTTCGGCTCGGCGGCCAAGTCGTATGGCGACAAGGTGCTGTCGGTGGTGCTTACCGGCATGGGCGCCGATGGCCGTGAAGGTGCGCGCCTGCTCAAGCAGGGCGGCAGTACGGTGTGGGCCCAGGATGAAGCCAGCTGCGTGATCTATGGCATGCCCATGGCCATCGTCAAGGCCAACCTGGCCGACGCGGTGTACAGCCTGGACGAAATCGGCAAGCACCTGGTGGAGGCGTGCGTCTGATGGACGTGCTCAGCCTGATCGGCCTGATCCTCGCCTTTGTCGCCATCGTCGGTGGCAACTTCCTCGAAGGCGGTCATGTCGGCGCCCTGATCAATGGCCCGGCGGCACTGATCGTGCTGGGCGGCACGCTGGCGGCTGCCTTGCTGCAATCGCCGCTGTCGTCGTTCAAGCGTGCCTTGCAGATTCTGCGCTGGATCCTGTTTCCGCCACGGGTCGACCTGGCGGGCGGGATCGACCGCGTCGTCAACTGGAGCCTGACCGCGCGCAAGGAAGGCCTGCTGGGCCTGGAAGGGGTGGCCGACAGCGAGCCTGACCCGTATGCGCGCAAGGGCCTGCAACTGCTGGTGGATGGCGCAGAGCCGGAGGCCATCCGCAGCATCCTCGAAGTCGATTTCCTGACCCAGGAAAGCCGTGATATCCAGGCCGCCAAGGTGTTCGAAAGCATGGGTGGCTACGCGCCGACCATCGGCATCATCGGTGCGGTGATGGGCCTGATCCACGTGATGGGCAACCTGGCCGACCCGTCGCAGCTGGGCAACGGCATTGCCGTGGCCTTCGTCGCGACCATCTACGGCGTGGCCAGCGCCAACCTGGTGCTGCTGCCGATCGCCAACAAGCTCAAGGCCATCGTCATGCGCCAGTCGCGCTACCGCGAGATGCTGCTCGAGGGCCTGCTGTCGATTGCCGAGGGTGAGAACCCGCGCTCGATCGAGCTGAAGCTGCAAGGCTTCATGGAGTAACTCATGCGTCGCCGTCGTCATACCGAGGAACACGAAAACCACGAACGCTGGCTGGTGTCGTACGCCGATTTCATCACCTTGCTGTTCGCCTTTTTCGTGGTGATGTACTCGATTTCCTCGATCAACGAGGGCAAGTACAAGGTCATTTCCCAGGCCTTGCTCGGGGTGTTCAACGACCCCGAGCGCAGCATGAAGCCGATCCCCATCGGTGAAGAGCGGCCGCTGAGCGTGCGCCCGGCCGAGCCGTTGGTGAAGGACAGCGAGCAGACCGATGCAGGCCTTGGGGCGACCAGTGTCGACCCGCTGAAAACCATCAGCGATGATGTGCGGGATGCCTTTGGCGACCTGATCAATAGCGACCAGATGACGGTGCGCGGCAATGAGCTGTGGATCGAGATCGAGCTCAATTCCTCGTTGCTGTTCGGCAGTGGCGATGCCATGCCCAGCGACAAGGCATTTGCCATCATCGAGAAGGTGGCCGGCATTCTCAAGCCGTTCGCCAACCCGGTGCACGTCGAAGGCTTTACCGACAACCTGCCGATCCGTACCGCGCAGTACCCGACCAACTGGGAGCTGTCATCGGCGCGGGCGGCGAGCATCGTGCGCCTGCTGGCCATGGAAGGGGTAAACCCGGCACGCATGGCCTCGGTCGGCTATGGCGAGTACCAGCCGGTGGCCAGCAACGACACTGCCGAAGGCCGTGCGCGCAACCGCCGCGTGGTGCTGGTGATTTCGCGCAACCTCGAAGTGCGCCGCAGCCTGACGGGCTCGGGCAGTGCCAATGCCACGCCGGATGCCGCATTGCGCCGGGCTGGCACACAAAGTGCACCGGCTACGCCAGCAACGGTGGCGGGGCAGTGATCCGTCAATTCCCCGACGTTGCCACGAACACAAATTTGAATGCAGTACTGTCCCCTGTGGGAGCGGGCGAGCCCGCGAATCAGGCGATGCGGTGAATGGCACCGGCTGCGCCGGTGTTCGCGGGCGCGCCCGCTCCCACAGGGATCGCGCCAGCTTTCCGATGTTGCAAGACAGTTGCCCCAGCAGTGTCCCTGCCAAATCAATAGATAGAGTTTGCTTGATGAGAGTCTGGGCAGTAGCCAATCAAAAAGGTGGCGTCGGCAAGACCACCACTACCATCGCCCTGGCCGGCCTGCTGGCCGAGGCCGGCAAGCGCGTGGTCGTTGTCGACCTCGACCCGCACGGCTCGATGACCAGCTATTTCGGGCACAACCCCGATGCCCTGGAGCACAGCTGCTACGACCTGTTCCTGCACAAGGGCGCGGTGCCCGAGGGCCTGCCCGGGCAACTGCTGCTGCCCACCAGTGACGAACGCATCTCGCTGTTGCCGTCGAGTACCGCGCTGGCGGTGCTGGAGCGCCAGTCACCGGGGCAGAACGGCCTGGGCCTGGTGATCGCCAAGAGTCTGGCGCAGCTGTGGCAGGATTTCGACTTTGCCCTGATCGACAGCCCACCCTTGCTCGGTGTGCTGATGGTCAATGCCCTGGCAGCCAGCCAGCAGCTGGTGATCCCGGTGCAAACCGAGTTCCTCGCGGTCAAGGGCCTGGAGCGCATGGTCGGTACCCTGGCCATGGTCAACCGCTCGCGCAAGCAAGCGCTGCCGTACCAGATCGTGCCGACCTTGTTCGACCGCCGCACCCAGGCCTCGCTGGCCACGCTCAAGCTGCTGCGTGACACCTACGACCAGCATGTATGGCAGGGCTACATCCCGGTGGATACGCGCCTGCGCGATGCCAGCCGCAAGGGCGTCACGCCCTCGCAATTCGACAGCAAGAGCCGCGGGCTGATTGCCTATCGGGCGCTGCTCAAGCACCTGCTGACCTACAAGACTGCAGCGCAGGTGGCCTGATGACCCAGACCCGGCAAACCAATACCCGGCCACAGATGGCCCTGCAGTCATACCTCGACGGCCTGTTGCAGGAGGCCACCGAAGCCGAAGACCTGTTCGAGGCGCCAGCGGCGGCGGACGAGTTCGCCGAAGCGGTGCGCGAAGAGCAGGCGCGTGATGCCTTGCAGCAAGCCAGGCCGGCGTCAGCCGAAGCGACCGTCAGCCCCGCACCACGGCCGTTCGCCGAGCCCAGGCTGGCGGTGCTGCCCCGCGTGATGCCGGTGGAAGCACCGGTGGTGACGGTGGTCGAGCGCGAAGTGGTGGCCGAAGCCAGCATCCCGGTGCTGGTCGAAGAGCAAACCGTGGAACCGGCAGTGCCGCTGGTGGATGTGCACCTGCCGGCGCCGCAGGTGCCCGTGCCCCCGGCCACGGTCGATGGTCGCCCGGCCTGGGCCGCCGAGCCGTTCGAATGCCTGCTGTTCGACGTGGCCGGCCTGACCCTGGCGGTGCCGCTGGTGTGCCTGGGTTCGATCTACACCCTGGCTGGCCAGGAACTGACACCGCTGTTCGGCCAGCCCGACTGGTTCCTCGGCATCCTGACCTGCCAGGCCGGCAACCTGAAGGTGCTGGATACCGCGCGTTGGGTGATGCCCGACCGCTACCGCGATGATTTTCGCCAGGGCCTGCAATACGTGATTTCCGTGCAGGGCTACGAATGGGGGCTGGCCGTGCACCAGGTCAGCCGCTCGCTGCGCCTGGACCCGTCCGAGATCAAGTGGCGCAGCCAGCGTGGCCAGCGCCCGTGGCTGGCCGGCACGGTGATTGAACACATGTGTGCACTGCTCGACGTCGCCGCACTGGCCGAGCTGATCGCCAGCGGTGCGGTCAAGCAGATGCACGCCAAACAGAAATGACACCGAATACACCGCCGATGGCGGATTTTGAGGGTAGGGGAATGAAAAAGTCGTCTGCACAAGGTTCCGAAGATCCGATCCTGCAGTGGGTTACCTTCCGTCTGGACAATGAGTCCTACGGCATCAACGTGATGCAGGTGCAGGAAGTGTTGCGCTACACCGAGATCGCCCCGGTGCCGGGTGCGCCAAGCTACGTGCTGGGCATCATCAACCTGCGCGGCAACGTGGTGACCGTGATCGACACCCGCCAGCGCTTTGGCCTGATGCCGACCGAAGTCACCGACAACACCCGTATCGTCATCATCGAGGCCGACAAGCAAGTGGTCGGTATCCTGGTCGACAGCGTGGCCGAGGTGGTGTACCTGCGCCAGTCCGAGATCGAGACCGCGCCGAACGTGGGTAACGAAGAATCGGCCAAGTTCATCCAGGGCGTGTGCAACAAGAATGGCGAACTGCTGATCCTGGTCGAGCTGGACAAGATGATGACCGAGGAAGAGTGGTCCGAGCTGGAGAACATCTGAGTTGATCCTACAGGTTGCTGTCATCTTCCTGGCGCTGGTCTGGGCGCTGAGCCTGTGGTTCTTCCTCAACTACAGCAAGCGCCAGCGCGAGCTGGCCGCGCAACAGGCCGAGGGTGATGCCCTGCGTGACCAGCGCATCAAGGACCTCGCCAAGCGCCTGGACGACTACCAGAACGGTACCGTGCGCATGGGCGAGGCGCTGCACGATCTGCGCGTGGCGGTTGCCCCGCTGCCAGACAAGATCCAGCAGCTGGAGCAGCGCGACCCGCACAACGTCACCTTCACCCAGGCGGCCAAGCTGGTGGGCATGGGCGCCAGCGTGGCCGAGCTGACCGAAAGCTGCGGCCTGACCCAGGCCGAGGCGGAGCTGATGAGCAAGCTGCATCGCAGCAACTGATTGCCATGAGCATTGCGCGGCCCCTGATACAGTGGCCGCGCAAGCTCGCCCGGCAGTCAGTAGCCCTGTGCGTTCCCCGCCATTGCGACCTCTTCCAGTGGTAGCAGCCGCAGCTCTGCACGCCGTTGTGCCGCTTCATCCAGCAGCGCGTCGTAGTTCAGGGTGTGCATGTTTGCCAGGTCCGCCACCTGCCTGAAGGTGTACAGCTCAGGTAGACGTTGGTCGATCACATGGTTGAGCACCGCGGGCCCGGTCAGCGTGTTGAGCCTTTCGGTATAGGCCTGGAATGCCGCCGCATGCTGCCGCGGCGGTTTGGGAGCCTCGTAGAACGCCTGGCCCTCCGGGGTGAGGTAACGGCCCAGGATCTCGTCGGAAATGGCGTTCAGCACCGGATTGCCAGCACGGCTGCCAATCATGCTGGTGTTGTAGCTGGTATACATGCCCAATTGCGCATTGCACACCGGGCTCCTCAACAGCAGCCCGTCGAGGGGCGTGGTGAGCGGTACGCTGTCGATCTTTGCCCGCAGCTGCCCGGTTGCGTCCGGCTCGACCAGCAGATGGTCGTCGATATCCAGGTAGATGCCCCCTTCGCTGTGCAGGACGCGGTAGCGCAAGATGTCGGAGGCCGAGGAGAAGTTGCTCGCCACACCGCCATTCCCTTCCAGCGCAGCCTGGTACTGGCCGAAGTATTCACTTGCCTCGAACTGGCGATAGAAGGTCTGGTGCTCCAGCACAGCCACCTTCAGCCGCTCGGCGATGCGGGGCTGCAGCAGGATCATGTTGCGTTCGAATGCCTGAGGGTTTGCGTTGGAGAGGTAGAGCTTGAGCGTGAAATCGCTGTTGCGCAGTGCCTGTACGTTGTTGTCGAGCGCAGCCAGGTAATCACCGGCGATCGTCCTGTCACCCAGCCAGATGTGAAATACCTGCCTGGGGACGGGTATGCCTGGTGCAGTCCCCAGAGCATCGAGGTCGACGGGCAGCTGCAGATCGATACCCAGTGCCCGCAGCGTCCGCGAGCGCGATGCCGGGCTGATTTCCCGCAACGGGTCCGTATCGGGCAGCAGCCGGCTGATCGAGGGCTGCAGCGGATCGGCGCTGGCCACATAGTGCTGGGCGCCGCGTGTGCCGTTGGGGTACTTGAGCACGAAGCTGTCCTGTTGGGCGTCGTAGTAGAGCGGGTGCGGGCCATTGCCCACATCGCCGATCAGTTCGTCACCCGTGCCGAATGCCCTGCGCCGCGTTACGCAGCGGGCAATGTGCGAATCGGCGCCGGACCAGCTGGCGGCTACCTGGTCGCCCGCTACTGCCAGGTCCTGGAAATAGGGTGTCATCGCAGGCCCGGGCCAGCGTGGCGGCGAGACCGGGCTCAGCGGGTAGCCTATGCGGCCATTGAGCCTCACCGGTTTGATGAAGCCAATGGGGCGTTGGCCGAACAGCGCCTTGCTCGCCTTGACTCCACGCGCCAGCCCCGGGGCTGCGTTCAGCAGGCCGAACACGGCCTGCTCCGCGCCTTCGAGCTGTTGGTTCAAGTCCTTGCCGTGCAGCGCCTGGTCCAGGCCCACTGTAAATTGGGCCACCCCGGCCACGGCAGCCAGGGGTAGCAGTCCGGGAACCACCAGCAGAAACGGTGTGGCCAGGTTCATGGTCAGGTAGAAATAGCTGCGCCATGCGGCCTTGGTCACTTCACTGTCGCGCGTGATCAGGAAGTCGGCGTCGGATTGGCTGCGTTGACGTTGTGCCACCGTCAATGCCTTGAACAGGTTGTATTCGATGCGCGGGCTGGAGGTGTCTGCCTTGTAGTTGATCAGGGTATGCGGGTTCCATACCCTGGCCAGGCGATACACGCTGGTTGCAGGCAGGATGATCTGGCGGGGCGGGAAATCGGCCATGCCCTGAAGTACCCGACGCAACCCCGACCGGCCGATCCTGTCCGGAATATCGCAGGCCCTGAAGTGGGCAAGCAGGGCCGCCCGTTTGTCGGCGTCGCGGCACTGCCTGGCAAGCCACGTACGCATGGCGCCCGGGTTGGCAAACTCATGCAACGGCGCCGCATTGCCCGGTATGTACAGCAAGGTCAGGCGGCTGCGCGTATCGCTCAGGCAGAGGATGTCGCTTGATGGGTAGCCATTGATGTTCAGCAGCCTGGCGTCTACCCCGTTGGCACTGAGGTTGGCGCCGTGGTGCCAGCGTTCCACGCCTGCCGCCCGCCACGCCAGGCTGCGGCCCTGTTCACTGAGGTTGCCCCGCAATGCTTGCCGGTTGCAGGCAGCGAGGAATGCGATGCACGCGCTGACGCTGTACTGGCTGGCGGCATGAGCCCAGAAGTCATCGAGCTGGCGTTTGAATACGCCCTGGAAGTCGAGTTGCCAGATGAAGGACTGGAAAGTCGTGGCGTCGAACTGGACATAAGTGCTGGCGTCGTAGCGCATGGGTGCGGTTCGGCGAAAAAGGCCGTGGAATTCGGTGTGCACATCGATGTCGTGGTCCAGGCCGCTTCCTGGCAATTCATCGACGATCGTCACCTGACCATGGCTGAAGGCCTGGGCCCAGGGTGCTCGACCATGTGGCAGTGACAGCTCCGGCAGTACACCTAGCAGGTCGACGGTGGCCGTCCCGCCTCTTAGCAGCAACTGCGCGGTTTGCTCGGCAACCTTGGAGTAGCCGCTTTGCTGCCAGTTGCCAAGCAGCGCTTCGGTCAGGCTCATTTGTTGGACGACCTTGGCCAGCCAGCCCCGCTTGGGAACGAATTTGCAATGCAAGGTCACTGCAAGCGTGTTGTCGGGTTCCACGTCCAACCGCTGCTGGCTGGCCCATTCGCGGATGGCTGCACTGGCACTGCGGTCAGGGCGAGGCACCGAACCCAGCATTGCCTTGACGTAGTCTTGGCCGGCTGCGCCGACCACAGGTTGGCGTTGGGTCATGTTCGGCTCCAGGAATGGTTGCCACCGACAGTGGCGAAGCGGTTCAGGGGCAGGAGCGTACGCACCGAATCGCGCATGCGTGGCAGATCGACGAACCGGTAGGCATTGATACGCGGCATCCCATAGAGGTTGGTAAGCTGGCGCAGGATACGCAGGCTCGGCAGCTGCCTGTCGACCACGTCGCTGAGCAGGGCAGGGCCGGTGAGGTAGCTCAGGCGGCTGGCATACTCATAGAAGTTCCCCGGGTCTTCAGCCAGGCTGGGCTTGCTGTCGTAGAAGTCGCGATTGAGCTGGTAACGTGCGTACATCTCTTCGGAAATGGCCTCCAGGGTGGGGTTGCCGGGGTGGCTGCCGATAAGGCTGGAGTTGTAGAGGCTGTTCATGCTCATCTTTTCATTGGACATGGGCGGTACCAGCAGCAGCCCATTGGCGTCCGTGCTCAAGTCGACCTGATCGATGGGTTCACCGGCGGGGCCTACCGGTTGCCCGTCGATGATCAATGAGTATTCGCCTGGCGCGAGCAAGGTGTCATCGACATCCATGTACAAGCCACCTTCGTGGTGCAACATCGGGTAGCGCAGCACATCGCATGCCGATGCATAGTTGCGGGCAACACCGCCGTTGCCATCCAGGGCCGCGTCGTACTGCGTGTAGTACCTGCTTTGGCGGAAAGCCCTGAAGAAGGCCTGCTCTTCCAGCGGTAGCACCTGCAAGCCCGGGGCGTGAGCGGCCAGGAGGTCCAGGTTTTCGGCGTAGGCCTGCCGGGCAGTGCTGGAAAGGAACAACCGTATGCTGTATTCGCTGCCTTGCAACCGCGCTGCGTTCTGGCCCAGGTTGGCCAGCAGCTCCGGGCCGATGATCTGGTCACCGACCCACAGGCAGGAGATGTGTCTGGGTATTGGCCAACTGCCCGGCGCTCTGGCCGGCACCTGTAGCGGCAATGGCAGGTCCACGCCCAGCGCCCGCAAGGTACGACTGCGCATCGCATGGGTCACCACGCGCCCTTGTGGCGCGGGGCGCAGGTTCCGGCTGCCGGGTACCGCCACGAAGCCGACAGGGTCGACCTGGTTCAGGTCTTCGGCCCGAATGAATACGTCCCGCTCCATGTCGTAGATCACCCTGGCGTTGTAGCCATCGATGTTCGCTGCCAGGGTGTCTGGCTCACCATCGTACTGGGGCGTACGAATGACGGCGTCGGCAACTGCCTGGTCAGCGTCCTCCAGTGGCTCTATCGGGTCGGTGATATGGAAGTAGCGTGCGCCCTCGGGCTCGGGGAAGCGCGGTGGCGAGAGCGGGCTCAGGGGGTAGCCGATCTGTTCATTCAGCCGCGTCGGCGGCGCGAAACCCTCGACCTTGAATTCGAACAGTGCCTTGCCCCTTGCGGCAGCGCCCACCGCCAGGGGCAAGGCATTGAACAGGCCCCAGGTGATGTTGCCGATGCCTTCCTGCTGCTGCTGCAGGGACTTGCCGTTGATTGCCTGGTCGAGCCCCAGGCCAAGCTGGGCGATGCCACCGATGGCCAGCAGCGGCCCCAGGCCGGGTACCACCAGGCACAGTGGCGCCAGCAGGTTGAGCGTAGTGGCCAGGTAGCCACGCCACCTGGCCTTGATGACTTCGCTGTCAGCCGTGATCAGAAACGCGGCATCGTCGTAGCTGCGCTGACGCTGGCGCTCGGCCAATGCCTGGAACAGGTCGCCCTTGATTCTTGGGTTGTACTTGGTAGGTCGATAATTGACATAGGTCTGCGGCGGCCAGGTGCCGTCGTCGTTGAAATAGCCGTGTTCGGGCGGCAGCAGGTGACGTTCAGGGTAGGCGCCCAGCCCCTCCATGGCAGTGTCCAGGCCGCTGAAGTCGAGGCCTTGCGGGCAATCGGCCAGGCGAAAGTGCTGTTTCAGGGCCTGGCGTTTGGTCGGGTCTTTGCATTGTTCGCCGACCCAGGCCTTCAATTCTCGTTCGCTGCTGAACGTCAGCAACGGTGAGCTGTTGCCAGGAACATACAGCACTGTCAGGTCGGTGGCGGGGTCGTTCAGGTACAGCAGGTCGGTTGCGGCATAGCCGTAGATGCTCAACGTGCTGCGTCGCAGCCTGTTACGCCGCGGCATCAGCCCGGCCGCTTGCCAGACCAGTTGCCGTGCAGGCTCGCTGAGGCTGCCCTCGCTGACCTGTCTGTTGCAGGCTGCGATGAAGTTGAGCTTCAGCGCCAGCCTGTGACTGTGCAGATGGTCACGCCAGTACACATCCAGCGCCGCCTTGAAAGGCTGCTGGAAGTCCAGGTTGCTGATGAACTGCTGGAAGGCTTCGGCGCTTACCGGCAGATGGGTGGAAGCGTCGTAGCGTTGCGGGGCAGTGCGCCGGAACAGGCCGTTGAATACCTCGAAGGGGGCCCCGTAGTGATTGAAGCCGGGTGCCGGGAGGGTTTCCACCAACCGTAGCGGACCTGCGGGTAATGCACCGGCCCAGGGTGCTTGCAGCAGCTTGCCGAACACGTCACTGGCCGACTCGCCCTGCCAGTTGCCCAGCAGTGCCTGGGGCAGGCTGGTGCGCTGGCTGATCGCGGCCAGATGGCCACCTGCACCGTCCGGGCAGTAGTGGAGGGTAACGACGTCGAGCTGGTCTGGGTCCAGGTCATGGCCTTGCTGCGCGAGCCATTGGCGGATGGCGCGGTTGGCTTCACGATCGGGGCGAGGCACATGGCCGAGGTGGTCTATAACGTAATGCGTGCCCATCACGTTGATGCGAGTCGAATGCATGGGGGGTACCTTGCGCTGAGATGAAGCCGGCAAGGTTGGAGCAGGGGCACGGAAAAGCGGTGGTAGATATGTCGGTGCGGGGCCTGGCCGTTCTCATCACCCCGTGACCCTCGCAAGGGCAAGGGCTGGTGTCAGGTGCCTTCGCCTCCGGGCAGCAGCCTTCCTAGCAGCGGTGGGGTTGTCCCTGGGGCGGCAGGTTCGTCATCGAAGCCCGCAGGCACTTTGCCCCGCAGGTGCCAGGCAAAGGCGATGATTTCGGCAATGGTCAGGTACAGCGCCTCCGGTATCTGGTCCCCCAGCTCCAGGCGCGCCAGCAGACGCACCAGCTCGGCATTTTCGTAGATCGGCACTTCGTGCTCGCGGGCCAATGCCAGGATGGCCTCGGCCAGCGCATCGTCGCCCTTGGCGGTGAGGGTAGGGGCTTGCTGCTCGTCGTAGAACAGGGCAATCGCCTGCCGTGCAGGTTGGTGCGTCATGCGTTCTCATCCACCCAACGTTGTTCTACCCGCGTACGCGGGCCTTGTGGCGGGATACCAGGATGGCATTCCAGATCACCCACATCCAGGCCCCGCGCCAACAGGCGTTCGCGCAAGCTGCCGAGCTGGCTGTCGATCAGCCGGGCTGTCGCCTCGCGTTCCGCCCATAGCTGGCCACCCAGGCGGCCTTGGCTCAGTTGTGCCTGGACCTGCACCGGGCCAAGGGGCGAGAGGTCGAAAGCCAGCTCTATACGCCACAGCGCTTGCAGCGGGTCGGCTGACTCCTGCTGGCGGTCGGCCTGCTGCTGTGGCGTTTCTTCGCGCTGCAGCTTGACCTGCAACGGGATGAACTCCTGGCCGTGACGGATCGGCACTTCGGTTTGCCAGGTGGTCTGCAGGTTGCCGTTTTCCAGGGTACCGGTTTGTTGCAGGCTGCTCATGGCGTGGCTTTGCAGGCGCGATACGGCAGCGGCGGCCAGGCGCAGCAGTTGTTGCAGGTCGCCTTCGTCTTCCATGGCCTTGAGCAGGCGCGACGGCAGCGGGAATGCGCCCGGCTGCGGCTTGGGGCTGACCCGTTCGAGCATGCCCAGCGCGCTGCGGGCCAGGGCCGGCATGGTTACGGCCAGGCTGGCGGGCGCCAGGTTGGGCGCCCCGGGTATGCTGGCCGGCGCGACGGTGATCAGCCGCAGCAAGTGCGCCTTGAGGTCGGTGGCGACGCTGGCCGGGAGGCCGCTCAGCAGTTTGGCTTCGAGAAAGGTACCGCTGTTGTTCAGGGCTTGGGCCACTGCCTTGGCATCACCCAGTTGCCGGGCTTCCGGCAGGCCCGCCAGCAGGCGTTCGGCGCTGGCTCGCAGTTCGCCATCGGCGCCCGGGTCGCGGGCCACCTGTTGCAGGGCATTGAGCAGGCCGGGCAGCGAAGCCTGGCGGTTCTGCTGGGTCAGCAGCTGCTGGGCAATGCTGAGCTGGTCCTGGCGGCCGCTGAGCGGTACGAAACGCAGCGACTGGTCGCCCTGCACCAGCGCGCTGAGCAGGCTGCCGACGGCCAGCGGTCGCGGGCTGTCCACGCTCAGGGTTGCGCCGGCCTGGGCACTGTTCAGCAGGCTGACCAGCGCCCGGTAGACGGCGGGCTGGCCGGGCGCCTGGGCCAGCGCCTGGTTGGTCAGGACCTTGCCCTGCAGCAGGGTGCCGACCGGCACCTTGCTGGTGTCCAGCTGGGTGAGGGTGGCGACCTGGCTGGCGCTGGCCTGCTGCAGCATGATCGCCAGGCGGTTGCTTTCGGTCTGGCTGACCGTGACCTGGCTACCCTGGGGCAGGGGCTGGCTGGCGCTGGCTTGCAGCTGGGTCTGGGTGCCGTTGGCCAGCATCAACCGCAGCACCAGCTGGAAGTCCTGGCCCACCTGGCGCAAAGACATGACCTCGGCTTGCGCGGTCTCGCCGGGGGCCATCAAGCCGGGCTGCGGTTGCGTCAGGCGCAGCAGTTCGCCGGTCATGCCGGCCTTGATGGCCTGGGGGCTGATCGCGGTTTGTGCGCCGAGACTATTGATTTCAGTCATGATTGTATACAACCTGTCGAGCCCGCCCTCTTGGCAGCGCGGCGGCGCGTGTAATAATGCCGACCGTCCGTCGTTGCCAGTATAACGGCAGCGAGGGGGGCGACTTGAGATACAGGGCTTCAGGGCCGTGTCGCCTGCTTCGCGGGCATGCCCGCTCCCACAGGGTCTTGCGCAGCTTTCAAGCCTTGCGTGAAACCTTGTGGGAGCGGGCGTGCCCGCGAAGCAGGCGACACCGATCCGGAGCCCTACAAAGATAAGGCGAAACCGTGACCCTTCACCTCCAAGCCGCGGGCCTGGCCTGCGAGCGCGACTGGCGCCTGCTGTTCGAGCACCTCGCTTTCGAGCTGCGGCCCGGCGACATGCTGCAGATCAGCGGCCCCAACGGCAGCGGCAAGACCAGCTTGCTGCGCCTGCTGGCCGGCCTGATGCAGCCGACGGCCGGGCAGATCCTGCTGGGCGGCAAGTCACTGGCCGAGCAGCGCCACGCCCTGGCCAGCATCCTGTTGTGGATCGGCCATGCCGCCGGCATCAAGGACCTGCTCACCGCCGAGGAGAACCTCACCTGGTTGTGCGCCCTGCACCAGCCGGCCAGCCGCGAGGCGATCTGGGCGGCACTGGCGGCCGTCGGCCTGCGTGGTTTCGAAGACGTGCCCTGCCACACCCTGTCTGCCGGCCAGCAGCGCCGCGTGGCCCTGGCCCGGCTGTACCTGGCCAGCCCGCCGCTGTGGATCCTCGACGAACCCTTCACCGCACTCGACAAGCAGGGCGTGGCGCAGCTCGAGGCGCACCTGGCGGCCCACTGTGAGCAGGGCGGCACGGTAGTGCTGACCACCCACCACACGCTGGAACGCAAGCCCTCCGGTTACCGTGAACTTAACCTGGGGCAATGGGCGGCATGAGCGTATTCATCCTGTTGTTGCGCCGCGAAGCGCGCTTGCTGTTCCGCCGCCCGGCCGAGCTGGCCAACCCATTGGTATTCTTCGCCATCGTGGTTGCGCTGTTCCCGCTGGCAGTCGGCCCGGAAAGCCAATTGTTGCAAACCTTGTCGCCAGGCCTGGTCTGGGTGGCGGCACTGCTGGCGGTGCTGTTGTCGCTGGACGGCCTGTTCCGCAGCGATTTCGAGGACGGCTCGCTGGAACAGTGGGTGCTGTCGCCGCACCCGTTGGCGCTGCTGGTGCTGGCCAAGGTGCTGGCGCATTGGATCTTTTCCGGGCTGGCGCTGGTATTGTTGGCGCCGCTGCTGGCACTGATGCTGGGGCTGCCGAGCCATTGCCTGCCGGTGCTGCTCGGTTCCCTGCTGCTGGGCACGCCGGTGCTGAGCCTGCTGGGCGCGGTGGGCGCGGCGCTGACAGTCGGTCTGAAACGCGGCGGTTTGCTGCTGGCATTGCTGATTCTGCCGTTGTATATCCCTGTATTGATCCTGGGCAGTGGTGCGTTGCAAGCGGCGTTGCAGAATATGCCGGCAACCGGCCACTTGCTCTGGCTCGCCAGCCTGACGGCCCTCGCCGTGACCCTGGCACCCTTTGCGATAGCGGCCGGCCTGAAGATCAGCGTCGGCGAATAACGAGTCCCGGGCTTTCAAGCCCGGCCAATACCCTGGATGTACCCTGATGAAAATAAGCTGGACGTGGTTCCACAAGCTGGGCTCCCCCAAATGGTTCTATGCCATCAGCGGCCGCATGCTGCCGTGGCTTGCCGGCGCTGCCGTGCTCCTGCTGCTGGTCGGCATCACCTGGGGCCTGGCCTTCGCCCCCCAGGACTACCAGCAAGGCAACAGCTTCCGCATCATCTACATCCACGTGCCGGCGGCGATGCTGGCGCAGTCCTGCTACGTGCTGCTGGCAGTGGCCGGGGTGGTGGGGCTGGTGTGGAAGATGAAACTGGCCGACGTCGCCTTGCAATGCGCCGCCCCCATCGGTGCCTGGATGACCGCCGTGGCACTGGTCACCGGGGCCATCTGGGGCAAGCCCACCTGGGGAAGCTGGTGGGTCTGGGATGCCCGGCTGACGTCCATGCTCATCCTGTTGTTCCTGTACTTCGGCATTATTGCGCTGGGCCAGGCAATCAGTAATCGTGACAGTGCAGCCAAGGCCTGTGCGGTACTGGCGATTGTCGGCGTGGTGAACATCCCGATCATCAAGTACTCGGTGGAGTGGTGGAACACCCTGCACCAGGGCGCCACCTTCACCCTCACCGAAAAGCCGGCGATGCCCGCAGAAATGTGGTTGCCGCTGCTGTGCACGGCGCTGGGCTTCTACTGCTTCTTTGGCGCGGTGCTGTTGCTGCGCATGCGCCTTGAGGTGCTCAAGCGCGAGGCGCGCGCCAGTTGGGTCAAGGATGAAGTATTGAACAGCCTGGGGCGGAGGGCCGCACAATGAGTTTCGCCACCTTCGGTGACTTTCTCGCCATGGGCCACCATGGCCTGTACGTGTGGACGGCCTATGGCATCTGCCTGGCAGTGCTGGCGCTGAATGTCGCCGCGCCCGTGCTGGCCCGCCGTCGCTACCTGCAAGATGAGGCGCGCCGTTTGCGCCGGGAGAACAACCAGTGAATCCGCAGCGCAAGAAACGCCTGTTGCTCATCGTCGGCCTGCTGGTCGGCGTCGGGGTTGCCGTCGGCTTTGCCTTGAGCGCATTGCAGCAGAACATCAACCTGTTCTACACACCGACCCAGATCGCCAACGGCGAAGCGCCGCTGGACACCCGCATCCGCGCCGGCGGCATGGTCGAGAAAGGTTCGGTACAGCGCTCGTCCGATTCGCTGGACGTGCGCTTCGTGGTCACCGACTTCAATAAGTCGGTGCCGATCACCTACCGTGGCATCCTCCCCGACCTGTTCCGCGAAGGGCAGGGCATCGTCGCCCTCGGCAAGCTCAACGCCGATGGCGTGGTGGTGGCCGATGAAGTACTGGCCAAGCACGACGAGAAATACATGCCGCCCGAGGTTACCAAGGCCCTGAAGGAAAGCGGCCAGGCCGCCACCGGCGGGGAGGCCAAGCCATGAACGCGGCGCTGGTGATCCCCGAACTCGGCCAGCTGGCGATGATCCTGGCCATCTGCTTTGCCGCCGTGCAGGCCAGCGTGCCGCTGCTCGGCGCCTGGCGTGGCGACAGCCTGTGGATGAGCCTGGCGCGGCCGGCGGCCTGGGGGCAGTTCGCCTTCCTGGCCTTTGCCTTCGCCTGCCTGACCCATGCCTTCATGACCGACAACTTCTCGGTCGCCTATGTGGCCAGCAACTCCAACAGCGCCTTGCCCTGGTACTACAAGTTCAGTGCCGTGTGGGGCGCTCACGAAGGTTCGCTGCTGCTGTGGGCGCTGATCCTCGGCGGCTGGACCTTCGCCGTATCGGTGTTCTCGCGGCAGTTGCCGCAGGTGATGCTGGCCCGCGTGCTGGCGGTAATGGGCATGATCAGCGTGGGCTTCCTGAGCTTCCTGATCATCACCTCCAACCCGTTCCAGCGCCTGCTGCCGCAGGTGCCGACCGATGGCCGCGACCTCAACCCGCTGTTGCAGGACTTTGGCCTGATCGTCCACCCGCCGATGCTGTACATGGGCTACGTCGGGTTCTCGGTGGCCTTCGCCTTCGCCATCGCCGCCTTGCTCGGTGGCCGCCTGGACGCCGCCTGGGCGCGCTGGTCACGGCCTTGGACCATCGTTGCCTGGGCCTTCCTCGGGGTTGGCATTACCCTGGGCTCGTGGTGGGCCTACTATGAGCTGGGCTGGGGTGGCTGGTGGTTCTGGGACCCGGTGGAAAACGCCTCGTTCATGCCCTGGCTGGTAGGTACGGCGCTGATCCACTCGCTGGCGGTGACCGAGAAGCGCGGGGTATTCAAGAGCTGGACCGTGCTGCTGGCGATTGCCGCGTTCTCGCTGAGCCTGCTGGGTACCTTCCTGGTGCGCTCCGGTGTGCTGACCTCGGTGCACGCGTTTGCCGCCGACCCGTCGCGGGGCATTTTCATCCTGATCTTCCTGCTGTTCGTGGTCGGTGGGTCGCTCACCCTGTTCGCCCTGCGCGCACCGGTGGTCAAGAGCCAGGTCGGCTTTGCCCTGTGGTCGCGCGAGACGCTGCTGCTGGCCAACAACCTGGTGCTGGTAGTGGCGGCCTCGATGATTCTGCTCGGTACCCTGTACCCGCTGGTGCTCGATGCGCTGACCGGGGCCAAGCTGTCGGTTGGCCCACCGTATTTCGACGCCTTGTTCCTGCCGCTGATGGCACTGCTGATGGTGGTGCTGGGCGTGGGCGTGGTGGTGCGCTGGAAAGACACCCCCGGCAAATGGCTGGCCAGCATGATGACCCCGGTGCTGCTCGGCAGCGCCATCCTCGCGCCGGTGGCGGGCTTTATCGTCGACGACTTCGACTGGCCGACCCTGACCGCCTTCGCCCTGGCCGCCTGGGTGGTGCTTGGCGGGCTGCGCGACATTCTCGACAAGACCCGCCACAAAGGCCTGCTCAAGGGCCTGCCCGGGCTGGGTCGCAGCTACTGGGGCATGCAGCTGGCGCACCTGGGTCTGGCGGTGTGCGCGCTGGGCGTGGTGCTGTCGAGCAATAACAGCGCCGAACGCGACCTGCGCATGGCGCCGGGCGAGAGCGTGGAACTGGGCGGTTACCACTTCCTGTTCCAGGGTGCCCGGCACTTCGAAGGGCCGAATTTCATTTCCGACAAGGGCACCGTGGTGGTCAGCCGCGATGGCCGTGAAGTGACCACCCTGCACCCGGAGAAACGCCTGTACACCGTGCAGCAGTCGATGATGACCGAAGCCGGCATCGACGCCGGCTTTACCCGCGACCTGTACGTCGCCCTTGGCGAGCCGCTGGAGAACGGTGCCTGGGCGGTACGCGTGCATATCAAGCCTTACGTCCGCTGGATCTGGCTGGGCGGTCTGCTGACCGGCCTGGGCGGGTTGCTGGCGGCCCTCGACCGGCGCTATCGCGTCAAGGTCAAGACCCGGGTGCGTGATGCCCTGGGCGTGTCTGGAGCAGCTGCATGAAGCGTTGGATCATGGTAGTCCCCCTGGCGGTATTCCTGCTGGTGGCGGTGTTCCTCTACAAAGGGCTGTTCCTCAAGCCCGACGAGCTGCCCTCGGCAATGATCGGCAAGCCGTTCCCGGCGTTTTCCCTGGCCTCGACCCAGGGCGACCGTACCCTGACCGAGGCCGACTTGCGTGGCCGCCCGGCACTGGTCAACGTGTGGGCCACCTGGTGCCCGTCGTGCAAGGTCGAGCACCCGTACCTGAACCAGCTGGCCCAGCAGGGCGTGGTGATCCACGGCGTCAACTACAAGGACGACAATGCTGCGGCCCTGAAGTGGCTGGCCGAGTTCCACAACCCGTACCAGCTGGACATTCGTGACGAGCAGGGCAGCCTGGGCCTGGACTTGGGCGTGTACGGCGCGCCGGAAACCTTCCTGATCGATGCCAAGGGCATCATCCGCTACAAGCACGTGGGCGTGGTCGATGCCACGGTCTGGCGTGAGCAGCTGGCGCCGCTGTACCAGGGCCTGGTCGACGAGGCCAAGCAATGAAGCGGGGGCTGGCAGCTGCCGTGCTGGGGCTCTTCATGGGGTTGAGCCTGGCAGGCGTGGCCAAGGCGGCCATCGACACCTACCAGTTCCGCGACGATGCCGAGCGTGAGCGCTACCAGCAGCTGACCAAGGAGCTGCGCTGCCCCAAGTGCCAGAACCAGGACATCGCCGACTCCAACGCGCCGATTGCCGCCGACCTGCGTCGGGAAATCTTCCGCATGCTCGGCGAGGGCAAGAGCAACCAGCAGATCGTCGACTTCATGGTCGACCGCTATGGCGACTTCGTGCGCTACAAGCCGGCGCTCAGCGGGCGTACCTGGCTGTTGTGGTTCGGCCCGGGGATTTTGCTGGCCGGTGGTTTCGTGGTACTGGCGCTGATCGTGCGCCGGCGCCGCGGTGCGGCCGTGCAGGGCGCCAATGAGTTGTCCGCCGAAGAACGCGAGCGTCTCGCCAAATTGCTGGAAAAAGAACAGACCCATGATTGAATTCTGGCTTAGCGCGGGCCTGCTGCTGCTCGCTGCCCTCAGCTTCCTGCTGATCCCGATCCTGCGTGGCCGTGGCCGCCAGCAGGAAGAAGACCGCACCGCCCTGAACGTGGCCCTGTACCAGGAGCGCGTCGCCGAACTGGCTGCCCAGCAGGCCGCTGGCGTGCTCGACGAGGCGCAGATGGCCAAGGGCCGTGACGAGGCCGCCCGTGAGCTGCTGGCGGATACCGAAGGTGCCGAGGCCCCGCGCCAGGGGCATCTGGGCAAGGCCCTGCCGTTGCTGGCGGCGCTGCTGGTACCGCTGCTGGCATTGGGGCTGTACCTGCATTTCGGCGCGGCCGACAAGGTGGAACTGACCCAGGAGTTTGCCGAAGCGCCCAAGTCGATGGAAGAAATGACTGCCCGCCTGGAACGGGTGGTGCAGGCCCAGCCGGATTCGGCCGAGGCCGTGTACTTCCTGGGCCGAGCCTACATGGCCGAGCAGCGCCCTGCCGATGCCGCGCGTACCTTCGAGCGCGCGGTGGCCCTGGCCGGTCGCCAGCCCGAATTGCTCGGGCAGTGGGCGCAGGCGCTGTACTTCGCCGCCGACAAGAAATGGAGCCCGCAGCTGCAGGCGCTGACTGACGAGGCGCTGAAAGCCGACCCCAACGAAGTGACCAGCCTGGGCCTGCGTGGTATCGCTGCCTTCGAGGGCGAGCGTTACCAGGAAGCCATCGATTACTGGAAGCGCCTGCTGGCGCAGCTGCCGGAAGGTGATGCCTCGCGTGCAGCGCTGCAGGGCGGTATCGACCGCGCCGCCGAGCGCCTGGGTGGTTCGCCGGGGCAGGCTGCGGCGCCCGTGGCGGCTCGCTTGAAGGTGCGCGTGGAGCTGGCGGCGGCGTTGAAGGACAAGGTCAAGCCGGACGACACGGTGTTCATCTTCGCCCGCGCCAGCAATGGCCCACCGATGCCGCTGGCAGCCAAGCGGGTGACCGTGGCGCAGTTGCCGATCGAGGTGGAGTTGTCCGATGCTGACGCCATGATGCCGCAGATGAAACTGTCGGACTTTGCCGAAGTCCAACTCGTTGCACGTGTATCACGCGCTGGCCAGCCAACCCATGGCGAGTGGATTGGCCAGGGCACGCCACTGCCCAGCGCCACCCAGGCCATCCAGCACCTGACCATCGACAGCCCCGACCCGTAAGAGAGCAATGCCATGCACAGCATCGTCCGCCTGACCCTGATCACCCTGGCCCTGGGTTTGTCTGCGTGTACGGTGCATGAGCCGTACGAGCAGCCCGAACCACCGATCGAGCGCCTGCCGCCGCCGGGGCCGGCGGTCAAGCCCTTGCCGGACAGGCAACCGGCCCCCGCGCCGAGCAAGCCTGCGGCCACGCCCAAGCCGATGCCACGCACCTCGGCCAGCTTCGCGCCGCCACCTGGCGGGGCGAGCCATTGGGACCCGAAGCTGGGTGTGTATGTGCTGGAGAAGAAACCCAATACCTTCTACCGCCAGCGGACCTACTACCGCTTCGACAACGGCTGGAGCTGGTCGCTGAGCCCGGATGGGCCGTGGCAGGAGACTGACAGCAGCGGTGTGCCGGGTGGTCTGGGGCGTGCGTTCGCCCAGTAGTGGGTTGGTTGCCTGTCCCGGCCCCTTCGCGGGTAAACCCGCTCCCACAGGTACGTCACAAATCTCAAGTGCTGTGATATCCCTGTGGGAGCGGGTTTACCCGCGAAGGGGCCGGGACAGGCAACCAATACAGTACAGTTTTTCCGCAATTACCGATTGACTGTACTGTGCTGTGATTCCGCATAATCCCCCTTCAAGAATAAGGAGGTGGCATGCACAAGACAGTCCTGGTGCTGGTGGAAACCGTCGATGATTACCTGCCCATGCTGGAGCAGGCCGGCTACCGTTTGATCCGTGCCCCTTCGCCGCAACTGCGGGCCGAGGCCATCCAGCGCCATGCCCATGAAATCGATGCCGTGCTCACCCGCGGCCCGCTGGGCCTGACTGCCAGCGAAATCGACACGCTGTCCAAACTGCAGATCATCTGCGTGATCGGTGCCGGCTACGAGCAGGTCGACCTGGCCGCCGCCGCTGCGCGCGGCATCACGGTTACCAACGGCGCCGGGGCCAATGCCGAGGCGGTCGCCGACCACACCCTTGCCCTGCTGCTGGCGCTGTTGCGCGACATTCCCCGCGCCGATGCCAGTACCCGCCGGGGCGAATGGAACCGGGTGATCAGCCCCTCGGTGAGTGGCAAGCGCCTGGGCATTCTCGGCCTTGGTGCGGTGGGCCTGGCCATCGCCAGGCGCGCCGATCTGGGCTTTGCCATGCCCGTCAGCTACCACAGCCGCACGCCGCGCCAAGATGTGCCCTACACCTGGTACGACAGCCCGCTGCACCTGGCCGATGCCGTCGACATCCTGGTGGTGGCAACCCCCGGCGGTGCCGACACTCGCCATCTGGTCGATGCACAGGTGCTCGAGGCCCTGGGGCCCGAGGGCTACCTGGTGAACATCGCCCGTGCCAGCGTGGTCGACACCCAGGCCCTGGTCGCCGCGCTGCAGCATGGCCAACTGGCTGGTGCGGCACTGGATGTGTTCGACGACGAGCCGGCTGTACCCGATGCCCTCAAGGCCCTTGGCAACACCGTGCTCACCCCCCACGTGGCCGGCCAGTCGCCGGAGGCGGCGCGCGACACGGTGACCCTGGTGCTGCGCAACCTGCAGGCGTTCTTTGCCGGCGAAGCCGTGTTGACCCCGGTACGCCAGTAACCCTTTTCATACATCTGCCTGGCAGCGATCGGGCAACAAGGAGTGTGTGCATGCAACTTGAAATCTTCCAGGTCGATGCGTTTTCCGCCGAACCGTTCGGGGGCAACCCGGCGGCAGTGATCCCGCTGCAAAGCTGGCTGCCGGACGATGTGCTGCAGCGCATCGCCGAAGAGAACAACCTGTCGGAAACCGCCTACTTCGTGCGCAACGGCGAAACCTTCGACCTGCGCTGGTTCACCCCGACCGTGGAAGTCGACCTGTGCGGCCATGCCACCCTGGCCTCGGCCTATGTGCTGTTCGAACAGCTGGGCGAGCAGGTGCAGGTGCTGCGTTTCAACACCCGCAGTGGCGAGCTGCGGGTCAGCCGTAACGCCGACGGGCTGCTGGCCATGGACTTCCCGGCCAAGCAGCCGGTCGCCGTGGACATGCTGCCGGGCCTGTTGCAGGCGCTGGGCCTTGGCCAGGCACAGGCGCTGTACCGCAGTGACGACTATGTGGTGGTGATCGATGACGCCCTGTTGCTCGACACCCTGAAGCCGGATTTCGTAGCGCTGTCGGCTTTCGATGTGCGCGGTATCGCCGTTACCGCAGCAGGCCGTGGCTTTGATTTCGTCACCCGCTGGTTCGGCCCACGGGTCGGCGTGAACGAAGACCCGGTGACTGGCTCGGCGCACACCTCGCTGGCGCCGATATGGGCAGAGCGGCTGGGTAGGAACGTGCTGAGCTGCGAGCAGGGTGGGGTGCGCAAAGGGCAGCTGCAGTGCGAAGTGCCGGGTAATGGCCGGGTGATCATCAGCGGGCGGGCTGCGTTGTACCTGCGCGGTACCATTTTCATCTAGAAGCTTACGCGATGCCCTGTAGGAGCGGCCTTGTGTCGCGATGGGCCGCAACGCGGCCCCTCGATGTCGGTAACACTGCATAGACCCGGGGCTGCTTTGCAGCCCATCGCGACACAAGGCCGCTCCTACAGGAACCGAGCACCTATACTGGTCTGCCCATCCCTTGCTCAAGGAGCCAGCCATGGCCCTGGAAAAACAAGGCACCTGCCTGTGCGGCGCCACCCGGCTCAAGGTCACCGTCGACAACAACCATATCAGCGCCTGCCACTGCAGCATGTGCCGCAAATGGACCGGCGGCCCATTGCTGGTGGTGCATTGCAGCCAGCCACCGGTGATCGAAGGGCGCGCGCCCAGCGTCTATGAGTCTTCCGATTGGGCCCAGCGCGGCTTCTGCGGCCAGTGCGGCACGCACCTGTACTACCGGCTCAAGGCCAATGACTTCCACGCCGTGCCGGTCGGCCTGCTCGACGGCGACCAGGAATGGCATTTCGACTTGCAAATCTTCGTCGAACAGAAACCCGCCTGGTATTGCTTCGCCAACCAGACCAAGGAACTGACTGGCCAGGAAGCCTTCGAGCAGCTCGGCTGATTCAGGCGGCGTGCTGTGATCGATGCGCCAGCACGAAACGCCACGCGAACTTGCCAAACCGGTGCATTCCTGAGAAAAGGGCGGCTTTGTTTCCAGCGTTGGAGTATGCCCCGTGAACCAAGAACTGCAGATCATCGACCTTGTGGAGGGGGATGGCAAAGCCGCCGTCAAAGGCGCCCTGATCACCACCCAGTACACCGGCTGGCTGGCCGACGGCAGCGAGTTCGATTCGTCCTGGTCGCGCGGCAAGCCGTTCCAGTGCGTGATCGGCACGGGTCGGGTAATCAAGGGGTGGGATCAAGGCCTGATGGGCATGCGCGTTGGCGGCAAGCGCAAGCTGCTGGTACCGGCGCACCTGGGCTATGGCGAACGCAGCGTGGGGGCGATTCCGCCGAATTCGGATTTGACCTTCGAGATCGAATTGCTGGAAGTGCTGACGCGGGATGATTGAGGAAAAGGACTACACGCGCTGTCGGCCAGTGTCTGATTGAGGAGCCTCCCGGGTACGGCTAACCTTGCAGACTCATTGAGTGAAGAGGGTAGCCTATCCATGAAATCGCATTTTTCCTCACGGGTGGTACGCGAAGCGAACGCGCTGTTGGTGGCATCTGGCGCGCGAATGGAAATCTCGTTACCACGCGAACTCGCGAGTGTGGTTACCAACTCCCGAAAAACCCGTTCGGAACTGAAGGCAGCATTCGCGGCTGCGTATTCCCGCCTGCGCAAAGGGTAAGAGCCATATGGCCGATGGCTGTTACAACCACATATACTCGGTGCTTGTGGAGAATGAGCAAGATACACTCGGTATCATTGCCTATTCGTTGTACAAGAGGCAGAAAATCGAGTTTATCCAGGCTTTCAAGATCAAGCATGACCGGGAGCCGAAGGATGAAGACTTGGCCCCTTTCCATGATGTCAGCAACAGCCCCTCGCAGATCGAGAGCTACCGCAATCAGGCCAGCCAGCTTGCTCAAGGCTTTCTTGATGCCTCGATCGCAGCCCAAGCTGTGGAGCTTGAACAGTACTATTCCGATAAAGCGAGCAGCGAAGTCAGGCAAGCCAAACCAGGATTTTGGTCGGGTGTGGCACAAAGTCTCGTGGGCTCGATTCTATTCGTGTTCTTGCTGGGCTTTCTGGTGTTCTTCACCTGGAGTCTGAATCAGGGCCCGAAGCAGGTTATCGAGCAGGTATTTGATGTAACCATTCTCGACTCAGTCTCTATGGAAGAAGCAGCCGGGCCACCGTAACGGTAATCAGCGAGAGCAACGAGTAACGAACGGACACATTTCAGCAACACCCATCCTCTAATCTAAGCCTTGCCTAGGGAACGGCATCCACCTCCAGGGAGGAACCAAACGGGTTCAGGGCACTCTCACCCTCACTCGTTGCCATGGACGGCATTCACTACAAGGATGCCCCGCGGTGCTGTTGGCGGGGTGATGTGGCGGGTCTACCCGATTCTTTCTGCCACATGGGCCTGTCTTGATGAAGTTGCCAACATTCTTCCGCCGTCGTCGTCACTGGTTGCTGAGCCTGACGCTTACAGCCATAGCCGTACCGCTGGCGCTGGAAGCTGTCGAAAGCCGGGCGCAACCGGTGGATGGCACCCAGACCCTTGTGTTCCTGCGCCACGCCGAGAAGCCGGGCGAGGGGCTGGGCCAGTTGAACTGCCAGGGCCTCAACCGTGCGCTGGACCTGGCTACCGTGCTGCCCGAGCGCTTTGGCAAGGCCGACTACGTGTTCGCTGCCAACCCCTCGCGGCATGTCGAGGAAGGCAGCAAGGACGAAAGCTACAGCTACATTCGCCCGCTGATGACCATCAGCCCCAGCGCCATTCGCCTGGGCCTGCCGGTAAACATCGACTATGGCGCCAACGACACCGACGCGCTGGCCGAAGAGCTGCTGCGCGACAAGTACCGTAACGCGACCGTGTACACCGCCTGGTCGCATGGCTACCTCCCTGACCTGATCAATGCCGTGGCTGGCAAGGCCCTCGGTGAGGAGCGGGTGATCACCGACGACTGGAGCGGCGACGACTTCGACACCCTCTACGTCCTGACCCTGACCTGGCACGACGGCAAGGCCAGCCTGCTCAGCCGCAACGTGCGTCAGGGCCTGAATGATGGTGCGCATAGCTGCCCGACCTGATCCGCTGGTACTGTTCTGCCAGGAAGCCCTGAACAGAGTAACGATGAAGTTGAGTACACAGCAGTTGGCCAGAATGATGCTTCGGCAGGACCGGCCTCTTCGCGGGTAAACCCGCTCCCACAAGTACTGCACAGGCCCTGAGAGCAATGCGGTCCCTGTGGGAGCGGGTTTACCCGCGAAGAGGCCAGGTCAGGCGAAAGATGCCTAACGCCCGAACCGCACCGGCCAACCCACCACTTTCTTCGCCCGTGGCGTGGCATAGGTACGTACCTTGGAGGTACTCAAGCCCATGCGCACCAGCGATTCGGCTATGGTCACCGCCGCACTCACACCATCCACCACCGGCACGCCGGTGCGCTGGCGGATCTGCTCGTCCAGCCCGGCCATGCCGCCGCAACCCAGGCAGATCACCTCGGCCTTGTCGTCGCGCACGGCGCGTTCTGCCTGCTCGACAATCGCCTCCACGGCGCGCTGTGGGTCGGCTTCCAGCTCCAGCACCGCCAGCCCGCTGGCGCGTACCGATGCGCAGCGGTCATACAGGCCGGAGAGCTTCAGGCGGTCCTCGATCAGCGGCACGGTGCGGTCCAGGGTGGTCACCACCGAGTAGGCATGGCCCAGGTACATCGCCGTGCTGGCGGCGGCATCGGTGATGTCCACCACCGGCACGTTCAGCAGTTCCTGCAGGCCTTCGCGGCCATGTTCGCCGTAACCCGCCTGGATCACGGCGTCGTAAGGGCCTTCGTAAGCCAGCACCCGGTCCATCACCGCGATGGCGGCCAGGTAGCTTTCGAAGTTGCCTTCCACCGACTCGGCACCGAACCATGGGGTGAGGCCGATGATTTCGGTGCCGGGTGCGGCCACCGTACGGGCCTGTTCGGCAATGGCTTCGGTGATGGCTTCGGTGGTGTTGACGTTGGCGATCAGAATGCGCATGGGTAGTCCTCCCTGGTCAATGGCTGCTGTGGTCAACGGCGATGCATTCGCCGCTGACGTCGTGGTATTGGCGTTTGCGTGGGGCGATCAGCAGGTACAGGGCGGCGGCGATGCCGGCACCGATCAGCCAGGAGAACGGCGCCACGCCATGGAAATTGGGCACCAGGGCCAGGACGATGGCCAGCAGTGCGGCCGGCACGAAGGCGGCCACCGCGCGCAGGTTGATGCCCTTGGTGTAGTGGTACGCGCCGGCCGGGTCTTCGCTGTAAAGCTGCGGCACGTTGATGCAGCCTTTGCGCAGCAACCAGTAGTCGGACATGATCACCCCGTACAGCGGGCCGAGCAGGGCACCCAGGCCGGACAGGAAATACACGATCACCAGCGGGCTGTTGTACAGGTTCCACGGCAGGATCAGCACTGCCAGGGTGGCGCTGATCAGCCCGGCGCGGCGGAAGTTCAGGTGACGCGGTGCCAGGTTGCTGAGGACGAAGGCCGGGGCGACGAAGTTGGCCATGATGTTCACCGCCACGGTGACGATCAGGAAGGCCAGGCAGCCCAGTACCAGAAACGCTGTGCTGGGGATGGCGGCGACGATCTGGGTAGGGCTGTCGATGATCTGGCCGTTGATCTGGAACTGCGCGCCGCACAGCACCACGGTGATCACGGCGAACACCAGGATGTTCACCGGCAGGCCCCAGAAGTTGCCGACGCGGATGGTCTTGCGGCATGGCGAGGAGCGGGCGAAGTCACAGAAGTTCAGCACCAGGGTGCCGTAGATCGCCAGCCACAGCGCGCCGCCGGCAAAGATGTTGCGCCACATCTCGTAGCCGGTCAGCGGTTCGGCCACCGACCAGGCGATGCGGGCGTCGGCCTTGAAGTACATGAACACCGCCAGGGCGGCGACGGTCAGCAGGATCACCGGGCCGGCAAAGGCCTCGTAGCGGCGCACCATCTCCATGCCGTAGGCCAGGATCACCAGCTGCACCAGCCAGATCGACACGAAGCATGCCCAGCCCAGGCTCGACAGGCCGAGGATACTGTCATGGTCATAGGCCGCCATTTGCGGCCATACGGCGGTGAGCAGCACGCGCAGCACCACCGAAGCCAGATAGGTCTGGATGCCGAACCAGGCGATGGCGATGACCGCGCGGATCAGCGCCGGGATCTGCGCGCCGTGGATGCCGAAGGCGATGCGGCTGATGACCGGGAACGGCACGCCGGTCTTCTGCCCCATGTAGCCGGACAGGTTCATGAAGAAGTACACCAGCGCCGCGCCGATGGCCAGCGACAGCAGGATCTGCCAGCCACCCAGGCCGAGGGCGAACAAGCCCATGGCGAACGAGTAGTTGGCGATGTTGTGCACATCGTTGGTCCACAGCGCGAAGATGCTGTAGCCGCCCCAGCGGCGGCCTTCGATGCGCGTCGGGGCGAGGTCGCGGTTATGCAGGCGCGGGCTCAGGGCAAGTTCCGGCTGGCTGCCGGCGAGAGGGGAAGCGGGGTGGGTGCTGGCGACGGATAGTTCAGGGGCAAGGTCGAGGCTGGTACTCATTCCGGCGGGCTCCTGATGCACGTGGACTGCGATGAGCGGGCATGCGCACGGGCTCGCCATCTCGTCGGTGCAGCGTTGGCATCTCAGGGTTTGGGGCGCGGCGGCCGATGTTGGGTCGGCGTCGCGGGTTCTTGTGTATTTATGTTTTGCTTGGTTTGTATACAAAACACGAACACACAAAAGCGAGTTCCATGCCAAGGAAAAAGCAAACTTCAGCTGGCCATCATTTCGAATCTATCTTGTTGAAATATAAGTTGATGAAATGAATGGGATATAAGTTGACCAAATGAACAGGTTTAAATTTTTCGAGGATGATTTAGTTGATCATTTGGTCAGAATAAGTTGTGGGAAGTGTGTAACGTATTGGGGCGTGATCTTGGAAAGTGCACACAAAAACGGCACTTATGGTGACATTCTTGTGTACAAAAATTAGTCAGCTTTTTCCTGTGCCGGCCTCTTCGCGGGTGAACCCGCTCCCACAAGTACTCCACAGCATTCAGGCCCGTCGAGATCCTGTGGGAGCGGGTTTACCCGCGAAGAGGCCCGTACAGGCAAAACTCAATCCATCGGCGGCAACCGCCGCTTCACCGGGCTTTTCTTGATGATGGCGGTGTTGGTCTCGGCCAGCACATTGATGCGGTCGAGCAGGGTATCCAGCTGCTCCATCGAGCGCACATGCAGCCGAGCGATGAAGCAGTCCTCGCCAGTAACCTTGTCGCACTCGGTGAACTCCGCAATGGCGACGATCTGCCGTTCCACCTCCTGCAGCTGCCCGGGTAGCGGGCGGATGCGCACGATGGCCTGCAACTGGTAGCCAAAGGCGCGCGGGTCGACCTCTACGGTGTAACCGCGCAACACGCCGCGTTCCTCCAGGCGGCGCAGGCGTTCGCTGACGCTGGGCGCCGACAGCCCGCTGATTTGCGCCAGGGCCTTGAGCGAGCGGCGCGAGTCTTCCATGAGCGCGTTGATCAGCAGTTGGTCGATGGCATCGGTCATGATCACCTCAATCAGGTAGTTCGCGTGATTTACCTTGATAGTAAAGGCAAACATGCCAATCTTCCTTCGTTATCCGCTGGAAGGGCGGCCAGCAACCTTTGCATACTGTTGCCGTCTTCAACAGGAGGTGTGAGATGGACAGTTCATTGCGTCGTGGCTCGCTGGAAATGGTCGCTGCCATGCTGATTTCCGGGACCATCGGTTGGTTCGTGCTGGTGTCCGGCCAGCCGGTGCTCGAGGTGGTGTTCTGGCGCTGCGTGTTCGGTGCCGTGACCTTGCTGGCGATCTGCGCGGGGTTCGGCTTCCTGCGGCCGGGTGTGATCAGCCGTACGGCGTTCCTGCTGGCGATTGCCAGCGGTGTGGCCATCGTCGGCAACTGGGTGCTGCTGTTCGCCTCCTACTCGCGGGCGTCGATTGCCATCGGCACGGCGGTGTACAACGTGCAGCCGTTCATGCTGGTGGGGCTGGCGGCAGTATTCCTGGGCGAGAAGATCACCCTGGCCAAGGTCACCTGGCTGAGCGTGGCGTTCCTCGGCATGCTGGCCATCGTCAGTGCCCATGGCGCGGGGCAGGGTGGCGGTGAGGACTATTTGCTGGGCATTGCGCTGGCGCTGGGGGCGGCCTTCCTGTATGCCATCGCGGCGTTGATCATCAAGCGCCTGAGTGGCACGCCACCGCACCTGATCGCGCTGATCCAGGTGGCCACGGGTGTGCTGTTGCTGGCGCCGTGGGTCAAGCTTGGCGGGTTGCCGGGTGAAGTGCCGGCGCTGGCCAGCCTGGTGACCTTGGGCATGGTGCACACCGGATTGATGTATGTGTTGCTGTACAGCGCCATCCAGCGCTTGCCCACGGCACTGACCGGGGCACTGTCGTTCATCTACCCGATTGCGGCGATTCTGGTGGACTGGGTGGCGTTCGGGCACCGGCTGGCACCGTTGCAGTGGCTGGGGGTGGCGTTGATCCTGCTGGCGGCGGCGGGGATGCAGCAGGGGTGGTGGTTCCGGCCAGCGCGGGTTGTGGCAGAGGAATGAGGTGGTCTTGCGGGCCCTTTCGCGGGTAAACCCGCTCCCACAGGTGCTGCACACGGTTCGGGCCTGTGGTGATCCTGTGGGAGCGGGTTTACCCGCGAAAGGGCCCGCAAGGTAGAATGCCGCTTTTACCAGCTTGCGACCCATGATGACTTCGCCGATCCAGACTCTGGAGCAACACCTGCTCGCCGCCCTCGACCCTGCCCCGCAGGAAACCCGCCGCCTGTTCCACGGCCGCGGCCGCTGCTGGGCGGGCCTGGAGCAGGTCACCGTCGACTGGCTGCAAGGCGTGCTGTCGGTCGCCCTGTTCCGCGAGCCGGCGCAAGGCCAGCTGGCCGAACTGGAGGCGATGCTGCGTACTCTCGCCGAGCGCCCGCAGTGGGTTGGCCAGGCCATCCTTCTCCAGCATCGCTACCTGCCCGACAGCCCGGGCCAGTGGCTGCTGGGCGAACCGTGCCAGCAGCGCGAGGTGGTCGAGGACGGGCTGACCTACCTGCTGGACCTGGGCGTGCGGCAGAACAATGGCCTGTTCCTCGACATGCGCTATGGTCGGCGCTGGGTGCGCGAGCAGGCGGCGGGCAAGCGCGTGCTGAACCTGTTCGCCTACACCTGCGGTTTCTCGGTGGCGGCGATTGCCGGTGGCGCCGAGCAGGTGGTGAACCTGGACATGGCCAAGTCGGCGTTGTCCCGGGGCCGTGACAACCATCGCCTCAATGGCCACGATGCGTCGCGCGTGGCGTACCTGGGGCACGAGCTGTTCAAGTCCTGGGGCAAGGTGCGCAAGTACGGGCCTTATGACCTGATCATCATCGACCCGCCGACCTTCCAGCGCGGCAGCTTTGTGCTGACCCAGGATTACGCGAAGATCCTGCGGCGCTTGCCGGAGTTGTTGAGCGAGGGCGGGACGGTGCTGGCGTGCGTGAACGACCCGGGCATCGGGCCAGAGTTTCTGATCGAGGGGATGGCGGAGCAGGCGCCGTCGCTGGCATTCGTCGAGCGGCTGGAGAACCCGCCGGAGTTTCCTGACGTGGACCCGGCGGGGGGCTTGAAGGCTCTGGTATTCCGTCAGGTCTGATGTTGCCTGTACCGGCCCTTTCGCGGGCAAGCCCGCTCCCACAGGTACTGCACAGGTCTTGAGTACTGTGGAGTACCTGTGGGAGCGGGCTTGCCGGCGATAGGGCCGGACCTGCCTGCATCAATTACTGATTGTTGGTGTAGATCTGGTCAAACACCCCACCATCATTGAAGTGGGTCTTCTGCACGGTGCGCCAGTCACCGAAGGTCTTCTCTACCGACAGGAAGTCCACTTTCGGGAAGCGGTCGGTGTACTTGGCCAGTACCGTCGCATCACGCGGGCGCAGGTAGTTCTGTGCGGCGATTTCCTGAGCGGCTGGCGACCACAGGTACTTCAAGTATTCCTCGGCCGCTGCCTGGGTGCCTTTCTTCGCCACCACCTTGTCGACCACGCTGACCGGCGGCTCGGCTTCGGCCGACACGCTCGGGTAGACCACTTCGAACTGGTCGCGGCCGAACTCGCGGGCGATCATTTCGGCTTCGTTCTCGAAGGTCACCAGCACGTCGCCGATCTGGTTGGTCATGAAGGTGGTGGTGGCGGCGCGGCCACCGGTGTCCAATACCGGCGCCTGCTTGAACAGCTTGCCGACAAAGTCCTTGGCTTTGTTTTCATCACCGCCTTGCTTGAGCACATAGCCCCAGGCCGACAGGTAGGTGTAGCGGCCGTTACCCGAGGTCTTGGGGTTGGGCACGATCACCTGAACGCCATCCTTGAGCAGGTCGGGCCAGTCTTTCAGCGCCTTGGGGTTACCCTTGCGCACGATGAACACAGTGGCCGAGGTGAACGGCGCGCTGTTGTTCGGCAGGCGGGTTACCCAGTTGTCCGGCACCAGCTTGCCGTTGTCGGCCAGGGCGTTGATGTCGGTGGCCATGTTCATGGTGATGACATCGGCCGGCAGGCCATCGATCACCGCTCGCGCCTGCTTGCTCGAGCCGCCGAAGGACATCTGCACGTTGACCTTCTCGTTGTGCTCGGCTTCCCAGTGCTTCTGGAAGGCCGGGTTGTAGTCCTTGTAGAAGTCGCGCATCACGTCGTAGGAAACGTTGAGCAGGGTGGGGGCAGCCTGGGCGAAATTGCCCAGGGCAAGGCCTGCGGC
Source organism: Pseudomonas sp. B5(2017) (assembly GCF_002112825.1). Taxonomy (NCBI): domain Bacteria; kingdom Pseudomonadati; phylum Pseudomonadota; class Gammaproteobacteria; order Pseudomonadales; family Pseudomonadaceae; genus Pseudomonas; species Pseudomonas sp. B5(2017). The sequence continues at coordinate 237,523 of NZ_NEIR01000004.1, forward strand.
GAGCAGCGAGGCGGTGAAGAGTTTTTTCACGTTGCTTCCTTGTTATCGAGAAGGTGTTGGCAGTTTGCCTGCGACTATAGCGGGTGGGTTTGTGGGGGTTAAAGAACAAAAAACACTTTGGTTATGCTTCTGCCTGTTCTGGCCCTTTCGCGGGTAAACCCGCTCCCACAGGGACCGCGCACGGTTCGGGTATGTGGTGATCCTGTGGGAGCGGGTTTACCCGCGAAAGGGCCGGAACAGGCGGAATCATTGCTTGGGAAACAGCACATTCCCGCACCGCGAACAGAACGCCGCGCCATGCTCATGGCTCTTCTTGCTGCAGGTCGGGCAATCATGCTGCAGCTGCTCCCCGCGCATGGCATTGGCCAGCTCGGCGGTGAAGATCCCGGTCGGTACGGCGATGATCGAATAACCGGTAATCATCACCAGCGACGACAGCACCTGCCCCAGCGGTGTCTTTGGCACGATGTCGCCAAAGCCTACCGTGGTCAGGGTAACGATGGCCCAGTAGATACCCTTGGGAATGCTGGTAAAGCCATGCTCAGGCCCTTCGATCACATACATCAAGGTGCCGAACACCGTCACCAGGGTCGATACCGTCACCAGGAACACAATGATCTTCTGCTTGCTGCCGCGCAGCGCCTCCATCAGGTAATGGGCCTGCTTGAGGTACGGGCTGAGCTTGAGCACGCGGAAGATCCGCAGCATCCGTATCACGCGGATGATCAGCAGGTACTGGGCGTCGCTGTAGTACAGCGCGATGATCCCCGGCACGATCGCCAGCAGATCGACCAGGCCATAAAAGCTGAAGGCATAGCGCAACGGCTTGGGCGAGCAGTACAGGCGGGTGAGGTACTCGGCCAGGAAGATCGCGGTAAAGCCCCACTCGATACCCGCCAGCACGCCGGCGTAACCCTGGTGCACTTCGTCGATGCTGTCGAGGATGACGGTGACCAAGCTGGCCAGGATGATCAGCAGGAGGATCTTGTCGAAGCGCCGGCCGGCTACGGTGTCGGTCTGGAAGACCATGATGTAGAGGCGTTCACGCAGGGATTGTGGGGTGGACATGCGAGGGCTATTCCGATGGTGTGAGTAGCAAGCCTAGAGGGTCTCTGTCAGCAGATGCAACGTGAAGTAAAACTGAGCCAACCTGGTAGAAATGCCAGTTTCGATTTTCACAGGCGCGATGCAACATTCAGGGCTCGTGCTGCTCAGACTTGGAGATAGGGATGGACGATAAAATGAGGCATTCCCGAAGGCCACCCCAATCATTTGCATTTTCGGTCTACGGCTCATTGCACAGCGGATCACGTGGAGATCGATTGTGTTACAACGGCCAGCTACTGGATCACTTGGTGCAAGGTTATTTTCTGGGGAATGGGAGGCGGCTATACCGCCCGGTCTTGATGCGCTTTTGCAGTCCCGACGTATTCAGCCCCTTTGAAAAGGGAGGTCTTAATTCCTATGCATATTGCGGAGGAGACCCTGTCAATTTCAGCGATCCCCAAGGTACCAGCCGATTCAAACAGAACTGGGCTGCTTTCGAACCAGTATTCAAGAAAATCAACAACACGGATAAGCGGGTTCAGGGTTTTGCTTATAACCGAGCAAGGTCGGCTGGTGAACGAATTGAGCCGTTCAGGGCAAAATCAGTAGATGGAAAAATTCTGGAGCGTAGCGACCCGAGCGCAAGTCTTCGCGGAAAATTCTATGTCAATCGCGACCGAAGTCTATTCATTAGTGAATATTTGGTAACAGCTGAAGGCATTGAAATGTCACCGTTGAAACCCCTCGACAAGAAATTTATTGAGGAGGGGTTCGTACTTATGAACGTCAATCCCGATCATGTAGTAGTGGAGAATGGCCGTATTTTACCTGACCCTGACATGATATTCATTAATGAATCAGGCATCGACGACTACTCTAAACCGAACTTGGCCATGCCTGGACTGGCAGCTGCAATCAGAAAGGGTCGCCGACATGATAGCTCTAGTTAGCAATCAGCATCGAGTTTAGCTGTGTAACCCTTTGGTATTGCGTCTTTCGCCCAGCTGCATGAGATGAATGCCCAAGTGCATCAGCCAGCAGGTTGTGACGAAGGGTGCGGTCAAACCGGCTATCGGTAGTAACTTGAACAGCGGTTGCAGTAGTAGGGCCAAGGCAATTGCCAGTAACGTCACCCAAGGCTTTTCACCCTGGCGGCTGAATGCTAAAGCTGCCAGCGCGGCATTGAAGCCGAACAAACCCAGCCAGGCGGCTTGCGCCTGGTCGGCGAACAGTGCCACGCCGCCGCCGATGGCCGAGCCGATCACCGCCCACATTGCGGCATAAGGGTTGGCGATGAACATGCCGATGATGATCAGCAGGCCGGCCAGCGGCTGGTCGAGCAGGAAGATCTGGCCCACGCCGCGCGCCAACGCGTACAGCGGGTCGGCTTCGACGAAGCCGCTGGGCGAGGGGCTGGCGATCAGCAATACGGCCCAGCCCAGCAGCACGAAGGGCGCGGTGTAGGCGATCAGCAGTTTGCCGCCGCGCTTGCGCCACTGGTGGGTGATGATGCTGGACAGGCCGCCAGCGGCGATGATCAGTGGCGGCAGGATGACCGACCAGGGCAGCACGGCGCTGATCAGGATGCCGATCAGCACGCCGTTGTAGCAGTACAGCCCGGCCTGGCGGTCGGCACGGTCGTAGCCGCGTGCCTGGGCGGTGAGCAGGCCGGCCAGGGCGCCGAGCAGGGCGCCACCGACCAGGCCGGGGGCGGTCAGCAGGATGGCCAGCAGGCAGCACAGGCCGCACAGGGGGTTGCGCAGCAGCAGCACCTGGCTGAAGCCGTTGAGTAACGCCGTGGCCCAGTCGGGGCACGGGTTGACGAAATTTTTGGTGTACATCGGGGCAGTCAGTGAGGTTGATGGGGAGCGGTGGGCCTCTTTGGGCCTCGGGTTTTCCGCAGTTGTGTGCGACACCACCGACCCTGTGGGAGCGGGCGTGTCCGCGAATGCGTCAGCTCAGGCAACATCGTTGTCCCTGCTGGCCTCTTCGCGGGCACGCCCGCTCCCACAGGAGAGATGCGGTGCTTTAGATCAAGGTCTCGATCCGCAGCGTGTTAGTCGACCCTGGCTTGCCGAAAGGCACACCGGCGGTGATCAGCAGCGTGTCGCCACGGCTGGCCATGCCTTGTGCCTGGGCAATCTCCAGTGCAGTGGAAACAACCTCGTCCACCTGGCGCAGGCGGTCGTTGACCACCGAGTGCACGCCCCACGCTACGCTCAGGCGGCGCGCGGTGGTCAGGTTCGGGGTCAGGTTGAGGATCGGGGCCCGTGGCCGTTCGCGGGCCGCGCGCAGGGTCGAGGCGCCCGACTCGCTGTAGTTGACCAGCACCGCCACCGGCAGGATGCCGCTGATACGGCGGATGGCGCAGCTGATGGCGTCCGACACGGTGGCCTCGGCCTTCGGCCGGCCAACGTCGAGCTGGGCCTGGTAGTCCGGGCCGTTCTCCACCTGGCGGATGATCTTGCTCATCATCTGCACGGCTTCCAGCGGGTACTCACCCGAGGCAGTCTCGGCCGACAGCATCACCGCATCGGCACCTTCGGCCACGGCGTTGGCCACGTCGGTGACTTCGGCGCGGGTCGGCGCTGGCGAGAAGCGCATGGATTCGAGCATCTGCGTGGCCACCACCACCGGTTTGCCCAGCTGGCGGCAGGTGCCGATGATGCGTTTCTGGATCTGCGGCACGCTTTCGGCCGGCACTTCCACGCCCAGGTCGCCACGGGCCACCATGATCGCATCCGCAAGCTCCGCGATGGCTTGCAGCTGTTCGACTGCCGATGGCTTTTCGATCTTCGCCATCAGGTAGGCACGGTCACCGATCAGCTGGCGTGCTTCGGTGATGTCTTCGGGGCGCTGCACGAACGACAGAGCCACCCAGTCCACGCCCAGCTCCAGGCCGAAGGCCAGGTCGCGGCGGTCTTTTTCGGTGAGCGGGGAGAGGTCGAGCACCGCTTGCGGCACGTTGACACCCTTGCGATCGGACAGTTCGCCGCCGGCCAGCACTTCGGTGTCGATGGCGTCGCTGTGCTTGGCGGTGACGCGCAGGCGCAGCTTGCCGTCGTCCAGCAGCAGGTCCATGCCCGGCTCGAGGGCGGCGATGATCTCGGGGTGCGGCAGGTTGACCCGGCGGCTGTCGCCCGGGGTGTTGTCCAGGTCCAGACGCAGGGCCTGGCCGCGTTGCAGCTGCACCTTGCCGTCGGCAAAGCGGCCGACGCGCAGCTTCGGCCCCTGCAGGTCCATGAGGATACCCAGCGGGTAGTTCAGTTGCTGCTCGACTTCGCGGATCCACTGGTAGCGCAGGGCGTGGTCGGCGTGCTCGCCGTGGCTGAAGTTGAGGCGGAAGATGTTCACCCCGGCTTCTACCAGTTGGCGGATGTCGTCGATGCCTTTGATCGCAGGGCCAAGGGTGGCGAGGATTTTGACTTTTTTATCAGGCGTCATGATTGGGCAGTCTCGAGGATCAGGATGGCGCGGAAGTCGTTGACGTTGGTACGGGTCGGCTCGGTGACGATCAGCGCATCCAGGGCGGCGAAATAGCCGTAGCCGTTGTTGTTGTCCAGCTCGTCGCTGGCCGACAGGCCCAGGGCTTCGGCACGGGCGTAGCTGGCCGGGGTCATGAAGGCGCCGGCGTTTTCTTCCGAGCCATCGATACCGTCGGTGTCACCGGCCAGGGCGTACACGCCCGGCAGGCCTTTCAGGCTTTCGGTGAGGCTGAGCAGGAATTCGGCGTTGCGCCCGCCACGGCCATTGCCGCGCACGGTCACGGTGGTTTCGCCGCCGGACAGGATCACGCAGGGTGCCTTCAGCGGCTGGCCGTGCTGGACGATCTGCCGGGCGATACCGGCGTGCACCTTGGCCACTTCGCGTGATTCGCCTTCCAGGTCGCCGAGGATCAGCGGGCTGAACCCGGCCTGGCGGGCTTTGACCGCGGCGGCTTCGAGCGACTGCTGGGGCTTGGCGATCAGCTGGAAGTGGCTGCGGGCCAGGGCCGGGTCATCGGCCTTGACGGTTTCCGAGGCTGGGTTGTTGAGCCAGTCGATAACGGCCTTGGGCGCTTCGATGTTGTAGCGCTTGAGGATGGCCAGGGCATCGGCCGAGGTGCTCGGGTCGGCCACGGTCGGGCCGGAGGCGATCACCGTGGCGAGGTCGCCCGGGACATCGGAAATGGCATAGGTGTACACCGTGGCCGGCCAGCAGGCCTTGGCCAGGCGGCCGCCCTTGATCGCCGAGAGGTGCTTGCGTACGCAGTTCATCTCGCCGATGGTGGCGCCGGATTTCAGCAGCGCCTTGTTGATCTGCTGCTTGTCGGCCAGGGTCAGGCCTTCGGCGGGCAGGGCCAGCAGCGCCGAGCCACCGCCGGACAGCAGGAAGATGACGCGATCGTCTTCACTGAGGTTGCTGACCAGTTCCAGCACGCGTTTTGCCACGGCCAGGCCGGCGGCATCGGGGACCGGGTGGGCAGCTTCGACCACCTCGATCTTCTGGCAGTTGGCGCCGTGACCGTACCGTGTGACAACAAGCCCGGAGACTTCGCCCTGCCAGCTTTTCTCGACCACTTCGGCCATGGCGGCTGCGGCCTTGCCGGCACCGATGACGATGACCCGGCCGCTGCGGTCGGCGGGCAGGTAGGGTTCGAGGACTTGACGGGGGTGGGCGGCGGCGATGGCTGTGTCGAACAGCTCGCGGAGAAGTTTTTGCGGATCGACCGACATGGCAGGCTCCCAATTATTGTTGTTCTGCAGAATCAAAAACGCCCCTGGAACTGCCTCCGTGCAGGCCGAACCAGGGGCGGGTGTTGCTCGGTGCCACCTTTGAACCTGTGGTCGCAGGTTCAAAGGTGTTGGATCTGAGATTTTGGGGGCGCTTTGCGCCCCTTTCGCGACACAAGGCCGCTCCTACAGGGGACCGCGATCCGTTGTAGGAGCGGCCTTGCGTCGCGAAAGGGCTGCGCAGCAGCCCCCGGATCTAAATCATTTTTCGTCGCGGATCGAGAAGTTGGCCATGTGCTCCAGGCCTTTGATCAGCGCCGAGTGGTCCCAGTTGCCGCCGCCCAGGGCCTGGCAGGTGTTGAACACTTGCTGGGCATTGGAGGTGTTGGGCAGGTTGATGCCCAGTTCCTTGGCACCCTGCAGGGCCAGGTTCAGGTCCTTCTGGTGCAGGTTGATGCGGAAGCCTGGGTCGAAGGTGCCCTTGATCATGCGCTCGGCGTGCACTTCGAGGATCTTCGACGAGGCGAAGCCGCCCATCAGTGCTTCACGTACCTTGGCCGGGTCGGCGCCGTTCTTGGCGGCGAACAGCAGGGCTTCGGCAACGGCCTGGATGTTCAGGGCAACGATGATCTGGTTGGCCACCTTGGCGGTCTGGCCGTCGCCATTGCCACCGACGCGGGTGATGTTCTTGCCCATGGCTTCGAACAGCGGCAGGGTGCGCTCGAAGGCTTTCGGGCAGCCACCGACCATGATGCTCAGGGTCGCGGCCTTGGCACCGACTTCGCCACCGGACACCGGGGCGTCCAGGTAGGCAGCGCCAGTGGCCTTGATCTTCTCGGCGAAGGCTTTGGTAGCGGTAGGGGAGATCGAGCTCATGTCGATCACGACCTTGTTCGGGCCCACGCCTTCGGCCACGCCGTTGTCTCCGAACAGGACGCTCTCGACCTGCGGGGTGTCGGGGACCATGACGATGATGAACTCGGCTTCCTGGGCAACTTCCTTCGGGTTGGCCAGGGCCACGGCACCGGCGGCGATCAGGTCGGCCGGGGCAGCGTCGTGGTGGGTGGAGACGAAGATGCTGTGACCTGCTTTCTGCAGGTTCTGAGCCATGGGCTTGCCCATGATGCCGGTGCCGATGAAACCGATTTTAGCCATGAGAGATTACCTCGTTGTATTTGTTGAATCTCGATGGAGCAGGCTGCACAGGCCCCCTTGTTGGACACAAAACTCTGTGGGAGCGGGTTTACCCGCGAAAGCGGCAGTGAAGCCAACATCGCATTCGCGGGTGAACCCGCTCCCACAGGGTCAGGCATGTGTCACGGGACCCCGATCAGCCTTAGATTGCGTTATGGGTCTTCAGCCAGCCCAGGCCCGCTTCGGTGGTGGTCAGCGGCTTGTACTCCGCGCCCACCCAGCCCTGGTAGCCGATGCGGTCCAGGTGCTCGAACAGGAAGCGGTAGTTGATCTCGCCGGTGCCTGGCTCGTTGCGGCCGGGGTTGTCGGCCAGCTGGATGTGGTTGATCAGTTTCAGGTTGGCTTCCATGGTACGAGCCAGGTCACCTTCCATGATCTGCATGTGGTAGATGTCGTACTGCAGGAACAGGTTGTCGCTGCCAACCTCGGCCTGGATTTCAAGCGCTTGCTTGGTGGTGTTCAGGTAGAAGCCGGGGATGTCGCGGGTGTTGATCATTTCCATGACCAGGCGGATCCCGGCGGCTTTCAGCTTGTCGGCGGCGTAGCGCAGGTTTTCCACGAAGGTCTTGCGCACGGTGGCGCAGTCCGGGCCTTGTGGGCGAATGCCGGCCAGGGCGTTGACCTGGGTGTTGCCCAGCACCTTGGCGTATTCGATGGCCTTGTCGACACCGGCGCGGAATTCCTCGACGCGGTCAGGGTGGCAGGTGATACCGCGCTCACCCTTGGCCCAATCGCCCGCCGGCAGGTTGAACAGCACCTGGGTCAGGCCGTTGGCGTCCAGCTGCTGCTTGATCTCGGCAGCGCTGAAGTCGTACGGGAAGAGGTATTCGACGCCGCTGAAACCAGCATCGGCGGCAGCCTTGAAGCGGGCCAGGAAGTCCTGTTCGGTGAACAGCATGGACAGGTTGGCAGCGAAGCGAGGCATGTTGTGTCTCCTTGCGATGAAGGCCCCCGGCGCCCCCCAGGTAGGGGCCGGCACGGGGGCGTCAGGCGATCAGTCCAGCAGCGAGATGGCGGTTGGCGCGTCGTTGCCGACCAGGGCCAGGTCTTCGAACTCGTTGACCGCGTTGATCTCGGTGCCCATGGAAATGTTGGTCACACGTTCGAGAATCACTTCGACCACCACCGGCACGCGGAACTCTTCGGCCATCTTCTGTGCCTTGAGCAGGGCAGGGGCGATTTCGGCCGGCTCGAATACACGGATGGCCTTGCAGCCCAGGCCTTCGACCACGGCGACATGGTCGACACCGTAGGTGGCGGCGTCGGTCGAGTTGATGTTCTCGAACGCCAGTTGTACACAGTAATCCATGTCGAAGCCACGTTGCGCCTGACGGATCAGGCCCAGGTAGGCGTTGTTCACCAGTACGTGCACGTACGGCAGGTTGAACTGTGCGCCCACCGCCAGCTCTTCGATCATGAACTGGAAGTCGTAGTCACCCGACAGCGCGACCACCTTGCGTTTCGGATCGGCCTTGACCACACCGAGGGCGGCAGGGATGGTCCAGCCCAGCGGGCCGGCCTGGCCGCAGTTGATCCAGTGGCGTGGCTTGTACACGTGCAGGAACTGCGCGCCGGCGATCTGCGACAGACCGATGGTGCTGACGTAGCAGGTGTCCTTGCCGAATACCTGGTTCATTTCTTCGTAGACGCGCTGCGGCTTGACCGGCACGTTGTCGAAGTGGGTCTTGCGCTGCAGGGTTGCCTTGCGCTCCTGGCAGTCTTCCAGCCAGGCCTTGCGGCACTTCAGCTTGCCAGCGGCTTTCCACTCGCGGGCCACTTCGAGGAATACGTCCAGTGCCTTGCCGGCGTCGGAAACGATACCCAGGTCCGGGGTGAACACGCGGCCGATCTGGGTCGGCTCGATGTCCACGTGCACGAACTTGCGGCCTTCGGTGTAGACGTCGACGGAACCGGTGTGGCGGTTGGCCCAGCGGTTACCGATACCGAACACCAGGTCGGATTTCAGCAGGGTGGCGTTGCCGTAGCGGTGCGAAGTCTGCAGGCCGACCATGCCGACCATCTGTGCGTGGTCGTCCGGGATGGTGCCCCAGCCCATCAGGGTCGGGATTACCGGTACACCGGTCAGTTCGGCGAACTCGACCAGCTTGTCGCTGGCGTCGGCGTTGATGATGCCGCCACCGGCTACCAGCAGCGGGCGCTCGGCGTCATTGAGCAGGGCCAGTGCTTTTTCGGCCTGAACGCGGGTGGCGGACGGCTTGTGCACTGGCAGCGGTTCGTAGGCGTCGATGTCGAATTCGATTTCGGCCATCTGCACATCGAACGGCAGGTCGATCAGTACCGGGCCTGGGCGGCCGGTGCGCATTTCATAGAAGGCCTTCTGGAAGGCGTAAGGCACCTGGCCTGGCTCCAGAACGGTGGTGGCCCACTTGGTGACCGGCTTGACGATGTTGGTGATGTCGACAGCCTGGAAGTCTTCCTTGTGCAGGCGGGCACGTGGGGCCTGGCCGGTGATGCAGAGGATCGGGATGGAGTCGGCGGAGGCACTGTACAGGCCGGTGACCATGTCGGTGCCGGCTGGGCCGGAGGTGCCGATGCACACGCCGATGTTGCCCGGGTTGGCACGGGTGTAACCCTCGGCCATGTGCGAGGCGCCTTCGACGTGACGAGCGAGGACGTGATCGATGCCACCGACTTTCTTCAGGGCCGAGTACAACGGGTTGATGGCAGCCCCCGGGATGCCGAACGCGGTATCTACACCTTCACGGCGCATGACCAGAACGGCTGCATCGATTGCTCTCATTTTGCTCATGGTTTGTGCCTCATCGATTTTGTAATTGTATACAACTTGCTTTGTGCCAGAGTGTATTCACGGCTGGCCGCTTAGGTCAACGGGTTTTCGTCGGCGGACGTCGCTTTCGTTCGAGCGCCCGTGAAAACGGAGGTTTGCGCCATCGCATACGATCGTTTCAAAATATTGTATACAAAAATATCTTTCGTTGTGTTCTATTTGTTCTATCGGTTTTCAACTGCCCTCAGGGCTTCTCACAACAAGAAGAGGACCTTTCCATGAACGCTTTGAACCTGAAAGTCGCGGTCAGCCTGGTGAATGCCGCGCTGGCAGCGGGCCGCAAGATCAATGCCGCGCCACTGACCGTGGCGGTGCTGGATGCCGGCGGCCACTTGCTGGCGCTGCAACGCGAGGATGGCGCCAGCCTGATCCGGCCGGAGGTGGCCACCGGCAAGGCCTGGGGCGCGATTGCCCTGGGCAAGGGCTCGCGCCTGCTGGCGCTGGACGCGCAGCAGCGGCCGGCATTTTTTGCCGCGCTGAACGGGTTGGGCGAGCGGCCGGTGGTGCCGGCGCCGGGTGGCGTGCTGGTGCGTGATCAGGACGGCAAGGTGCTGGGTGCGGTAGGGATCAGCGGGGATACGTCGGATATCGACGAGCAGTGCGCGATCAGTGCGATCGAGGAGGTGGGGTTGAAGGCGGATGCCGGTGTAGCGGCGTAAGGCTGAAGATGGCTGGGGCCGCTTTGCGGCCCTTTCGCGACACAAGGCCGCTCCTACAAGGGATCGCAGGTAGTACGCGATCCCTTGTAGGAGCGGCCTTGTGTCGCGATGGGCTGCAAGGCAGCCCCACTTACCCTGTCAGGCTATCTCGGGCTCACAGCCCTTGAGCACCATGCGGATGATGGTCTCCGCCGCCGCGTCATAATCGCTGTCGGCCAGCTTGGCCTTGCCGGTCACCGCAGAGATCTGCCAGTCGAAATCGGCATAGGTCTGGGTCGCTGCCCAGATGCTGAACATCAGGTGATGCGCATCCACATGGGCGATCTGCCCGCGGTCGATCCAGCGCTGGATGCACTCGATGTTATGCCGTGCCTGCTCGTTCAGCTGCGCTACCTGGTTCGGCGACAGGTGCGGGGCACCGTGCATGATCTCGCTGGCGAACACCTTGGACGCATGCGGCAGGTCGCGGGAAATGCGGATCTTCGAGCGGATGTACGCACTCAGCACTTCCTTCGGGTCACCGTCGGCATTGAACGGGGTCGACGCCTGCATGATCGGCGCGATGATGCTTTCCAGGACCTCGCGGTAGAGGTTGTCCTTGGATTTGAAGTAGTAATACACGTTCGGCTTGGGCAGGCCGGCCTTGGCCGCGATATCGCTGGTCTTGGTGGCGGCGAAGCCCTTGTCGGCGAATTCCTCGCTGGCCGCGCGCAGGATCAGTTCCTTGTTGCGCTCGCGAATGGTGCTCATGGTCAGGGATCTTCCTCGTGTCTGGCCACCTCTAAGAGGGATCGGGCATGGTAGCACCGGGCTCGACGGGCGCTCAAGGCAGCGGCTTTGGGCTAGAATCCTGGGCACTCACTCTTCTGGATACAGGCAAACATGGCAGGAAGCAGTCTACTGGTACTGATCGACGACATCGCCACGGTGCTTGATGACGTCTCGGTGATGACCAAGGTGGCGGCGAAAAAGACCGCAGGCGTGCTGGGCGATGACCTGGCACTGAATGCCCAGCAGGTCACCGGGGTGCGTGCCGAGCGCGAGATCCCGGTGGTGTGGGCTGTGGCCAAGGGCTCGATGGTGAACAAGGCCATCCTGGTGCCGGCGGCGCTGCTGATCAGTGCGTTCATCCCCTGGGCGGTGACGCCGTTGCTGATGCTGGGCGGCGCCTACCTGTGCTTCGAGGGTTTCGAGAAGCTGGCGCACAAGTTCCTGCACAGCAAGGCCGAGACTGACGCCGAGCATGAAGCGCTCAAGGAGGCGGTGGCCGATGCCAATGTCGACCTGGTGGCGTTCGAGAAAGCCAAGATCAAGGGCGCGGTACGTACCGACTTCATCCTTTCGGCGGAAATCATCGCCATCACCCTGGGCATCGTTGCCGACTCGCCGTTGACCCAGCAGATCGTCGTGCTGTCGGGTATCGCGGTGGTCATGACCATCGGCGTGTACGGGCTGGTGGGCGGTATCGTCAAGCTCGATGACCTGGGGCTGTGGATGACCCGCAAGGCATCACGCCTGGCCAGGGCGGTGGGTAACGGCATTCTGCGTGCCGCGCCATACATGATGAAGAGCCTGTCGGTGATCGGCACGGCGGCCATGTTCCTGGTCGGTGGCGGGATCCTGGTGCATGGCATCGGGCCGCTGCATCACGCCATCGAGGCGTTCAGTGAAGGGCGTGGCGGGGCGTTGACCGTGGCGCTGCTGAACGGCGGTGTCGGGGTTGTGGCCGGTGCCGTGGTGCTGGCGGTGGTGGGCATTGCGGGGAAACTGTGGCGGGCGGTTCGGCCGGCCAACTGAGTTGCATGGCCGGGGCTTTGCCCCGGTTCGCGGGTGAACCCGCTCCCACATGTATAGCGTCTGCCATGAATCCGGTGCGGACCCTGTGGGAGCGGGTTTACCCGCGAATGGGCCGCAAGGCGGCCCCTATACTCAGATCAGAAGTGAACCTTGAGCAGGAAGCTCATGGTGTTCTGGTCGGTGGTGAAGGCATCGGAATCCTTGATGCCGTACTTGTTCTTCCAGTAGTCGTACTCCACACCCACATACAGCTGCTTCTCGCCCAGGTGCAAGGCTTTGCCCAGGTCATACTTGATCTGCGGATTGAAGTGCAGGTTGGCCTGGTAGGTGCCGCGGCGGTTCTCGTCGTTGTCCACCACCCAGTCCATGAAACCGTCGATCAGCACATCGGACGAACCGACCGGAATGGTGTACGACCACACCGGGGTGATCTGCCACACGTTGTCGCCGGCGCGGCTGCCGTCGGTGGTGCGGTTGTAGAAGTTCAGCTGGAAGTAGTCGAAGCCAGGGATGTCCAGGTCGAAGCCAGGGCCGATCAGGTACGACTCGGTATCACCTTCGCCGAACTCGTAGGTCATCGCCAGCAGCACGTCCTTGACCGGGCCGAAGGCCAGCTTCTGGTCGAAGATCTTGCCGAACGACAGGCGCGGGCTGATTTCGCCGTAGTAGGTGTTCGGGCCATTGCCCTCATCTTTCTGGCCCTGGTAGAAGATCTTGTCGACAAAGATGAAGTTATCGCCGTACTTCCAGCCATCAGCGTGCTCGAAGGTCACGGTTTGCTGGATCGACGGGTTGACCTTGAAGTTCTTGCCCCACAGGTAGGTCAGGCTGTTGTTCTGCCATTGCAGCAGGTCGCCGCCGAAGGTGGTGCCACAGGCCAGCAGGCCGCCGGCGAGGATCAGGCTGTTGATGGTACGCATTGCGAGTGTCGCTCCCTTGATTGATCTATTGTCAGCGCTCGTTGTTGGCGCTTTTTTGTCTTTTGAGTCAGCTTTTTTCGATAGGCCACAGCTGTTTGGCAAGGGTTGAGCCAACTTTCCTGGGCTGGCAAAACCTTCCTGCTCGACTTCGTTCTGAACGGATGAAAAGGGTCTTTCAGGCTGGCAACACGTTGGCCAACCGCCCGAATTCATTGACTGAGCGGTCAGTAAACGCAGGCAGAATCCCTTCTGCCCTGATCGAGGGGGCGCGCAGATTACTGGCTTGCGCGCCTTGCCTCAAGTGCTCCGTCCTGGAGCAGTGTGGTACAAACTTGTGCGTTTGGTCAGCTTTCTAGAAGTGCACCTTGATCAGGGCACTGGTGACGCTCTGGTTACTGTCGATATTGCCTTGGCTGTCGATGCCGTACTTGTCCTTCCAGTAGCTGTACTCGATGCCCACGTACAGCTGCTTGGCGCCCAGGTTCAGGGCTTTGCCCAGGTCGTACTTGACCTGTGGGTTGAACTGCAGGTTGGCGTGGTAGGTACCACGGCGGGTCTGGTCGTTGTCGACCACCCAGTCCATGTAACCGTCGATCAGAATGTCGGACTTGCCCACCGGAATGGTGTACGAGAAGGCCGGGGTGATCTGCCAGACGTTGTCACCGGGGCGGCTGCCTTCGGTGTTGCGCAGGTAGAAGTTGAGGGTGAAGTAGTTGAAGCCGGGGATGTCCAGGTCGAAGCCGGGGCCGATCAGGTAGGCCTCGTTGTCGCCCTCGCCACGCTCGTAGGTCATGGCCAGCAGCACATCCTTGATCGGGCCGAACGCCAGCTTCTGGTCGAAGATCTTGCCGAACGACAGGCGCGGGCTGAACTCACCGTAGTAGGAGGTGACGCCTTTGCCCGGGTCGGGCTTGCCGTTGTAGAAGACCTTGTCGACGAACATGAAGGTATCGCCGTACTTCCATTTGTTGGCGTGCTCGAAGGTCACCGTCTGCTGGATGCGTGGGTTGACCTTGAAATCCTTGCCGTACAGGTAGGTCAGGCTTTCGCCATGCCACTGCAGCCATTCGCCAGCGTGGGCGGGGAGGGTGGCCAGCAGGCTGCTGCCCAGCAAGAGGGACGAGGTGATGCGTTTCATGTTGTGGTTCCCGGACTTATTGTTTTTGTTGGGTTTTTTTGGCGCGCAGGCGCCCCGGACGGCCCATTCCGGCGGGCCGACGGTGTAGCGTTTACGGCGAATTCGAGGCGGGGCGGCAGTGCGCCGCCCCCCTTGCTCAATGCTGGTGACAGGCTTCGTTGTGCACCGCGCGGTCGGCACCACCAAGGATGTTGAACAGCACGTTCAACACCAGGGCACTGACCGTGGCCATGGCGATGCCACTGTGGGTGATGGGCTCCATCCACTGGGGCATCTGGGCGAAGAACTCCGGACGTACCACGGGGATCAACCCGAAGCCGACGCTCACCGCAACCAGCAGCTGGTTGCGACGGTCGCCGATGTCCGCCTCCTGGAGAATCTTGATCCCGGTGGCGGTGACCATGCCGAACATGGCGATGGACGCGCCGCCCAGTACCGCAGGCGGGATCGAGGCAATCAGGAAGGCCGCCTTGGGCAGCAGGCTGAGCAGGATCAGCAGTGCACCGGCCACGATGGTGACATAGCGGCAGCGCACCCCGGTCATCTGCACCAGGCCGATGTTCTGGGCGAACGAAGAGTGGGTGAAGGTGTTGAAGAAGCCGGCGATGAACGACGCGCCTGCATCGCACAGCAGGCCGCGGCGCAGCATCCCTGGGGTAACTTCACGATCGGTCACCTTACCCAGGGCCAGGAACATGCCGGTGGACTCGACGAAGATGATCACCACCACCAGGCACATGGACAGGATCGGTGCCAGGCTGAAGGTCGGCATGCCGAAGTGCAGTGGGGTCACCACTTGCAGCCACGGTGCGTCGTTCAGGCCCGACAGGTCGACCATGCCGATGGAGCCGGCCAGGATGTAGCCCAGGCCCATGCCCACCAGCACCGACACGTTGACCCAGAAACCGCGCATGAAACGGTTGATCAGCAGGATCACCGCCAGCACCAGGCCGGCCACCAGCAGGTAGATCGGCGAGCCGAAGGTATCTGCCTGGTGGCCGCCACCGGCCCAGTTGACTGCCACCGGGAACAGCGACAGGCCAATCGAGGTGATCACCGTGCCGGTGACCAGTGGCGGGAAGAAGCGTACGACCTTGGACATGAACGGCGCGATCAGCATGCCGAAGAACCCGGCGGCGATGGTCGCGCCGAAGATCCCCTGCAGGCCCACGCCAGGCATGCCGGCCATGGCCACCATGCTGCCGACGGCAGCGAAGCTGGCACCCATCATCACCGGCATGCGGATGCCCACCGGGCCGATACCGAAGGACTGGATGATGGTAGCGACGCCAGCGACCAGCAGGTCGGCGTTGATCAGGAAAGCGACTTCTTCACGGGACAACCCGGCGGCCTGGCCGATGATCAATGGCACGGCGATGGCGCCGCCGTACATCAGCAGAACGTGTTGCAGGCCAACCAGGATCAGTTGGAACAGGGGCAAGGGCTCGCGCGGCGGCGCAACAGGGATGTACGCCTTGCGTGACTCGGACATGCAGCACCTCGAGTTTTGTTTTTATTCTCGGATCCAAGCGCCGGCCTCAGGCGGCAGGCTTCCGGTTAAGAGAGCCTGAGGTTCCCGCTTGAGGCTGAACGCTCGATGCTTGCTTGTTGCGTATGTCTTGAAACAGAGGCCGGGAGTGCCGGCCTCTTCGCGGGTGAACCCGCTCCCACAGGGGGCGGTGTTATCCCGACAATTGTGTTTCAGTTGACCGGGGCGCCTTTGGCGATCCAGTCACCGACCAGCTTGCGCTCTTCGGTGGTCATCTGGGTGATGTTGCCCAGCGGCATGATCTGGCTGGCGACCGCTTGCGCCTGGATGCGCGCGGCCTGGGCCTGGATCTGCTGCGGGGTGTCGAACATCACGCCGGCAGGGGCGGCGCTGAACAGTGGGCTGGTCGGCTTGGACGAGTGGCACACGGTGCAGCGTTCCTGGATGACATTGTGGATCTTGTCGAAGCTCTCGCCGCCAGCCTGGGCCGTGGCCTGGGCAGGGGCTTCGGCCGGCGCGGCAGGTGCTGCGGCAGCCTTGGCGGCGTCCTCGGCGCGTTGCTCGGCAGCGGTCTTGCCACCTACAGCGGTCGCAGGCAGTGGCTGGTACTCGACCTTCGCCGCGGCTTGCTCAGGACTGACGGCCATCGGTTTCGGACCGGTGACGTAGGCCAGGCAGATCATCGCCAGGGCGCCGACCGGCAGGGTCCAGGCGTACTTGTTGCTGTCGTGGCGGGTGTTGAAGTAGTGGCGGATCAGGACCGCGGCTACTGCGATACCGGCCAGGATCAGCCAGTTGTACTGGCTACCGTAGGTGCTCGGGAAGTGGTTGCTGATCATGATGAACAGCACCGGCAGGGTGAAGTAGTTGTTGTGGCGCGAGCGCAGCAGGCCTTTGGCCGGCAGTACCGGGTCGGGGGTCTGGTTGTTCTCGATCGCAGCCACCAGCTGGCGCTGGGCCGGCATGATGATGCGGAACACGTTGCCGACCATGATAGTGCCGATGATCGCGCCGGTGTGCAGGTACGCACCACGGCCGCTGAACACCAGGCTGAAGCCCCAGCACGCGGCGATGATCAGCACGAACAGTACAGCACCGAGCAGCGCTGGCTTCTTGCCCAGGGGCGAGTCGCACAGGAAGTCGTAGATGAACCAGCCGGCGATCAGCGAGCCGATACCGATGGCCACGCCTTCGGCACCGCTAAGGGTGCTGCCAGGGGCCAGCAGATACAGGGTCGGGTTCCAGTAGAACACCACGCACAGCAGGGCGATACCGGACATCCAGGTGAAGTAGGCTTCCCATTTGAACCAGTGCAGGTTCTCGGGCATTTTCGGGGGTGCGAGCTTGTATTTCTCCAGGTGGTAGATACCACCGCCGTGAATTGCCCAGAGATCACCCGACAACCCATCGCGCGGGTTGCTTCGGTTCAGGTGGTTCTCCAGCCAGACGAAGTAGAACGATGCACCGATCCAGGCGACACCGGTGATCATGTGAACCCAGCGAATGCTCAGGTTCAGCCATTCGTGAAGGTGTGCTTCCACAGTATGTACCTCTTGCCGGTCACCCGCTCGGGCATTGCCCTTGAATGACCGACCTTTTCTTATTGGTGGGGATTGAGGACCAGCATCTGTTCCTCGGTGAAGTAATGCTCGTCGCAGTTGTTACCGGAACCACTGCGATCAACCACCAGGAAGTCATCCCGCTTTTCGATCGTCAGCACCGGGTGGTGCCAGACGCCGCGATGGTAATTGACGCCCTGCCTGCCATTACTGCGGAAGGCTCGGACCAAACCTGATACAGGTGCATCGCCAACTGGCGCGACCACGATCAGAAAGGGGTTGCCGAGCAGCGGGATGAAAGCCTGGCTGCCCAGCGGATGGCGTTCCAGCATGCGCACGGTCAGCGGCATGTCCAGCGCGTCGGCGCGGAAGATGCTGATGATCGCCTTGTCTTCAGGCTCGGCGGTTTCGACCGTGGCGAGCTTGTGGAAGCGCATGGTCGAGCCGTTGTTGATCATGAAGTGGTCGCTGCCGTCGGTTTCGATCACGTCTCCGAAAGGGGCGAAGGCTTCTTTGGTCAGGGGCTCGATCATCAGGGTGCGCATGCGGATATCTCTTCTATGTTCGTTGTTCTGGATAAGGCTCAAGCGTTGCCGCGGCTTTACAGCTGCAGCAGGCGGAACAGGGCGATCAGGTTGATCTGCGCCAGGGCTTCCTTGAATTCGGCATCGGCATCGTTGTGGATGCGTTTTTCGAAGGAGGCGAGGATCTGGTGCCGGTTGCTGCCTTTAACCGCCATGATGAACGGGAACTGGAACTTGGCCTTGTAGGCGTCGTTCAGCTCGGTGAAACGGGCGAACTCTTCGGCGGTGCACTGGTGAATACCGGCGCCGGCCTGCTCGTTGGTGCTCGATTCGGTCAGCTCGCCCTGGATGGCGGCCTTGCCGGCCAGGTCCGGGTGAGCGTTGATCAGCGCCAGCTGGTCGGCGTGGTTGGCGCTGAGCAGGATGTCGCTCATGCGCTGGTGCAGCGCCTCGATCTCGTCCAGCTCGCCCAGTTGGCCCAGGTCGTAGGCTTTTTCGGCTACCCACGGCGAGTGCTCGTAGATGTCGGCGAATGCCTTGACGAAGGCGTCACGGCCCAGGGCGGATGGCTTGAGGGTGTTGAAGGCGGTCATCAGGCGTTCTCTTTCTTGTACGGGTGGGTGGCGTGCCAGTGGCGGGCGATGTCCACGCGACGGGCGAACCAGACCTGGTCATGGCTTTTTGCGTAATCGACGAAGCGCTTCAGTGCGGCCAGGCGTGCCGGGCGGCCGACCAGGCGGCAGTGCAGGCCGATGGACAGCATTTTCGGTGCTTCGGCGCCCTCGGCGTACAGCACATCGAAGGCGTCCTTCAGGTATTGGAAGAACTGCTCGCCGCAGTTGAAGCCCTGTACCTGGGTGAAGCGCATGTCGTTGGTGTCGAGGGTGTAGGGGATCACCAGGTGCGGCTTGCCGGTAGAGTTGTTCGGCTCCCAGTAGGGCAGGTCGTCGTCATAGGTGTCGCTGTCGTACAGGAAGCCACCTTCCTCCATCACCAGGCGACGGGTGTTCGGGCCGGTGCGGCCGGTGTACCAGCCCAGCGGGCGCTCGCCGGTGATTTCGGTGAGGATGCGGATGGCTTCGAGCATGTGCTCGCGCTCCTGGGCCTCGTCCATGTACTGGTAGTCGATCCAGCGGTAGCCGTGGCTGCAGATTTCATGGCCGGCCTCGGCCATGGCGCGGATCACGTCGGGGTGGCGCTGGGCGGCCATGGCCACGGCGAAGATGGTCAGTGGCACGCCGCTGTCCTTGAACAGCTTCAGCAGGCGCCACACGCCGGCACGGCTGCCGTATTCGTACAGCGATTCCATGCTCATGTTGCGCACGCCCTGCAGTGGCTGGGCGGCGACCATTTCCGAGAGGAATGCCTCGGACTCCTTGTCACCATGCAGGATGTTGCGTTCGCCACCTTCCTCGTAGTTGAGGACGAAAGACAGCGCGATGCGAGCGTTGCCCGGCCATTGCGGGTGAGGAGGGTTGTTGCCGTAACCGATCAGGTCGCGAGGGTAGTCAGCGCTCACTGCAGTCTTCCTTCTTGTGCGTTAGTGCGGGGGGTGGGCGGGCCGCGTCGGTATGTCGCACCACCGGATGGGCTGATTGTATACAACTTCTGAAATCTTTTGTAAGCCTGTTTTTCCGCATTTCTTCCCTTTTGTCGCCTCGCAGCGACCTGGAAAAACAGTGCAAGAAACCTGCCTGATTGGTCAGCTAATGACGTTGGCGTCTTTACGGCGCCTGTATTTGCGACCGATGGGTCGTTTATGGGCAAGAAACGGCGGGTGCGACAGAAGGGCTCAAAAAATTGTGTACAATTTTGCGATGGAATGTCTTAATGGCGTCATTCCCGCACATCTCAGGCCCTTTGGCGTGATGATGGCCGTGTATTTTTTGCCCACAGATTGAACAAGAGGCGACAAGCAATGGGACGTTTGACCACACACGTACTGGATGCCGCGCATGGCTGCCCGGGCAGCTCGATCAAGGTCGAGCTGTACCGTGTCGAAGGCCAGCAGCTGGAGCTGGTGAACACTGCCCTGACCAACAGCGATGGCCGTGTCGACGCGCCGCTGTTGCAGGGTGACGACTACCGTACCGGCGTCTACCAGCTGCAGTTCAGCGCTGGCGACTACTACCGCGCTCGCGGTGTACAGCTGCCGGCCCAGGCGTTCCTGGATGTTGTCGTGCTGCGCTTTGGCATCGACGAGCAGCAGGAGCACTACCACGTGCCGCTGCTGATCTCGCCGTACAGCTATTCGACCTATCGTGGAAGCTAGTTGGTCGCTAGAAGAATCTTCGTAGGTCCTTTGGCCCGCTCTCACACTGGCGGGCTTTTTTTCGTCTGCTGTTTGTCGCCGGCAAGCCAGCTGCCATCTGATCGGTAGCACTGGCCCTTGTAGGAGCGGCCTTGTGTCGCGAAAGGGCTGCAAAGCAGCCCCAGGGTTTCAGCGCAGACGCACAAATTGCCGGGGCTGCTCCGCAGCCCTTTCGCGACACAAGGCCGCTCCTACAAAGGCCAGTGCAGGTCAGCAGATTGATGCCGGCCAAATAAAGAAAGGGCGCCGAGGCGCCCTTGGTTGGTGCAGCAGGGTTCAGAGGAACACGAACTTGGCAATGAAGATCGCGCACAGCACCCACAGGCTGGCGGAGATTTCCTTGTATTTGCCAGTACCTGCTTTCAATGCCACATAGCTGATGAAGCCCAGGGCAATACCGTCGGCGACCGAGAAAGTCAGCGGCATCATGATCACCGTGACGATCGCCGGAATGCTGTCGGTGGCCTCGTCCCAGTGGATATGCGCCATGCTGCCCATCATCAGCATCGCCACGTAGATCAGCGCACCGGCGGTGGCATAGGCCGGAATCATCCCGGCCAGCGGAGCGAAGAACATCGCCGCGATGAACAGCAGGCCGACCACCACGGCAGTCAGGCCGGTACGACCACCAGCGGCCACGCCGGCAGCACTTTCCACATAGCTGGTCACCGGCGGCACGCCGACCACGGCGCCGAACACACTTGAAGCACTGTCAGCCTTCAGCGCCTTCGACAGGTTCTCGATACGCCCGTCCGGCGCCACCAGGTTGGCCCGCTGCGCCACGCCCATCAGGGTGCCGGCGGTGTCGAACATGTGCACGAACAGGAACGCCAGCACCACGCTGATCATGCTGACGTTGAACACGCCAGCCACATCCATGGCCATCCAGGTCGGTGCCAGGCTTGGCGGCATCGACATCACCCCGCCGAATTTCACCAGGCCCAGGCCCCAGCCGGCCAGGGTGACACCGATGATGCTGATCAGGATCGCACCGAACACCCGTTTGTAGCTGAGGATGGCGATCAGCAGGAAGCACACCGCCGCCAGCAGCGGCCCCGGCTCATGCAGCGAGCCCAGCTTGATCAGCGTGGCCGGGCTGTCGACGATGATGCCTGCCGTCTTCAGGCCGATCAGCCCGAGAAACAATCCGACGCCGGCCCCCATGGCATGGCGCAGGCTGACCGGGATGCTGTTGAGCAACCATTCGCGCACTTTCGACAAGGTCAGGAACATGAACAGCACACCCGAGACGAATACTGCGCCCAGTGCCGTTTCCCAGTTGTAGCCCATGGTGCCGACCACGGTGTAGGTGAAGAAGGCGTTAAGCCCCATGCCCGGCGCCAGGCCTACCGGCCAGTTGGCGTACAGGCCCATCAGCAGGCAGCCCAGCGCGGCGGCGATGCAGGTGGCGACAAAGGCGGCACCGTGGTCGATGCCGGCGTCGGCCATGATGTTGGGGTTGACGAAGATGATGTAGGCCATGGTGATGAAGGTGGTCACCCCGGCGATCATTTCGGTTCTGACGGTGCTGCCGTGTTGCTTGAGTTTGAAAATCCGCTCCAGCCAGCTCGTTTCGAGCGGTGGGGCAAGATCCAGCGTAGGGGCTTCGGATTTGCGGCTTTCCACAGCGAGTACTCCTCAAGTCTTTCTTGTTGTTATGGAGCCAGGGGCCTGAGCAATGCACTTGGCGGCTCCGCGAGGGAAGGCAGACGTCTGACCGGTTTGTTGACTTGTGGGTCAAGAAGTTGCTCGGTGGATTATGCTTTTGTGTACAAAGAATGCAAATAATGTTTTATGTTTTGTGTGCGCAATGCGTCGTACAACGGCTATATAGGTAAAAGGCCACCTGCAGAAACGGCTCAGCCTGTGTACAATGGCGCCATACTTTCCTTCGTGCCTCGAGAGCCCATGAACGAACAGCTGCAACCTCTGAAGAAACCTGCGCGTACCGGCAAGGCTGGCCGCAGTGGTACCCAGGACGACATCGTCTACGCGCATATTTTCGAGGCGATCCTCGAGCAGCGTCTGGCACCGGGCACCAAGTTGAGCGAGGAAGCGCTGGGCGAGATCTTCGGCGTCAGCCGCACCATCATCCGCCGCGCCTTGTCGCGCCTGGCCCACGAAAGCGTGGTGCTGTTGCGGCCGAACCGCGGCGCGGTGGTGGCCAGCCCGACGGTGGAAGAGGCCCGCCAGGTGTTCTTCTCCCGGCGCATGGTTGAACGGGCCATCACCGAACTGGCCGTGCAGCACGCTACCCTCGAGCAGCTCAACGAGCTGCGGCAGATGGTGCGCGAGGAACGCGACAGCTTCTCCCGTGGTGACCGCGGTGCCGGCATTCGTCTTTCCGGCGAATTTCACCTCAAGCTGGCCGAGGCCGCAGGTAATGCGCCGCTGGTCAGCTTCCAGCGCAGCCTGGTGTCGCAGACCTCGCTGATCATTGCCCAGTACGAAAGCGGCAACCGCTCGCATTGCTCGTATGACGAACACATGCAGCTGATCGATGCCATCGAGGCGCGCGATGCCGAGCAGGCGGTGAGCCTGATGATGCACCACATGGACCACATCGACAGCAAGCTGAACCTGGACGAGGAGAGTGCCTCGGACGATCTGCATGCGGTGTTCTCGCATCTTTTGAAAAAGCCCAAGGTATCGATCAAGGGTTGATCGTTTGCCTAGGTGAACGTAATGCGCCGTTGTGGGAGCGGGTTCACCCGCGAACACCGGCGCAGCCGGTGCCATACATGGTGTCGCCTTCTTCGCGGGTAAACCCGCTCCCACAAGAAGCACGGCCATTTCTGGTCATTGATCAAAGGTCTGCTAAATTCTTGTGAGCAAACCTTCATCAAGCAGTTGGGCTTGCGCATTCGTTGCGTTCAACTTCTTGAGGAATGGACTCATGAGCATGTCCCTCGGTAAACGCATGGGCGCCGAGCTGCTCGGCACCTTCTGGCTGGTGCTTGGCGGCTGTGGCAGTGCGGTACTCGCCGCCAGTTCCCCCATCGGCATCGGTGTACTCGGCGTCGCCTTCGCCTTCGGCCTCACCGTGCTGACCATGGCCTTCGCCATCGGCCATATCTCCGGCTGCCACCTCAACCCCGCCGTGTCGTTCGGGCTGGTGGTGGGCGGGCGCTTCCCGGCCAAAGAGCTGTTGCCCTACGTGATCGCCCAGGTGATCGGCGCCATCCTGGCGGCGGGTGTGATCTACCTGATTGCCAGCGGTAAGGCAGGTTTCGAGCTGTCTGCGGGATTGGCTTCGAACGGCTACGCCGACCACTCGCCCGGCGGCTACACGCTCGGGGCGGGCTTTGTCAGTGAAGTGGTGATGACGGCGATGTTCCTGGTGGTGATCATGGGCGCCACCGACGCCCGGGCGCCAGCGGGTTTTGCACCGATCGCCATCGGCCTGGCCCTGACCCTGATCCACCTGATCTCGATCCCGGTGACCAATACCTCGGTCAACCCCGCGCGTAGCACGGGGCCGGCCTTGTTCGTCGGAGGCTGGGCCCTGCAACAGCTGTGGCTGTTCTGGGTGGCGCCGCTGATTGGTGCTGCGATCGGCGGCGCACTGTACCGGGGCCTGGCAAAAGAACCTTAGCGCTGGTGCACGCAACGCCCTGCGGCGTAGGTTTCGCGCACGGTGCGGTCGTCGCCGAGGGTGGTGAGCACGAACAGGGTTTCCTCGATGCTGTTGGACTGCTGGATGCGGTAGTCCAGCAGTGGCGTGGCCTTGTAGTCCAGTACCACGAAGTCGGCATCGTTGCCCGGGCGCAGGCTGCCGATGCGGTCGTCCAGGCGCAGCGCGCGGGCGCCGCCGAGGGTGGCCAGGTACAGTGACTTGTACGGGTGCAGGCGCGCGCCCTGCAGCTGCATCACCTTGTACGCTTCGTTGAGGGTGTTGAGCAGCGAGAAGCTGGTGCCGGCGCCAACGTCGGTGCCCAGGCCCACATTGACCTTGAAGCGCTCGGCCTGGGGCAGGTTGAACAGGCCGCTGCCGAGGAACAGGTTGGAGGTGGGGCAGAAGGCCACGGCCGAGCCGGTTTCGGCCAGGCGCTGGCATTCGTCATCGCACAGGTGCACGCCATGGGCGAATACCGAGCGTTCGCCCAGTAACTCGAAGTGGTCGTATACGTCCAGGTAACCCTTCTGCTCGGGGAACAGCGACTTGACCCAATCGATTTCCTTGAGGTTTTCCGACAGGTGCGTGTGCATGTACACGCCCGGGTGCTCCTTGAGCAGTTGGCCTGCCAGCGTCAGCTGCTCAGGCGTACTGGTCGGGGCGAAGCGCGGGGTGACTGCATAGTGCAGGCGGCCCTTGCCGTGCCAGCGCTCGATCAGTGCCTTGCTTTCGGCATAGCCGGACTCGGCGGTGTCGGTCAGGTAGTCCGGGGCGTTGCGGTCCATCATCACCTTGCCGGCGATCAGGCGCAGGTCCAGGCGCTCGGCTTCCTCGAACAGGGCATTGACCGATTCCGGGTGCACGCTGCCGAACACCAGGGCGGTGGTGGTGCCGTTGCGCAGCAGTTCCTTGAGGAAGATCTTCGCCACCTGGTCGGCGTGGCCCTTGTCGGCGAACTGCTTTTCGCAGGGGAAGGTGTAGGTGTTCAGCCAGTCCAGCAGCTGTTCGCCGTAGGAGCCGATCATGCCGGTCTGCGGGAAGTGGATGTGGGTGTCGATGAAGCCCGGGGTGATCAGCGCGTCCTGGTAGTGCTCGACCGGGATATCGGCGTCCAGGGTCGGCAACAGTTCGGCGGCGTGGCCTACGGCGCGGATGCGGCCGTCGTCGACTACCAGCAGGCCGTCCTCGAAGTATTCATGGGAAGCCTCCAGGCCCACCTCGGCCGGGTCGGCGAT
Source organism: Pseudomonas sp. B5(2017) (assembly GCF_002112825.1). NCBI lineage: Bacteria > Pseudomonadati > Pseudomonadota > Gammaproteobacteria > Pseudomonadales > Pseudomonadaceae > Pseudomonas > Pseudomonas sp. B5(2017). The sequence goes on from NZ_NEIR01000004.1 coordinate 262,533, forward strand.
GCTGTGCAGGATGGCGGCACGGTAGGCTTTGCGGGTAACGGTCATAACACACTCGTCAAATGGCTTGGCTGCGCCGGGAAGGCGGCAGCAACTGGGCAATGGGGCCGGCATTGGCGGCAGCATCGTGCTGGCCGAAGCAGGCGTTGTAGGTGGCGATGATTTCACCGGCGATGGACACGGCGATCTCGATGGGCAGCTTGCCCTTGACCTCGGCCAGGCCCATCGGGCAGCGCATGCGCGCCATCACGGCATCGTCGTAGCCGCGCTCGCGCAGGCGGTGCTCGAACTTGACCCGTTTGGTCTTCGAGCCGATCAGGCCGAACCAGGTGAAGTCGTTGCGCTTGAGAATGGCGGCGGTCAGTTCCAGGTCGAGCTGGTGGTTGTGGGTCATGACGATGCAGTAGCAGCCTGGCGGCAGGTCTGCCACTTCGTCGACCGGCTCCTCGCTGACCACCTTGGTCACCCCGTCGGGGATCAGGGCAGGGAATTCCTGCTCGCGCGAATCGATCCAGCGCACCCGGCAGGGCAGCGCGGCGAGCAAGGGTACCAGAGCCCGGCCGACATGGCCCGCGCCGAACACCGCGATCTGCGCCTGCACCGCGGCCATGGGTTCGAACAGCAGCACCGTGACGCCGCCGCAGCACTGGCCAAGGCTGGCACCGAGGCTGAAGCGCTCCAGGTGCGGGGTAGTGCGGTGCTCTTCGAGCATCTGCCGGGCGATGTGCAGGGCCTTGTATTCCAGGTGGCCGCCGCCGATGGTGTCGAACAGGCCGCTGGCGCTGACGACCATTTTCGAGCCGGCATTGCGCGGGGTCGAGCCGCGTTCCTCGATGATGGTAACCAGCACGCAGGCTTCGCCACGGGACTGGTGGTCGGCGAGGGCGTTGATCCATTGGTGCATGATGCAATTCCTCTTCAGAACAACGCGGTCCGCTTTGTGTAGGAGCGGCGGCGTTACTGGGTGACGGTTTCCAGCTCCGGCTCGGCAGGTTGCGCTGCAGCCACGGCCTTGCGCATCTGCTCGCAACCCCACAACACCCGCTCCGGCGTCGCCGGCGCATCCACCTGTGGCTGCACGCGGTAGTCGGCGATGCTGGCCACGGCGTCCTTGATCGCGCACCAGGCAGCGATGCCGAGCATGAACGGCGGCTCGCCCACGGCCTTGGAGTGGAACACGGTGTCTTCCGGGTTCTTGCGGTTCTCCACCAGCTTTACCCGCAAATCCAGCGGCATGTCGGCCACTGCCGGGATCTTGTAGCTGGCCGGGCCGTTGGTCATCAGCTTGCCCTTGGCGTTCCACACCAGTTCTTCGGTGGTCAGCCAGCCCATGCCCTGGATGAAGCCGCCTTCCACCTGGCCGATGTCGATGGCCGGGTTCAGCGAATCACCCACATCGTGCAGGATGTCGGCACGCAGCATCTTGTACTCGCCGGTCAGGGTGTCGATCACCACTTCCACGCAGGCGGCGCCGAAGGCGAAGTAGTAGAACGGCCGGCCACGTGCCTGGCTGCGGTCGTAGTAGATCTTCGGCGTACGGTAGAAGCCGGTGCTGGACAGTGACACCTGGGCGAAGTAGGCCTGCTGCACCAGCTGCTCGAAGCTGACGATCTGGTCGCGCACGCGCACATGGCCGTTGCGGAACTCGACGTCTTCCTCGGTCACCTGGTAGTGCCGCGCGGCGAACTCGGTCAGGCGCTTCTTGAGGATTTCGGCAGCGTTCTGCGCCGCCTTGCCGTTCAGGTCGGCACCACTGGAGGCCGCGGTCGGCGAGGTGTTGGGCACCTTGTCGGTGTTGGTGGCGGTGATCTGGATGCGGCTGAAATCGACCTGGAAGATCTGTGCCACCACCTGTGCCACCTTGGTGTTCAGGCCCTGGCCCATCTCGGTGCCGCCATGGTTCAGGTGGATGCTGCCGTCGGTGTAGATATGGATCAGCGCACCGGCCTGGTTGAGGAAGGTGGCGGTGAACGAAATACCGAACTTGACCGGGGTCAGCGCCAGGCCCTTCTTCAGGATCGGGCTGTTGGCGTTGAAGCGGCGGATCGACTCGCGGCGCTCGGCGTAGTCGCTGCTGGCTTCCAGTTCGGCGGTCATCTCTTCGAGCATGTTGTGCTCGACGGTCTGGTAGTAGTGGGTGACGTTGCGCTCGGTCTTGCCGTAGTAGTTGGCCTTGCGCACCGCCAGCGGGTCGCGGCCCAGGTGGCGGGCGATGTGGTCCATCACCTGCTCGATGGCGACCATCCCCTGCGGGCCGCCGAAGCCGCGGTATGCGGTGTTGGAGGCGGTGTTGGTCTTGCAGCGGTGGCCGTGCACGGTGGCATCGCCCAGGTAGTAGGCGTTGTCGGAGTGGAACATGGCGCGGTCGACGATCGAACCGGACAGGTCGGGCGAGTAGCCGCAGTTGCCGGCCAGATCGAAGTTGATGCCGTGCAGGCGCCCGTCGTCGTCGAAGCCCACGTCGTACTCGACGTAGAACGGGTGGCGCTTGCCGGTCATGGTCATGTCTTCGACCCGTGGCAGGCGCATCTTGGTGGGCTGGCCGGTCAGGCGCGCGACCACGGCGCACAGGCACGCCGGGCTGGCGGCCTGGGTTTCCTTGCCGCCAAAACCGCCACCCATGCGGCGCATGTCCAGCACCACCTTGTTCATTGGCACGTCGAGTACTTCGGCGACCAGCTTTTGCACTTCGGTGGGGTTTTGCGTGGAGCAGTAGACGATCATGCCGCCATCTTCGGTGGGCATCACCGAGGAAACCTGCGTTTCCAGGTAGAAGTGCTCCTGGCCACCGATGTGCAGGGTGCCCTGGATGCGGTGCGGGGCACTGGCCAGGGCAGCAGCGGAATCGCCACGCTGGTGGGTGTGGCTGTCGAGCACGAAGTGCTTCTTGCGCAATGCTTCGACCACATCCAGCACCGGCTCCAGGTCTTCATACTCGACGATGGCGGCCATGGCCGCACGGCGTGCGGTGTCGAGGTCGCGGGCGGCCACGGCGAGCACCGGCTGGCCGAAGAACTCGACCTTGTCGATGGCCAGCAGCGGGTCGCCGGCTACCACCGGGCCGATGTCCTTGAGGCCGGGGATGTCTTCGTGGGTGATGGCGATGCGCACGCCCTCGAAGGCATAGCACGGCGTGGTGTCGATGCGCAGGATGCGCGCGTGGGCGCGGTCGGCGGTGCGTGCATAGACGTGCAGCTGGTTGGGGAATTCCAGGCGGTCGTCGATGTACACCGCCTCGCCGGACACATGCTTGTCGGCGCTGTCGTGCTTGACGCTGCGGCCGACCCCGGTGGTCAGGTCCTGGCTGAACAGTTCGGCCATCTCGGCCTGGCTCTTGGCTACGTGATGGTTAGACATAAGCGGTCACCCGGGTTTCGATGTACGGCGTTTGCTGTTCGATGAAGTACTTGCGCAGCAGGTTCTGCGCGGTCAGCAGGCGGTATTCCTTGCTGGCGCGGAAGTCGCTGAGCGGGGTGAAATCTTCCGCCAGGGCCTGGCAGGCGCGCTCGATGGCGGCCTGGTTCCACGGCTTGCCGCGCAACGCCGCTTCGCAGGCGAGGGCCCGTTTGGGGATCGCCGCCATGCCGCCGAAGGCGATACGCACACCGCTGACCACGCCGTCTTCGATGCTCAGGTTGAAGGCGCCGCACACGGCGGAAATGTCATCGTCCAGGCGCTTGGACACTTTATAGGCGCGGAACGCCCAGTCGCTGGTGGCGCGCGGCACGATGATCTTCTCGATGAACTCGCTGTCCTGGCGGGCAGTGATGCGGTAGTCGATGAAGTAGTCTTCCAGTGGCATCACCCGCTGGCGCTCGCCCTGGCGCAGGACGATCTGCGCATCCAGGGCAATCAGCAGGGGTGGCGAGTCGCCGATTGGCGAAGCGTTGCCGATATTGCCGCCCAGGGTGCCCTGATTGCGGATCTGCAGCGAAGCGAAGCGGTGCAGCAGGGCGCCGAAGTCCGGGTATTCCTCGTTCAGCGCGCCGTAGCAGTCGGTGAGCGGGGTGGCGGCGCCGATTTCCAGGTGGCTGGCGGTTTTCTCGATGCGCTTGAGCTCGGCCACATGGCCGACGTAGATCATCACCGGCAAGGTCTTGTGGAACTGGGTGACTTCCAGGGCCAGGTCGGTGCCGCCGGCCAGCAGTCGCGCCTCGGGGTGCGAGCTGTACAGGTCGGCCAGGTCGGCCACGGTCAGTGGTACCAGGCAGCGCTTGTCGCCGCTGTTCAGTTCGCCGGTCTGGGTTGGCGCAATGGCCTTGAGGCGGCTGATGGTCTGTGCCTGCTGGGCATCGAACTGGTCGCGGCAAGGCTGGCGGCAGCTCTGCTCGGCGGCGTCGAGGATCGGCCGGTAGCCGGTGCAGCGGCACAGGTTGCCGGCCAGGGCTTCCTGGGCCTGGTGCAGGTCGGGGCCGCTGCTGTTCTTCTGCAGGGCGAACAGCGACATGACGAAGCCGGGGGTGCAGAAGCCGCACTGCGAGCCATGGCAATCGGCCATGGCCTGTTGCACGCTGTGCAGCTGGCCTTGGTGCTTGAGGCCTTCGACGCTGATCAGTTGCTTGCCGTGCAGCGACGAAACGAAGGTCAGGCACGAGTTGAGGCTGCGGTAGCGCAGGCTGTCGTTGCCCTGGTCGTCCTGGGTCAGTTCGCCGACCACCACGGTGCAGGCGCCGCAGTCACCACTGGCGCAGCCCTCCTTGGTGCCAGGTTTGCCCAGGTGCTCGCGCAGGTACTGCAGCACCGTCATGTTCGGGTCCAGGGCATGCTCACTACGCAGCTCCTGGTTGACGAGAAACTGGATCACGGGGATGGCCTCGCAATGGTTTTATTGTTGTTGGGCGGACTCTAAGCAAGAGCTGTCCAGCTGGTCAATATTTTTCTGACTCAAAGGTCAAGAAATTGCTCATGTCCGAGCCCGGCCGCACACATTGCCCATATTTCAAGCATAGATCGCGCCGGGCGCCTGGATGCCTTGCAGGTCAAATAAACCGCCAGGCCCCTCTGCGCGATTACCGGCCAAGTACGCTACAATCCGCTTCTTGTGCCCAGTTCAATGATTTTGAAGGAAAACCATGACGTTCAAGGCCCCGGACAGCCTCTCCGAGCAGATTGCCGATTACCTGGCCGAACGCATCATCCGCGGCGAGCTGGCGCCAGGCGAGCGTATCCAGGAGCAGAAGGTCACCCAGGCTCTCAACGTCAGCCGCGGCTCGGTGCGCGAGGCGCTGCTGATCCTCGAACGCCGCCACCTGGTGGCGATCCTGCCGCGCCGGGGTGCCCATGTGACCGAACTCGACGAGCGCAGTGTGCGCAGCCTGTGCGCACTGATGGGTGAGTTCTACATCCTGCTGGGTAACGCGGTTGCGCAAAAATGGCGCACCGATGCCGACCTGCGCCCGTTCCTGGAGATCCAGCAGCGCCTGCAGCGGGCCCATGACCAGCTGGACATCAAGGCCTTCGTCGCCGACAGCTTCGCGGTCATGCGGGCGGCCTATCCGTTCGCCGACAACCCGTTCCTGCAGGAAACCGTGGAAAACCTGCAGCCGGCGATGAGCCGTGCCTACTACCTGTCGCTGGACCAGCGCCAGGCCAACATGATCGATTACCTGGACCTGTTCGCCCGCCTGCTCGACGCCGTGATCGCCCGTGATCTGCCGCGCATTCGCGAGGTGCTCACCGCCTATGGCCAGCGCAGCTGCGAACTGGTGCTGGCGGCGTTGGCCCGAGGCTGACCGATGCGCCTGAAGTGCATTCGCCTGGCCGGGTTCAAGTCGTTCGTCGACCCGACCACGGTCAACTTTCCCAGCAACATGGCGGCCGTGGTCGGCCCCAACGGCTGTGGCAAATCCAACATCATCGATGCCGTGCGCTGGGTGATGGGCGAGAGTTCGGCGAAGAACCTGCGCGGCGAGTCGATGACCGATGTCATCTTCAACGGCTCCAGTGGCCGCAAGCCGGTCAGCCAGGCCAGCATCGAGCTGGTGTTCGACAACAGCGAAACCACCCTGGTCGGCGAATATGCCGCCTACGCCGAGATCTCGATCCGCCGCAAGGTCACCCGCGACGGGCAGAACAGCTACTACCTCAACGGCACCAAGTGCCGCCGGCGCGATATCACCGACATCTTCCTCGGTACCGGCCTGGGGCCGCGCAGCTACTCGATCATCGAACAGGGCATGATCTCCAAGCTGATCGAGGCCAAGCCCGAGGAGCTGCGCAACTTCATCGAGGAAGCCGCCGGCATTTCCAAGTACAAGGAACGCCGCCGTGAAACCGAGAGCCGCATCCGCCGCACCCAGGAAAACCTGGCGCGCCTGACCGACCTGCGCGAAGAGCTGGAGCGCCAGCTGGAGCGCCTGCACCGGCAGGCCCAGGCGGCCGAGAAGTACCGCGAATACAAGGCCCAGGAACGCCAGCTGAAGGCACGCCTGTCGGCCTTGCGCTGGCGCGACCTGGACGACCGGGTGCGCCAGCGCGAGGCGGTGATCGGCGACCAGGATGTGTCCCATGAGGCGCTGGTGGCCGAGCAGCGCAATGCCGATGCCAGCATCGAGCGCCTGCGCGATGGCCATCACGAATTGTCCGAACGCTTCAACCAGGTGCAGGGCCGTTTCTACTCGGTGGCCGGTGACATCGCCCGGGTCGAGCAGAGCATCCAGCACGGCCAGCAGCGCCTGCGCCAGCTGCAGGATGACTTCAAGGAAGCCGAGCGCACGCGCCTGGAAACCGAGTCGCACCTGGGCCACGACCGTACCCTGCTGGCTACCTTGGGCGAAGAGCTGGCCATGCTCGAACCCGAGCAGGAAATGACCCTGGCCGCTGCCGAAGAAGCCACTGCCGCCCTTGAAGAGGCCGAGCTGGGCATGCACGGTTGGCAGGAACAGTGGGACAGCTTCAACAGCCGTTCCGCCGAGCCGCGCCGCCAGGCCGAAGTGCAGCAGGCGCGCCTGCAACAGCTGGAGGCCAGCCTGGAACGCCAGGCCGAGCGCCAGCGCAAGCTGGGCGAGGAGCGTGAGCTGCTGGGCAGCGACCCGCAGAATGCGGCCATGCTCGAACTGGCCGAGCAGCTGGCTAGCAGCGAAATGTTGCTGGAAGAGTTGCAGTTGTCGGAAGAGCAGGTGGTCGAGCGCCTGGAAGGCGCGCGTGAACAACTGCAGCAGGCCACCCAGGCCCAACAGCAGGCGCAGGGCGACCTGCAACGCCTGGGCGGGCGCCTGGCCTCGCTCGAAGCCTTGCAGCAGGCCGCCCTGGAGCCGGGTGCAGGTGCTGCGGACTGGCTCCAGGGCCAAGGCCTGGAGCAACAGCCGCGGCTGGCTGAAGGGTTGCGGGTCGAGCCGGGCTGGGAGCTTGCGGTAGAAACCGTGCTCGGCGCCGACCTGCAGGCTGTGCTGGTGGACGACTTCAGTAATCTGGATTTTGCCGGCCTGGAGCAGGGCGAGTTGCGCTTGCTGCTGGCGAGCGGTACCGGCTCGTCGCTGCCCGGGAGCCTGTTGGAAAAGGTCGAAGGCCGTGTCGACCTGGCGCCCTGGCTGGGCCAGGTCAAGCCCGTGGCAGACCTTGCCCAGGCGCTGGCGCAGCGCGCGTCGCTCGGCGAAGGCCAGAGCCTGGTCAGCCGCGATGGCTACTGGGTTGGCCGACACTTCCTGCGGGTGCGCCGTGGCGGCGAAGCCGAAGGCGGCGTGCTAGCGCGTGGCCAGGAGATCGAGCGCCTGGGCCAGGAGCAACTGGAGCAGGAAGCGGCGCTGGAGCAGTTGGAACAGCAACTGCAGGCCCTGCGCGAGCAGCAGCTGGACCTTGAAGAACAGCGTGAACAACTGCGCCGTCGCACCCAGGAAGAAAACCGCCTGCATGGCGAGCTGAAGGCCAACCTGTCGGCTGGCCGCGCACGTGCCGAGCAGGTCGAGCTGCGCCGCCGGCGCCTGCAGGAAGAGCTGACCGAGCTGGAAGAACAGCGCGCCGTGGAGCATGAGCAGCTGGGCGAAGCCCGCCTGCTGCTGCAGGAGGCCCTGGAGCTGATGGCCCAGGACACCGAGCAGCGCGAGCAGTTGATGGCCCGCCGCGACACCCTGCGCGAAAGCCTCGATCGCGTGCGCCAGGAGGCCCGCCAGCACAAGGATCACGCCCACCAGCTGGCTGTACGCCTGGGCTCGCTGCGCGCACAGCATGATTCCACCCGCCAGGCCCTGGAGCGCCTTGAGCAGCAGGCCGCGCGCCTGACCGAGCGCCAGGAGCAACTGAGCCTGAACCTGGAAGAGGGCGAGGCCCCACAGGAAGAACTGCGCCTGAAGCTGGAAGAGCTGCTGGAGCGGCGCATGAGCGTCGACGAGGAAATGCGCCAGGCTCGCCTGCACATGGACGAAGCCGACCGCGAACTGCGCGACGCCGAAAAGCGCCGTACCCAGGCCGAGCAGCAGGCCCAGTTGCTGCGTGGCCAGCTGGAGCAGTTGCGCCTGGAGTGCCAGGGCCTGGATGTGCGGCGCAAGACCCTGCAGGAGCAGTTGCTGGCCGATGGCTACGACCTGCAAGGCGTGCTCGCCACCCTGGAGGCCGAGGCCAGCGAGCAGGGCACCGAACAGGAGCTGGAGCAGCTCGAGGCGCGTATCCAGCGCCTGGGGGCGATCAACCTGGCGGCCATCGAAGAGTACGAGCAGCAGTCCGAGCGCAAGCGCTACCTGGACGCCCAGGACGCCGACCTGGTCGAAGCCCTGGAGACCCTGGAAAACGTCATTCGCAAGATCGACAAGGAAACCCGCAACCGCTTCAAGGATACCTTTGATCAGATAAATGCCGGATTACAGGCACTTTTCCCAAAAGTTTTCGGTGGTGGCAGCGCTTATCTGGAACTGACGGGCGAAGATCTACTCGATACAGGGGTAACGATCATGGCGCGACCACCGGGCAAGAAGAACAGCACCATCCATCTGCTGTCCGGCGGCGAGAAGGCACTGACCGCATTGGCGCTGGTGTTTGCCATCTTCAAGTTGAACCCCGCACCGTTCTGCATGCTCGACGAAGTCGACGCGCCGCTGGACGATGCCAACGTCGGGCGTTACGCCCGTCTGGTCAAGGAAATGAGTGAAAGCGTGCAGTTCATCTACATCACCCATAACAAGATTGCCATGGAGATGGCGGATCAATTGATGGGGGTGACCATGCATGAACCGGGCTGTTCACGTCTGGTTGCCGTCGATGTGGAGGAGGCCATGGCCATGGTCGATGCCTGATGCTCGACGATAAGGGCATATTCCGTAGCGAAATGCCCCCGCCATGTGCGACAGACGGTGTAAAGTTGTCTTTGGTCGTGCTAGCTTAATGTCACTCGTTTTTTGCGTGGGTAAAACGCCTGTCAGAACATAGAGTTGGCGCCACGTGTTAAAGGGCTTTGAACCCTTTGTTTTCAAGCATATTTTTATAGAGGCACGGGATTACATGGAAATCGGTCTGCGCGAGTGGCTGATCGTCATCGGCATCATTGTCATTGCCGGGATTCTTTTCGACGGCTGGCGCCGCATGCGCGGCGGGAAAGGCAAGTTGAAATTCCGTCTGGATCGCAGTTATTCCAACCTGCCGGACGAAGAGGGCAATGCCGAAGTGCTTGGCCCGTCGCGGGTGCTGGATACCCACAAGGAGCCTGAGCTGGACGAAAGCGACCTGCCGTCGCTCAGTGCTTCTGCGCGTGATCGCGAGCGTGAGCCCAAGCCGGCCAAGGCTGCCAAGCGCGGCAAGCGCGCCACCGCTGCTGCGGATGCACAGCAGGGCGACCTGAACCTGAGCGCCGAGCCACGCGAGCCCGACCTGTTTGCCGACAGCGATGACGACTTTGCCGCGGAAAATACCCGCAGCAACGGTGCGGCGCCTGCCAGCAACAGCGTCAAGGAGCTGCCGCCGGCCGAGGAAGTGCTGGTGATCAGCGTCATCTCCCGCGACGAGGGTGGCTTCAAGGGCCCGGCGCTGCTGCAGAACATTCTGGAAAGCGGCCTGCGCTTCGGCGAAATGGACATCTTCCACCGTCACGAGAGCATGGCCGGTCACGGCGAGGTGCTGTTCTCCATGGCCAACGCCGTCAAGCCCGGCGTGTTCGACCTGGACGACATCGACCACTTCAGCACCCGCGCGGTGAGCTTCTTCCTCGGCCTGCCGGGCCCGCGTCATCCGAAGCAGGCCTTCGATGTGATGGTGGCTGCGGCGCGCAAGCTGGCGCACGAACTGAACGGTGAGCTCAAGGACGACCAGCGCAGCGTGCTGACCGCCCAGACCATCGAGCACTACCGCCAGCGCATCGTCGAGTTCGAGCGCCGTGCGCTGACCCAGAAGCGCTGACAGATCCAGACGAAAGAGCAGCCTGAGGGCGTGCTGGTCGGTTCGGGTGTTGTTATCGCCTGTGCCGGCCTCTTCGCGGGTAAACCCGCTCCCACAGGGACACCACAAACCTCAAGGGCTGTGATGTCCCTGTGGGAGCGGGTTTACCCGCGAAGAGGCCGGACAGGCAATAAATACCTCAAGCCCCCGGCACCCACCCCCAGGCTGCTCTTTTGCTTTGCAAGAGAAGACAAATCCCATGACCGCCGAAACCCGTATCCACGAACTGCGTGCCGAGCTCGACCAGCACAACTACCGCTACTACGTGCTCGATGAGCCAAGCGTGCCCGATGCCGAATACGACCGCCTGTTCAACGAGCTCAAGGCGCTTGAAGCCGAACACCCGCACCTGGTAACCCCCGACTCGCCCACCCAGCGCGTGGGTGGCGAAGCCCTGGCCGCGTTCAGCCAGGTCCGCCACGAAGTGCCCATGCTCAGCCTGGGCAACGCCTTCGAAGAAGCCGACTTGCGTGAGTTCGGCCGCCGCGTGGTAGACGGCCTCGACCAGCCCGGTGCGGTCGACTACAGCTGCGAGCCCAAGCTCGACGGCCTGGCCGTAAGCTTGTTGTACCGCGACGGCCAACTGGTGCAGGGTGCCACCCGTGGCGACGGCACCACTGGCGAAGACATCAGTGCCAACGTGCGTACCGTGCGCAACATCCCGCTCAAGCTGCAAGGCGAGGGATGGCCGGCGGTGCTGGAGGTGCGCGGCGAGGTGTACATGAGCAAGGCCGGTTTCGACCGGCTCAACGCCGCCCAGGCCGAAGCCGGTGGCAAGACCTTCGCCAACCCGCGCAACGCCGCCGCCGGCAGCCTGCGTCAGCTGGATTCGAAAATCACCGCCAGCCGCCCGCTGGAATTCTGCTGCTATGGCGTCGGCCAGGTGTCCGCGAGCATCGGCGACAGCCACATCGGCATCCTCGAGCAGCTCAAGGCCTGGGGCCTGCCGATCAGCCGCGAACTCAAGCATGCCGCTGGCATTGAAGAATGCCTGGCCTACTACCGCGACATCGGCGAGCGACGCAACAGCCTGCCCTACGAAATCGACGGCGTGGTGTTCAAGGTCAACAGCCTGGCCGCCCAGCGCGAACTGGGCTTCCGCGCCCGTGAGCCGCGCTGGGCGATCGCCCACAAGTTCCCGGCCATGGAAGAGCTGACCGAGGTGCTGGATGTCGAGTTCCAGGTCGGCCGCACCGGCGCGGTAACGCCCGTGGCACGCCTGAAGCCGGTCAAGGTCGCCGGTGTGACCGTGTCCAACGCCACCCTGCACAACATGGACGAAATCGCCCGCCTGGGCCTGCGCATTGGCGACACGGTGATCATCCGCCGCGCCGGTGACGTGATTCCGCAGGTGATGCAGGTAGTGCTGGAGCGCCGCCCGGAAGATGCGCGCCCGGTGCAGGTGCCTAGCGAATGCCCGGTATGCGGCTCGCAGGTCGAGCGTACCCAGCTGGTCAAGCGTAGCAAGGGCAAGGAAACCACCAGCGAGGGGGCGGTGTACCGCTGCGTCGGTCGCCTGGCCTGTGGCGCCCAGCTCAAGCAGGCGATCATCCACTACGTGTCACGCCGCGCCATGGACATCGACGGCCTGGGCGAGAAGAGCGTCGAGCAGCTGGTGGACGAAGGCCTGATCGGCTCGCCGGCCGACCTGTACAAGCTGGAATTCGACCAGATCGTCGGCCTGGAAGGTTTTGCCGAAGTGTCCAGCAAGAAGCTGCTGGATGCCATCGAAGCCAGCAAGCGCCCGGGCCTGGCGCGCTTCATCTACGCCCTGGGCATCCCGGACGTAGGCGAGGAGACCGCCAAGGTGCTGGCCCGCTCGCTGGGCAGCCTGTCGCGCGTGCAGCAAGCGCTGCCGCAAGTGCTCACCTACCTGCCGGACATCGGCCTGGAGGTGGCGTACGAGATCCACAACTTCTTCGAGGACGAGCACAACCGCAAGGTCATCAAGCAGTTGCTCGACAGCGGCATGCAACTGCAGGACGAAGGCGAGCTGGCTGCCGAATTCGCCGCCAGCACCACCCTGGCCGGCATGATCGCCAAGCTCGATATCGCCTCGGTTGGCCCGACCGGTGCCGAGAAGCTGGTGGCCAAGCTCGACAGCCTGGACAAGATCATCGCCGCCGACGGCATCGACCTGCGCCAGGCCCTGGCGGCCAAGCAGGCCGAAGCCGTGCGCGAGTTCTTCAAGGATGAAGCCAACCAGAAACTGGCCCGGGACATCGAGGCACAGTTGCTGGCGTTCGGCATGCACTGGAGCAGCGAGAAGAAAGTCGCCGAAGGCTTGCCGCTGGCCGGCCAGACCTGGGTGCTGACCGGCACCCTGGAGCGCATGAGCCGTGATATCGCCAAGGAAAAGCTGGAAAGCCTGGGGGCCAAGGTGGCGGGTTCGGTTTCCGGCAAGACTCACTGCGTGGTGGCGGGGCCGGGGGCGGGGTCCAAGCTGGCCAAGGCCAGTGAGTTGGGGGTGAAGGTGCTTGATGAAGATGCCTTCGTCACCTTCCTGGGCGAGCAGGGCATCGCTGTCTAACGCCCTGCGCAATCCCCTGTGGCTTGCGCGGTCCTTGTGGGAGCGGGCATGCCCGCGAACACGGGCGAAGCCCGTGCCATCCACCGCGGCGCCTGCTTCGCGGGTGAACCCGCTCCCACAGGTCCTGCGCTGGTCTTGCTGTCAACGCTACCCCTGTAGGAGCGGGTTCACCCGCGAATTGGCAGCTCCAGGCCACCCCGACCCGGACAAGTCATTGAGAAATGATGACTTTTTCTGCTCCAGAGGTTGTATCTGCCCCCAAGACCGGTACAATGGCGCCACTCGCTGTTCAGCGAGCCTTGTAGTGGTGGCCCCATCGGTCCCCCCGCATTGATTACCCGTTAACCTGGTCAGGCCCGGAAGGGAGCAGCCATAGCGGGAACATCGAGTGCCGGGGTGTGGCTGGTGGGGCCGCCTCCATTTCAGGTCCTTGAATTCTCAAGGATTCCTCGCATTACCCAACTCGACAACTTCGGCCTGGTGAGAGCCTTCCTCTCCTCAAGCGCATTGGGAAGCTACGCGAACGAGGTTTTCAGAAAAGAGCCCTCGCTGATAAACGTAGACTTTCCCGCCCGTGTCTCCTTTGAACGTCTCGATCACATTGTCCGCCGCAACAGGGCTGCTCAGGATCACGCGATAGCTTCGGCTCGAATGGGTGACGTTCGGCGATTGCTGATTCTCTTGCAACTTCTGCATGACGCAGGCGGAAAAAGCTTCTGGAGATTTTGCGGTCAGCAACTCCTTTGTCGGCTGGTTAGGCGCGGATGCGCACCCCGCCAGCAGTGTGATAGTGAAGGAGGCAGCAGCAAGAGGCAGAAAGCGCATCAGACAGTTCCAGATTTGAGTTCAGGCGCCATTCTCCATTTCATTTGGCTGATAGAAAACAGGCAAATATCGATGTTACCTATCATTGATTTTGATGAGTAACGAGCGTCTCAGGATCACCGAATGTCTATTAAATCTATCAGATCGATGATTCAGACCAGTTTCTGATATTTTTATTCGATCAAACTCTCCTCTAAGCTGCGTCCTCTTTGAAGCAATGCATTTCGGTGTGAGCATGAAAGAGATCCGCAAGGCAGGTGATCGGGGCGCGACCCGTTTGCCGTGGCTGAAATCCCGGCATTCCTTCTCGTTTGGAAGCTATAGAAACCCGCAAGAGAGTGGTTTCTCGGACCTGCGCGTCATCAACGAAGACTGGATTTCACAGGGTAAAGGCTTCGGTCAACATGGCCATCGTGATGTGGAGATCCTGACCTATGTCCTCAAGGGAACATTGGCCCATCGAGACACCCTGGCAAACAGCACCAGGATTCACGCAGGCGACTTTCAGCTCATCAGCGCCGGCTCAGGTATCGAGCACAGCGAATTCAATGCCTCCGCTACCCAGCCTGTGCACCTGCTACAAATCTGGCTGACCCCTCATTTGTCTCGCACCAAGCCTTCATACCAACAGAAGCACTTTCCGGCCGGAGAACGGCATGGAAAGCTCCAGCTGATCGCCTCGAAAACGGGGCAAGCCGGATCGCTGAAAATCCTCCAGGATACGAAAATCTATGCGGGCAACTTCTCACAAGGTGAGTCGCATACTTTGGCCCTCGCAGGGCGACGACACGCCTATGTCCACGTTGTCGCTGGCAGGCTCCGGGTGAACGGAGAAACTGTTGTGGAGGGCGATGGACTGAAGCTGACGGAAACCCAGGCGGTCACGTTCAGCCACGCTACTGATGCGCAGGTGCTGGTGTTCGATCTCCGGGCAACAGGCTTGGTACCTTCCAGGAAGCAATCCTTCGGGGGCTGCAAGACGCAGGCATGTGCCCGGCGCCGGTAGGTGCCTTCTGACTGCCTTCCTGCCGCGACCGTCCCGATGCAGTCGGGTGGTGATTTAATCTGGCCGCTTCAAGACAAATATTGAACTGCCCTGTTTTTTCCCATGCCCCGCCGCCGACAGCTTCATCAGCCGCTGGAATTTCGGGCATTCCAGGTGATCTTCCTCAGGGCACTGCGCCGCATGCCGCAGGCCCTTGCTCATCGCCTGCAAGCGCCTGATTCGTGCATCCAGTTCGTCGGCCTTGGCGATCAGCATCTGCCGGTCGACCTGCAGGTCCACCAGCATCGTCCCCACTTCATCCAGCGAAAACCCCGCAGCCTGGCCCAGGGCGATCAACGCCAGCCGGTCTGCAACATCGGCTGCGAACTGCCGCCGCTGGCCAGGCCCGGCGAGTGACTTGAGCAGGCCTTTCTTCTCGTAGTAGCGCAGCGTCGAGGCGGGTACGCCTGTGCGTTTGGCGACGTCGGCAATGTCCATTTCGGGCCCTTGACTTGAAGTTGACTTCAACTTCTATGCTGCGCGGCATGGTGATGACCGTCAATCTTCGAGGGCTTGTTCAATGACGTTTACTGCGATGTTTTCCGCTGCTTTGCCAATTGGTATCGGTGCCACGATGGTGATGGACTTGTGGGGGCTGCTGCTGAGGCGGATGGGTGTCGCCACGCTGAACTTCGCCATGGTCGGGCGTTGGGCGGGGCATTTACTGCACGGGCGTGTGCGGCACCAGGCGATTGCCAAGGCGGAACCGGTGCGGCATGAGCTGGCGTTGGGATGGGGGATTCATTACGCCATCGGCGTGCTGTTCGCGATGCTGCTGGTCATGATCGTGGGGGAGGGCTGGTTGCTGGCACCTACATTGTTGCCTGCGCTGGTTGTTGGTGTGGTGACGGTCGTGGCGCCTTTGTGCTTCATGCAACCGGCGATGGGTGCGGGGTTCTTTGCGTCGAGGACGCCGACGCCTGCGCGCAACTGCCTGAAGAGCCTGGCCACGCATTCTGTGTTTGGCGTGGGGATGTTCTTGAGTGCGGGTTTGGTTGCGGCTGTGTGAGAGCGACATTCCTCAAGACGAGCAATCGGTAGCAGTAATGCGATCTGCTTTCAGGATGCTTCCTACAACGGTCAGGGCAATTTCCCGCTTTTTCTGTAGGAGGTGTCGAAATATCCTACGCACTGCGTCGACTCCCGTCTGATTGTCCCGGGAATCACCACCCACTAGGCTTTTGCGGTCGCTGTCGGTTCAGCGATCGGGTGTGGAAGCCTGGGGTGTGGTGGCTGTCGTCATGACAGTTGTACGTGGGAGGCCTCCGGCCTGCCGGGCTCACCATACCCCTGGTCTTCCACCCCGCGTACAACTGTCGCCCTACGTGTGGAAGCGAAAGGGTGTTCTCAGCCCGGTATGGTGAACCCATGAAAAAACTAGTCCCCGATCCACCCCACGTCTTCGAGCTTCCCCAAGGTAAATCCCTTTCCCGCGCCATCAGCGAAGGCATCGTGCCGATGGAGTTCGCGTTGATGAATGTCACCCACTATCTGATGTTTGCCTATAGCGACAGCCGGCGGGCGCTGGAGCGTATCCAGGACGAGGAGACGCGGCAGTTGCTGGAGCACGGGTTGCGGGCCATGCAGATTGCCTGGGGGCAGGCGGATGCTGTGGCACTGGCAGTTGAGCGTAGAAGCCAGTGAAGTCGGCCTTGGAGTAAGTAGAGATAGCAGGGATATCAATTAACCCTGTGGGAGCGGGTTTACCCGCGAAGAACGCGACGCGATGGATGGCACCGGCTTTGCCGGTGTTCGCGGGTGAACCCGCTCCCACAGCGGGCGTGCAAGCTTCGGGCGGGTTTGTCTTTCATCAGGTACGCGTGGCTCAGGGGCGAGCCACAGACATGGGTTCTTGGTTGCCCATCCCCCCATACCGCTGCACAATCCGCTCGATCTCTCCCGACTGCTTCATCCGCACCAGTGCCCGCAGCAGCCCTTGGGTCGGTATCGCCGGGTCATTGCGTACCATGCACCCCAGGTCCTGGTCCTCCAGCACCGCCAGCGCCTGCAATTGCTGCTCGGCGGGTAGCCCCTGGTTGAACCACTGCAACGACAGCTGGTTGCTTACCGCATGCCGATAGCGCCCGGCTTGCAGCTTCTGCAGTACCAGCAACTGGCTGCGGCTGTCCTCGCGGTGCAGGCGGCCCTGGTCCAGCAGCGGTTGCAAGGTCGAATAGGTGTAGCCAAGCACTGTGCCGATGGCCTGGGCAGGCAGTTGCTCCGGGGGCAGTGGAGTACTGTCGCCAGCGCGGCCTACCAGCAGGTCTCGCTGGTGCAGCAGCGGGATGCTCCAGACAAAATCCCCCGGCCGGTCATTGAACCACTGGGTGCTGACATAGCAGCGCACATCTATATCACCGCTGTTCATCGCCTCCTGCAGGCGCAGGCGGGCCATGACGTGGTATTCGGGGCGTACGCCCACCTCCTTGGCCAAGGCCTGCATCAGGTCGTACAGCAAACCTTCCACCGGCTGGTCGCTTTCGATGCGCACCAGCGGCATGCTCCAGCTCTCGGCGACAGAAAAACGCAACACGGGCTGTTCAGCCTGGCTGTAGGTGCTCCACAGCAGCAACAGGGCCAGCAGTCTTCGCAAAGGCAATCCTCCCTGGATGGCGCGCCAGTTTCAAAGCTTAGACGACTTGCGCAGGGTGCAATTTTGCCCCCGCTCCGCTAGCATTAGCGATCTTCCGCTCGATCAGGCTACGATGGTTTTTCGATGAGTTATCAGGTTCTTGCACGTAAATGGCGTCCGCGCTCGTTCCGCGAAATGGTCGGCCAGACCCATGTGCTCAAGGCCTTGATCAATGCCTTGGACAACCAGCGCCTGCACCATGCCTACCTGTTCACCGGTACCCGGGGTGTGGGCAAGACCA
This sequence comes from Pseudomonas sp. B5(2017), assembly GCF_002112825.1. NCBI lineage: Bacteria > Pseudomonadati > Pseudomonadota > Gammaproteobacteria > Pseudomonadales > Pseudomonadaceae > Pseudomonas > Pseudomonas sp. B5(2017). The sequence goes on from NZ_NEIR01000004.1 coordinate 280,162, forward strand.
CCATCGCCCGTATCATCGCCAAGTGCCTGAACTGCGAAACCGGCATCACCTCCACGCCCTGCGGCACCTGCTCGGTGTGCCGGGAGATCGACGAAGGCCGTTTCGTCGACCTGATCGAGATCGACGCCGCCAGCCGCACCAAGGTCGAGGACACCCGCGAACTGCTCGATAACGTGCAGTACGCCCCGAGCCGTGGGCGCTTCAAGGTCTACCTGATCGACGAAGTGCACATGCTCTCGACCCACTCGTTCAACGCCTTGCTCAAGACGCTGGAAGAGCCGCCGCCCTACGTCAAGTTCATCCTCGCCACTACCGACCCGCAGAAACTGCCGGCCACCATCCTGTCGCGCTGCCTGCAGTTCTCGCTGAAGAACATGAGCCCGGAGCGCGTGGTCGAGCACCTCAGCCATGTTCTGGCTGCCGAGAACGTGCCGTTCGAGCCAGATGCCCTGTGGCTGCTGGGGCGCGCGGCCGATGGTTCGATGCGCGACGCCATGAGCCTGACCGACCAGGCCATCGCCTTTGGCGAAGGCAAGGTATTGGCCGCCGATGTGCGGGCCATGCTCGGCAGCCTCGATCATGGCCAGGTCTACGGGGTGCTGCAGGCGCTGCTCGAAGGCGATGCCCGGGCCTTGCTCGAGGCCGTGCGCAACCTGGCCGAGCAGGGCCCGGACTGGGCGGGCGTGCTGGCCGAGATGCTCAATGTGCTGCACCGCGTGGCCATTGCCCAGGCGCTGCCGGAAGCGGTGGACAACGGCCAGGGTGACCGTGAGCGGGTGCTGGCGCTGGCCTCGGCATTGCCAGCCGAGGACGTGCAGTTCTATTACCAGATGGGCCTGATCGGCCGTCGTGACCTGCCACTTGCGCCGGACCCGCGCGGTGGTTTCGAAATGGTCCTGCTGCGCATGCTGGCGTTCCGCCCGGCCGACACCGACGACGCGCCGAAGCCGGTACTAAAGCCAGTGGGGATCAGCCAGGCCACAGCTGATCCTGCAACACCGGTGGCAGCGCCGGCGGTTGCCATGGCGCCGCCGGCCGCTGCTGTCGTGGAGCCTGTTGCACCGGTTGCCGCGCAACAAGTGCAGGCGCCCGCACCGGTCGAGCCAGCGCCACAGCCGGTTGTCGAGCCTGTGGTGGCGGCTGAGCCTGCCCCGGTCAGCGAACCTGAGCCAGCACCAGAACCTGTGGCAGAGGTGGTTGACCTGCCATGGGAAGAGCCCGCGCCAGCGCCTGCACCGGTAGTGGCCGAGCCTGCGCCGGCTCCTGCTCCTGCACCGCCCGCTCCACCCACGCCGGCACCTGCCGCCCCGGCACACGACGACGAGCCACCCTTCGACCCGTCCGCCTATGCCGCCGTGGGCATGGACCGCGACGATGAACCGCCGTTGGACGAAGACTATTACGGCGGCGAAAGCGACCCGGTCGGCTTCAGCTACCTGGACGAACTGGCCGAACACGTCCAGGAAGAAGCACCCAAGCGGGCAGCCGAACCGCTGCCCGCAGCCAAGCCGGCCACCGGCCTGGCCCTGCAATGGCTGGAATTATTCCCACAGTTGCCTGTATCCGGGATGACAGGCAACATCGCGGCAAACTGTACGTTGATTGCCGCCGATGGCGACGACTGGCTGCTGCACCTGGACCCTGGCCAGGGTGCGCTGTTCAACGCCACCCAGCAGCGGCGCCTCAACGAAGCGCTCAACCAGCACCTGGGGCGCACGCTGAACCTGCGCATCGAGCTGATCCTGCCCGAGCAGGAAACCCCAGCCCAGGCAGCGGCGCGCAAACGCGCCGAGCGCCAGCAGGACGCAGTCACCTCGATCGAGCAGGATCCGTTGATCCAGCAGATGATCAAGTTGTTCGGCGCCAAGGTGCGGCAGGATACTATTGAGCCTGTAGATGCCCTGGTTAACCAGGGCCAGTAACGGATAACCATGCGGCCGGCCCGGTGCCGGGCCGCATCACATGACCCAATCGAGGTATACCCCCATGATGAAAGGTGGCATGGCCGGCCTGATGAAGCAGGCCCAGCAGATGCAGGAAAAGATGCAGAAGATGCAGGAAGAGCTGGCCAACGCCGAAGTCACCGGCCAGTCCGGTGGTGGCCTGGTGAGCGTGGTGATGACCGGTCGTCACGACGTCAAGCGTGTCAGCATCGACCAGAGCCTGATGTCGACTGATGAAGACGACAAGGAAGTGCTGGAAGACCTGATCGCCGCCGCGCTGAACGACGCCGTGCGCAAGGTCGAGCAGAACAGCCAGGACAAGATGGGCAGCATGACCGCCGGCATGCAGCTGCCGCCGGGCTTCAAGATGCCGTTCTAAGGGCATTTGCGTTACCGAAAACCGCCGCTGATGACAGCGGCGGTTTTTTTGTGCGTTCCTGCAGCCTGCGCGGTCTTTGTAGGAGCGGCCTTGTGTCGCGAAAGGGCTGCGCAGCAGCCCCGGCAATCCATGCTGTGAAGCTGATAACCTGGGGCCGCTTCGCGCCCCATCGCGACACAAGGCCGCTCCTACAGGGACCGAGCAAGCCTTGCGATGTGCGCATGGCTGATTTGACGCCACTGCCCCCGCTGGGTATAAACCGCCTCTTATTGATTTGTCAGGCCTTTCCCATGAGCTTCAGCCCTCTCATCCGCCAACTGATCGATGCCCTGCGAATTCTCCCGGGTGTCGGCCAGAAAACCGCCCAGCGCATGGCCCTGCAACTGCTCGAGCGTGACCGCAGCGGCGGCCTGCGCCTGGCCCAGGCCTTGACCCAGGCCATGGAGGGGGTTGGGCATTGCCGTCAGTGCCGCACCCTGACCGAGCAGGAGCTGTGCCCGCAATGCGCCGACACGCGCCGTGACGATACCCAGTTGTGTGTGGTCGAAGGGCCGACCGATGTGTATGCAGTGGAGCAGACCGGCTACCGTGGCCGCTATTTCGTGCTCAAGGGCCACTTGTCGCCGCTGGATGGGTTGGGGCCTGAGGCGATCGGGATTCCGCAGCTGATGGCGCGGATCGAGGAGCAGGGCACCTTCACCGAGGTGATCCTGGCGACCAACCCGACGGTGGAAGGGGAGGCGACGGCGCATTACATTGCCCAGTTGCTGAGCGAGAAGGGCCTGGTGGCGTCGCGGATTGCCCATGGCGTGCCGCTGGGCGGCGAGCTGGAGCTGGTGGATGGTGGGACCTTGGCCCATGCGTTTGCGGGGCGTCGGCCGATTTCGCTCTGATTCAGAATGGTTGGGGCCGCTTTGCGGCCCATCGCGACACAAGGCCGCTCCTACAGGGGCCGCGCAATTTTCGGATACTGTAGGAGCGGCCTTGTGTCGCGATGGGCTGCAAAGCAGCCCCAAAACCCAACTCAGTATTCGCTGAGCGAAAACTCGGTCAGGCAGAAAGTCGGTACCCCGGCCGCCTGCAGCCGGCGCGACCCGTCCAGCTCCGGCAGATCGATGATCGCCGCCGCCTCGAACACCTGCGCACCGGTCCGGCGCACCAGGTTGGCCGCTGCCAGCAGCGTACCGCCAGTAGCAATCAAGTCATCGAAGATCAACACCGAATCCCCTTCGCACAGGCTGTCGGCATGCACTTCCAGGAAGGCTTCGCCGTACTCGGTCTGGTAACCTTCGCTCAGCACGTCAGCCGGCAGCTTGCCCTGCTTGCGGAACAGGATCAGTGGCTTGTTCAGCTGGTGGGCGATGATCGAGCCGATCAGGAAGCCCCGCGCGTCCATGGCGCCGATGTGGCTGAACTCGGCTTCGACATAGCGTTCGATGAACTGGTCGGCCACATAGCGCAGCCCGCGTGGCGACTGGAACAGCGGGGTGATATCGCGGAAGATCACGCCCGGTTTGGGGAAGTCCACTACCGGGCGGATCAGGGCTTTGAGGTCGAAGGCGTCGCTGTGCATTGTTGCGGGTATCCTGGGAAAACGAATGCCCAAGTATACCCGCTAAACGCCGGCCTCAGGCCTCCATTGCGCCACCGGCCAGCGCGCACAGCTGGATCGGGTCGAGAATGTGCACTTCCTTGCCTTCGGCACGGATCAGGCCATTCTGCTGGAAGCGGGTGAACACCCGCGACACGGTTTCCACCGCCAGGCCCAGGTAGTTGCCGATTTCGTTGCGCGACATGCTCAGGCGGAACTGGTTGGCCGAATAGCCGCGGGCGCGGAAGCGCGCCGACAGGTTGACCAGGAAGGTGGCAATACGCTCGTCAGCGGTCTTTTTCGACAGCAGCAGCATCATCTGCTGGTCGTCGCGGATTTCCCGGCTCATTACCCGCATCAGCTGGCGGCGTAGCTGCGGCAGCTGCACCGACAGCTCGTCGAGGCGTTCGAACGGGATTTCGCACACCGAGGTGGTTTCCTGGGCCTGGGCCGACACCGGGTAGGCTTCGGTATCCATGCCCGACAGGCCGACCAGCTCGCTGGGCAGGTGGAAGCCGGTGATCTGCTCTTCGCCGCTGTCGCTGAGGCTGAAGGTTTTCAGCGCGCCGGAACGTACCGCGTAGACCGAGCCGAAATTGTCGCCCTGGCGGAACAGGAACTCGCCTTTTTTCAACGGCCGCCCACGCTTGACGATTTCATCCAGTGCATCCATGTCTTCCAGGTTGAGGGACAGAGGCAGGCACAGGGGGGCCAGGCTGCAGTCCTTGCAATGGGCCTGGTTGTGTGGGCGCAGTTTGACTGGCTCGGACATTTTCATTCGATCCTTGTGGGAAAGCACACATAAGACGTAAGGGTAACTCACGGCGTAGGTTGTAGGCCAGCGTGCGCTGTTGTGGTGCGAACTGGCCGGGCCCCGGCGGGTGTGCGCCGGGGCCTTCGCTGTGCCCATGGTGTGCCTGGCAAGGAACTTTGTCCATGCGGTTGAACGACTCGGTTCAGATCACCCGCGAGAAGCGCTGGCGGTTGTGCATCGCCAGGTAGGCGTCGAACACCATGCATACCGAACGCGCCAGCAGGCGGCCGGCCGGCAGGATGCGGATGCCTTTGTCGTCCAGGCGGATCAGGCCGTCGCGCTGCAAGGTCAGCAGTTCTGGCCAGAGGTCGTTGAAGTAGCCGCGAAAATCGATGGTGAAGGCCTGTTCGATCGGCTCGAAATCCAGCTCGAAATGGCAGATCAGTTGCTGGATCACTGCCCGGCGGATGCGGTCGTCGTGGTTGCACAGCAGGCCGCGCTGGGTAGCCAGCTGGGCGTTGGACAGGCTGTCCTGGTAGGTGTTGAGGTCGCTGCTGTTCTGGCAGTACAGGTCGCCGATCTGGCTGATGGCCGATACGCCCAGGCCGATCAGGTCGCAGTGCCCATGGGTGGTGTAGCCCTGGAAGTTGCGCTGCAGGGTGCCTTCTTCCTGGGCGATGGCCAGCTCGTCGTCGGGCAGAGCGAAGTGGTCCATGCCGATGTAGCGGTAGCCGGCGGCGGTCAGCTGGTCGATGGTGGCGTGCAGCATCTCCAGCTTGGCGGCCGCGCAGGGCAGGTCATTGCTGTCGATGCGCCGTTGCGGCATGAAGCGCTCGGGCAGGTGGGCGTAGTTGAACACCGACAGGCGGTCGGGTTGCAGGCGGATCACTTCTTCGACGGTGCGGGCAAAGCCTTCCGGGGTTTGCTTGGGCAGGCCGTAGATCAGGTCGAGGTTGATCGAGCGGAACTGCAGAGTGCGCGCGGCTTCGATCAGGGTGCGGGTCTGCTCCAGGCTCTGCAGGCGGTTTACCGCGCGCTGCACGGCCGGGTCGAGGTCCTGCACGCCCAGGCTGACGCGGTTGAAGCCCAGCTCGCGGAGCAGGCCCATGGTCGACCAGTCGGCTTCGCGCGGGTCGATCTCGATGCCGTAGTCGCCGGAGTCGTCGTCCAGCAGGTGGAAGTGCTGGCGCAGGGTGGCCATCAGCTGGCGCAGTTCCACATGGCTGAGGAAAGTTGGCGTGCCGCCGCCGAAATGCAGCTGCTCGACACGCTGTTTAGGGTCGAGGTGGCAGGCGATCAGCTGGATTTCCTGCTCCAGGCGCTGCAGGTAGGGCGCGGCGCGGCCGCGGTCCTTGGTGATGACCTTGTTGCAGGCGCAGTAGTAGCAGATGTTGGCGCAGAACGGCACATGCACGTACAGCGACAGCGGGCGCGCGGCCCGACGGCTTTCGCGCAGGGCGTGGAGCAGGTCGAACGAGCCCACTTCGCTGTGCAGTTGCACGGCGGTCGGGTAAGAGGTGTAGCGTGGTCCGGCCAGGTCGTAACGGCGGATCAGGTCGGTATCCCAACGAAGGTCGTCGAGCATGAGGGCGGTCCCCGGAAAGAGCAGCAGTGCCCCGGAGTCTATGGCCGTCTGTAGGAATCTGTGTTGATTTGTATCAAGGGCATTGGGGCTGCTCTGCAGCCCTTCGCGGGCTTGCCCGCTCCCACAGGGGTACACATGATCCTGTGGGAGCGGGCATGCCAGCGAAGGGTCGCAAAGCGGCCCCCATCAATGCCCCATCAACCAATGCTGGTGCGGTCCAGGCATGGTCCAGATACCAAACAGCATCACCAGCACCCCGCCAGCCACCCGCACACTGCGTCTTTTCAACAAAATGTTTACCCGCTCCGCGGCTAATCCGGTAGCCAGCAATACCGGCCAGGTCCCCACGCCGAAAGCCAGCATCAGCGCCGCGCTGTACCCGGCATTGCCTTGGCTGGCCGCCCACAGCAAGGTGCTGTACACCAACCCGCACGGCAACCACCCCCACAGGGCCCCCAGCAACAACGCCCGAGGCACGCTGGACACCGGCAGCAAGCGCGACGCCACCGGCTGGATATGCCGCCACAGCCCTCGGCCCAGCGCCTCGATGCGGGTCAGCCCGCTCCACCAGCCGGCCAGGTACAACCCCATGGCGATCAACAGCAGCGCCGCCACCACCCGCAGTGCCAGCGCCGCCGGGCTGCTGGCCACGGCCCAGCCGGCCAGGCCCAGCAGCAGGCCGGCACAGGCATAACTGAGAATGCGCCCAAGGTTGTACGCCAGCAGCAGGCGCAAGCGCCGGCCACGTTGTTCGGGTGGTATGGCAAGGGTCAGCGCGCCCATCAGGCCGCCGCACATGCCCAGGCAGTGGCCGCCGCCGAGCAGGCCGAGGATCAACGCCGAGCCCAGCAGGGGCAGCAGGTCAGGCACGGGGTGGGGGTTCCTTGTCGGTGTCGGCCTGGTTGTCGTCAGGCTTCACCGCCGCCTGGTGGCGCGGGTCCTGGTCGTCGAACAGGATGCTGTGGGCAGGGCTTTCCAGGTCGTCGTACTGGCCGCTGTCCACCGCCCAGAAGAAGATGTACACGGCCACGCCGACCAGCAGCAGGGCTGCGGGGATCATGACATAGAGTGCGGGCATGACGACTTCCTCCCGGGCAAGGGCGCTTCGTTCGCTGGCAGGCCCGATGGCAGGGGCAGGCGGGTCAGGCGCAGGGCGTTGAGTACCACGATCAGTGAACTGACCGACATGCCGATGGCTGCCCAAACCGGGGTGATCCAGCCAAGCGCGGCGAACGGCAACATCAGGCCATTATACAAGGTCGCCCACAGCAGGTTCTCGAGGATGTTGCGGCGGGTGCGGCGGGCCAGCTCGAAGGCCTGTACCAGCGCCTGCAGGCGGTTGGACAGCAGCACGGCGTCGGCGCTGGTCTTGGCCAGGTCGGTGGCGCTGCCCATGGCGATGCTGATGTCGGCGGCGGCCAGTACCGGCACGTCGTTGACCCCGTCACCCAGCATCAGCACCTTGCGCCCGGCCGCCTGCAGCGCCTTCAGCCGGTCCAGTTTATCGTCCGGGCGCAGGCCGCCGATGGCCTGGTCGATGCCCAGCTGTGCGGCCACTTCGGCAACCATCGGCGAGCTGTCGCCCGACAGCAGCAGCGTGCGCCAGCCACGGGCCTTGCAGGCCGCCAGCAGGGCAGGGGCATCGTCGCGCAGGCGGTCGTCCAGGCCGAACCAGGCCAGTGGGCCCTGACGGTCGCCAAGCAGCAGCCACTGGCCGCGCGGCTCTGGCACGCCGGGGATTTCCGCGCCGCTCAGGGCGCAGACGAAGGTGGCCTGGCCAATGCGCAGGCGCTGGCCTTCGACCAGCCCCTCCAGGCCCAGGCCCGGCACGGTCTGCACGTCGTCAGCAGGCGTGGCGGTGCGGCCGAAGGCACGGGCGATGGGGTGTTCGGAGCGGTTCTCCAGCGCTGCGGCCAGGGCCAGGCAGCGGTCGGCGGGCAGGCTGCCGAGCGGGCGAATGCTGCGCAAGGTCAGGCGGCCTTCGGTCAGCGTGCCGGTCTTGTCGAAAATCACCGTGTCGATCTGGTTCAGGCCTTCCAGCACATGGCCACGGGTGACCAGCAGGCCGAGCTTGTGCAAGGTGCCGGTGGCCGCAGTAAGCGCCGTTGGCGTTGCCAGGGACAGCGCGCAAGGGCAGGTCGCTACCAGCATGGCCAGCACGATCCAGAACGCCCGCGCCGGGTCCAGGTGCCACCACCACAGGCCGATGGCCGCAGCGGCCAGCAGCGAGAACAGCAGGAACCACTGCGAGGCCCGGTCGGCGATTTCGGCCAGGCGTGGTTTTTCGGTCTGGGCGCGTTCCAGCAGGCGGACGATTGCCGACAACCGCGAGTCGTGGCCGAGGGCTTCGACTTCCACGTTCAGGGTGCTTTCGACGTTCAGGGTGCCGCCGGTGACCCGCTCGCCGACCCGCCGTGGTTGTGGCAGGTATTCACCGGTCAGCAACGATTCATCGACGCTGGAGCGGCCTTCGACGATGTGCCCGTCGGCGGGGATTACTGAGCCTGGCAGCACCTGCACCGTGTCACCGCGCTGCAGTTCGCTGAGCAGGATGCGCTCGCTGCGGCCGACGGCGTCCAGGCGCAGGCACGAGGCCGGCAGCAGGTTGACCAGTTGCGCAGTGGCCGCGGCGGTGCGTTCGCGGGCGCGGCGCTCCAGGTAGCGGCCGGTGAGCAGGAACAGCGCGAACATGCCCACGGTGTCGAAATACAGCTCGCCGCTGCCGGTGATGGCGGTCCAGATGCCGGCGCCGAAGGCCAGGCCAATGGCCAGCGACACCGAAACGTCCATGGTCAGGTGGCGGGTACGCAGGTCGCGTGCCGCGCCCTTGAAGAACGGTGCGCAGCTGTAGAACACGATGGGGATGGTGAGGAACAGCGCCACCCAGCGCAGGATGGTGTGCAGCTCGGGCGACAGGTCGATGTTGAATTCCGGCCAGGTGGCCATGGTTGCCATCATCGCCTGGAACCACAGCAGCCCGGCCACGCCCAGGCGGCGCAGGGCGCTGCGGTTCTCGCGGGCCAGTTGCTCGGCGGCCTGGTCGGGCTGGTAGGGGTGGGCGGCGTAGCCGATCTGGCGCAGCTCGGCGAGCAGGCGCGAGAGCGGCAGTTGCTGGTCATGCCAGTTCAGCAGCAGGCGGTGGTTGGACAGGTTCAGGCGCGCCTCGGCGACGCCGGGCAGGTTGCGCAGGTGCTTTTCGATCAGCCAGCCGCAGGCGGCGCAGCTTATGCCTTCGACCAGCAGGGTGGTTTCGGCCAGGTCGCCAGCATGGCGAACGAAGGTTTGCTGTACGTCGCTGCGGTCGTAGAGGGCCAGTTCGTCCTGTAGCTGCTTGGGCAGGGCCTCGGGGTTGGCGCTGTTGTCGCTGCGGTGCTGGTAGTAGTGCTCCAGGCCACCGGCGACGATCGACTCGGCCACCGCCTGGCAGCCGGGGCAGCAGAACTGCCGGGGCTGGCCGAGGACCACGGCGTTGAAGCGGCTGCCGGCGGGGACGGGCAGGGCGCAGTGGTAGCAGGGGGTGGGCTGGGTCATCACGTCATTGCCTTACACAAATCGGCCGGCTGGCACGCATCCCTGTAGGAGCGGCCTTGTGTCGCGAAAGGGCCGCGAAGCGGCCCCGGGACTTCAGCAGCGGTGCATGCATCGCTGGGGCTGCGCTGCAGCCCTTTCGCGACACAAGGCCGCTCCTACAGGTGCTCGGCGCCTTGAATGGCTTCGTCACCCAGTTGCAAAGTGACACCATGCTCCACTTTCTCTTCCTCGAACAAGCGCCAAACCTGGCCACCTTCGCTACCCAGCAGCTCAACGAAGCGCCGCCCGTCAACCTTGTCCTCCAGCTGCCCCACATAGCGCCCAGCCTCGACCCGGCTCAGCAGCACCTTGCGGTCTTTCTCCGGCTGGGTTGGCGAAATCAGGTTCAGCTCCAGGCTCTGCGGGTCGCTGTTGCCGGCCAGGCGCACGTCCACTTCGCCGGTCAGCTCGTCCAGGTGCACGCCGGCCTTCAGGCCCAGCGTCTGCGCCAGCAGTTCTCGGTCCAGCGAGCGGTTGATGCCCTTGCCAGCCTCGTAGTAGTTGTCGTTCACCAGGTTGTCCGGGTTGTGCACGGCGATGCTGACCATGGTCAGGCTCAGGCACACCGAGGTGGCGAGGATGCCGATGATGATCCAGGGCCAGAGGTGCTTGTACCAGGGGCTGGCGGCGGTGGCAGGCATTGTGGGTTATCTCTCTCAGCGGATCTGTGGGCCGATGAAGCGGCTCTTGGCTTCAACCTGGGCGTCGCTGTCATCGGCGCTCTTGAGGATGAAGGTGATTTCGTTGGTGGTCGATGGCAGTTTCTCGGGTGCGATAGACAGCTGCACCGGCAGGCTGACGATATCACCAGCGTCCACGCGGATCTCGCGCTGGCCTTCAAGCTTCAGGTCTGGCAGGCCGGTGGCGTCCAGCACGTAGACGTGGTCACGCTGGTCCTTGTTCATCACTTTCAGGCTGTACACGTTCTCGATCCGGCCCTGGGCGTTCTCGCGGTACAGCACGCGGTCCTTGCTCACGTCGAAACCGACCAGCGAACGGGTGGCGAAGGCAGTGGCCAGGCCGACCATCATCACCAGCAGTACCACGGCGTAGCCGATCAGGCGTGGGCGCAGCATGTGGGTCTTCTGCCCGGACAGGTTGTGCTCGGTGGTGTAGCTGATCAGCCCTTTGGGGTAGTTCATCTTGTCCATGATGTTGTCGCAGGCGTCGATGCACGCTGCGCAGCCGATGCACTCGATCTGCAAGCCGTCACGGATGTCGATGCCGGTGGGGCAGACCTGCACGCACATGGTGCAGTCGATGCAGTCGCCCAGGCCCGCGGCCTTGTAGTCCAGGTCTTTTTTGCGCGGGCCGCGGGTTTCGCCACGGCGCGGGTCGTAGGAAACGATCAGCGTGTCCTTGTCGAACATCACGCTCTGGAAGCGCGCGTAGGGGCACATGTACACGCACACCTGCTCGCGCAGCCAGCCGGCGTTGCCGTAGGTGGCGAGGGTGAAGAAGCCGACCCAGAAGTAGGCCCAGCCGTCGGCCTGGCCGGTAAAGAATTCGGTGGCCAGTTCACGGATCGGCGAGAAATAGCCGACGAAGGTCATGCCGGTGACGAAGCCGATCAGCAGCCACAGGCTGTGCTTGGCGAACTTGCGCAGGAACTTGTTGCCGCTCATGGGGGCTCTGTCGAGCTTCATGCGCTGGTTGCGGTCGCCCTCGGTGACCTTTTCGCACCACATGAAAATCCAGGTCCACACGCTTTGCGGGCAGGTGTAGCCGCACCACACCCGGCCGGCGAACACGGTGATGAAGAACAGGCCGAAGGCGGCCACGATGAGGATGCCCGAAAGCAGGATGAAGTCTTGCGGCCAGATGGTGGCGCCGAAGATGTAGAACTTGCGCTCGGGCAGGTTCCACCACACGGCCTGGTGGCCGCCCCAGTTCAGCCACACGGTGCCGAAGTACAGCAGGAACAGCACAGCCCCGCCGACCATGCGCAGGCGCCGGAACAGGCCGGTGAAGGCACGGGTGTATATCTTTTCCCGGGAGGCGTAGAGGTCGACGGAATCCTTCCCTTTGTTGGCAGGCGGGGTGACGTCATGTACCGGAATTTGCTTGCTCATCATCAAGTCCCACGGCAGTGGAAAAACGCCGCAGCCAGTGCGTGCCGGCCGCAGTCTCGCGCAATCTGCTAGCGCTCTGCGGCCCATGATACGCCGCTGATGGCAGTATGGGGCTGCACTGCGACCTTTAGTCGCGTTGGGTTCGTGGCATGAATCGTGTTATGGCGGGTGTCAATTGATCCAGGTCATCAGCCTGCAAGAAATGCTGTGTCTTTGCCGGCCTCTTCGCGGGTGAACCCGCTCCCACAGGGATCGCACAGATCCTGACGCGAGCGCAGTACCTGTGGGAGCGGGTTTACCCGCGAAGAGGCCAGGCCTGCCTTACTCGGCCTTGGCCGGTTCGGCCTGCTGCGACAGGCTGTACACATAAGCCGCCAGCAAGTGCACCTTGTCATTCCCTTGCAACTGCTCCTGGGCCGGCATCTGCCCCTGGCGACCGTAGCGGATGGTCTGTTGCAACTGGGCAAAGCTCGAACCGTAGATGAACGCCTGCGGATGGGTCAGGTTCGGCGCGCCCATGGCTGGCGTACCCTTGCCCTCCGGCCCATGGCAGGCCACGCAGTTGGCGGCGAAGATCTTCTGCCCGTTCTCGGCATCGGCCTTCACGCCCTCTGGCAGGGTGCGGCCATCGAGCTTGCTGACCACGAACGCAGCCACATCGGCCACGCCCTGGTCACCGATCACCTCGGCCCAGGCCGGCATCACGCCGTGGCGACCGCCCATGATGGTGGTCTTGATGGTGTCTGGCTCGCCGCCCCAGCGCCAATCGTTGTCGGTGAGGTTAGGGAAGCCGAAGGCACCCTTGGCGTCGGAGCCGTGGCACACCGAGCAGTTGGAAGCGAACAGCCGCGCGCCCATCTTCAGGGCCTGCGGGTCCTTGGCCACCTCGGTGATGGGCATGGCGGCGAACTTGGCGAAGATCGGCCCGAAGCGGGCGTCGGCCTTGGCCATTTCCTTTTCCCACTCGTGCACGCCGGTCCAGCCCGGCTGACCGTTGGAAAACTCGGTCTGCTTGTCGTTATCCAGGTACGAGTAGCCCGGCAGGACGCCTTTCCAGTTGCCCAGGCCCGGGTACAGCACCAGGTAGCCGAGGGCGAAGACGATGGTGCCGACGAACAGCCAGAACCACCATTTCGGCAGCGGGTTGTCGTACTCCTCGATGCCATCGAAGGCATGCCCGACGGTTTCGTCGGTGACCTCTTCGCGCTGGCCCTTGCGGGTCGACAGCAGCAGCCAGGTCAACGAGAAGATGGTGCCCAGGGTCAGGACGGTAACGTACAGACTCCAGAAGGTTGTCATTGTTTTTTGCTCCCAGAAGCTTTTGCTTGCTCGACGTGCCGGCTGGCTTCGGAGTCATCCGCGAAGGGCAGTTGGGTCGCTTCGTCGAAGTCCTTCTTGCGCCGTGGGTTGAACACCCACAGCGCCAGGCCCACGAAGGCCACCATCACCACGACGGTGCCCAGGCCGCGAATCATCCCGATATCCATCAGCGTCACCGTTTGCTCTTGATGATGGTGCCAAGACCCTGCAGGTACGCGACGATGGCGTCCATTTCGGTCTTGCCCTTGACCGCGTCGCGGGCCCCGGCGATATCGGCGTCGGTGTACGGCACGCCGAGGGTGCGCAGCACTTCCATCTTCTTCGCGGTGTCCTTGCCGTCGAGCTTGTGCTCGACCAGCCATGGGTACGACGGCATCTTCGATTCCGGTACCACGTTGCGCGGGTTGTACAGGTGCGCACGGTGCCAGTCATCGGAGTAACGGCCACCGACCCGCGCCAGGTCCGGCCCGGTACGCTTGGAGCCCCACAGGAATGGGTGGTCCCACACGCTCTCGCCGGCTACCGAGTAGTGGCCGTAGCGCTCGGTTTCGGCACGGAACGGGCGGATCATCTGCGAGTGGCAGCCCACGCAGCCTTCGCGGATGTAGATATCGCGGCCTTCAAGTTCCAGCGCGGTGCGCGGCTTCATGCCTTCCACGGGTTTGTTGGTGACGTCCTGGAAAAACAGCGGGACGATCTGGGTCAGGCCACCGACGCTCACGGCGATGACCATGAAGAAGGCCAGCAGGCCTATGTTCTTCTCGACGGCTTCATGCTTCATCAGTGCGCTCCCACGACGACGATCTTGGCGGCTTCCTCAGCCTGTGCCGGGTTGGCGGCACGTACGGTACGGAACACGTTGTAGGCCATCAGCAGCATGCCGGTGGCGAAGAACGCACCGCCCAGGGCGCGGACGATATAGCCAGGGTGGCTGGCCTGCAGGGCTTCGACGAAGGAGTAGGTGAGGGTGCCGTCATCGTTGATGGCGCGCCACATCAGGCCCTGGGTGATGCCGTTTACCCACATCGAGGCGATGTACAGCACGGTACCGATGGTAGCCAGCCAGAAGTGCGCGTTGATCAGGCCGACGCTGTGCATCTGCTCGCGGCCATACAGGCGCGGGATCATGTGGTACACGGCGCCGATCGAGATCATCGCTACCCAGCCGAGGGCGCCGGCGTGAACGTGGCCGATGGTCCAGTCGGTGTAGTGCGACAGCGAGTTCACGGTCTTGATGGCCATCATCGGGCCTTCGAAGGTGGACATGCCGTAGAACGCCAGCGACACCACCAGGAAGCGCAGGATCGGGTCGGTGCGCAGTTTGTGCCAGGCACCGGACAGGGTCATCATGCCGTTGATCATGCCGCCCCAGCTTGGCGCCAGCAGGATGATCGACATGACCATGCCCAGCGACTGTGCCCAGTCTGGCAGGGCGGTGTAGTGCAGGTGGTGCGGGCCAGCCCAGATGTACAGGGTGATCAGTGCCCAGAAGTGCACGATAGACAGGCGATACGAGTAGATCGGGCGTTCGGCCTGCTTGGGTACGAAGTAGTACATCATCCCCAGGAAGCCGGTGGTGAGGAAGAAGCCCACGGCGTTGTGGCCGTACCACCACTGGATCATCGCGTCGGTGGCGCCGGAGTAGGCCGAGTACGACTTGAACAGGCTTACCGGCAGCGAGATGTGGTTGACGATGTGCAGCATCGCGGTAACCACGATGAAGGCGCCGTAGAACCAGTTGCCGACATAGATATGCTTGGTCTTGCGCTTGACGATGGTGCCGAAGAACACCAACCCGTAGGTGACCCAGACGATGGCCAGCAGGATCGCCAGCGGCCACTCGAGCTCGGCGTACTCCTTGGTGGTGGTGTAGCCCATCGGCAGGGTGATCAGCGCCCCGACGATCACCGCCTGCCAACCCCAGAAGGTGAAGGCGGCCATGCTGTCGGAGATCAGCCGGGTCTGGCAGGTGCGCTGTACCACGTAGTAGCTGGTGCCGAACAGCGCACAGCCCCCGAAGGCGAAGATCACCAGGTTGGTGTGCAGCGGGCGCAGGCGGCCGAAGCTGGTCCAGGGCAGGTCCAGGTTCAGTTGCGGCCATACCAGCTGCGAGGCGATGAAGACGCCGAGGCCCATGCCAAGGATCCCCCAGACCACCGTCATGATGGCGAACTGGCGGACGACCTTATAGTTATAAGCAGTCGGACTGATTGCTGTGCTCATTGCTAAGGTTCCACGGTTTTGATGTTCTTGTTGGTCGAAAAATCGGCGCCAGTATTGATAACCACCGGGGTTACCGCAACGCAACTTTGGTACGCCGACCCGTGCCCGAGCCCGTTCACTGATGTCCCGCAGCGATCGGGTCTGGACGATTGTACACAAATAAATATTTGTAATGTGTACCGTTTTTCGCCTTTTTCTGATCGATCGGTCAAGCTTTTTATCAGGACGGCGACAGGCTACGCGCCGCGTCTGCTTCGCTCCTTTCGGAGCGAGGCCCACTGAGGCAACAAGCTTAGTTCTGTTCGGAGGGGGTGCAAGGGAGGGTAGAGCGGGGGCAAGGTGGGAATGGGGCTGCTTTGCAGCCCGTCGCGACACAAGGCCGCTCCTACAGGGAGTACGCGGTCCCTTGTAGGAGCGGCCTTGTGTCGCGATAGGGCCGCAAAGCGGCCCCTTGGCGGTATTACTTGGCAGTCACGGTTTCAGCAGCACCATCCTGCGACAGGCTATACACATACGCCGCCAGCAGGTGCACCTTGTCGTTGCCCTGGATCTCCGCCTGCGCCGGCATCTGACCCTGGCGACCATAGCGAATGGTCTGCTGCAGCTGGGCAAAGCTCGAACCGTAGATGAACGCCTGTGGGTGGGTCAGGTCTGGCGCGCCCATGGCCGGGGTTCCCTTGCCTTCAGGCCCGTGGCAGGCCACGCAGTTGCCAGCAAAGATCTCCTTGCCCTTGGCGGCGTCAGCCTTGACCCCTTCCGGCAGGCTGCGGCCATCGAGGTTGGTGAGCACGAACGCGGCCACATCCGCCACGCCCTGCTCGCCGATCACTTCGGCCCAGGCCGGCATCACGCCGTGACGACCGTTCATGATCGACGCCTTGATGGTTTCCGCTTCGCCACCCCAGCGCCAGTCCTTGTCGGTGAGGTTGGGGAAGCCATAGGCACCCTTGGCGTCCGAGCCGTGGCACACCGAGCAGTTGGAGGCGAACAGGCGGCTGCCCATTTTCAGTGCCTGCGGGTCCTTGGCCACTTCTTCCACGGGCATGGCGGCGTACTTGGCAAAGATCGGGCCGAATTTTGCGTCGGCCTTGTCCATTTCCTTCTGCCATTCGTTGGCGCCGGTCCAGCCATTTTCATAGCCCGGCAGGATGCCCTTCCAGTTGCCCAGGCCCGGATAGAGGATCAGGTAGCCGACTGAGAACACCAGGGTGCCGACGAACAGCCAGAACCACCACTTGGGCAGCGGGTTGTCGTATTCCTCGATGCCGTCGAAGCTGTGGCCCATGGTCTGGTCGGTGGTGTTGTTGCTCTGGCCCTTGCGGGTGGCGAGCAGCAGCCAGGTCAGGCCAATCAGGCTACCGATGGTCAGTACGCAGATGTACGTACTCCAGAAGGTGGTCATTGCCCGTTACTCCTTTTTGCAGCAGGTGCCTGTCCGGCAGAGGGCAGGCGGTCGTCGACGAAGGGCAGCAGGCGCGCTTCGGCGAAATCACGGTCGCGGCGGCGGTTGAATACCCACAGGGTGAGGCCGATGAAAGCGATCATCACCACCAGGGTGCCCAGGCCGCGGATCATGCCGATGTCCATTCCCATCGCATTCACCTCTTGTTCTTGATCGCGGTGCCGAGCACCTGCAGGTAGGCGACCAGGGCGTCCATCTCGGTCTTGCCCTTGACCGCGTCGCGGGCCCCGGCGATGTCATCGTCGGTGTACGGCACGCCCAGGGTGCGCAGGGTGCGCATCTTGGTGTCGGTATGGCTGTTGTCGACCTGCTGGGCGACCAGCCATGGGTACGACGGCATCTTCGACTCCGGTACCACGTTGCGCGGGTTGTACAGGTGGGCACGGTGCCAGTCGTCCGAGTAGCGGCCACCGACCCGGGCCAGGTCTGGCCCGGTGCGCTTGGAGCCCCACAGGAACGGGTGGTCCCACACGCTTTCACCAGCCACCGAGTAGTGGCCATAGCGCTCGGTTTCGGCGCGGAACGGGCGGATCATCTGCGAGTGGCAGCCCACGCAGCCTTCGCGGATGTAGATATCGCGGCCTTCCAGCTGCAGCGCGGTGTAGGGCTTCATGCCTTCCACCGGCTTGTTGGTGACGTCCTGGAAGAACAACGGGACGATCTGGGTCAGGCCGCCGATGCTGACGGCAAACACCATCAGCAGGGCCAGCAGGCCGACGTTTTTCTCGATGACTTCATGTTTCATCAGGCAGGTCTCCTCAAGCCAGCTGGGCGTTCGCAGGGGCGACATCGAGCGCCGGCGAACGCACGGTGCGCCAGGTGTTCCAGGCCATCAGGAACATGCCGCTGAGGAAGATCGCACCGCCGACGAAGCGCACGATGAAGCCTGGGTGGCTGGCCACCAGGGTTTCCACGAACGAGTAGGTGAGCGTGCCGTCGCTGTTGACCGCGCGCCACATCAGGCCCTGGGCGATGCCGTTGACCCACATCGAGGCGATGTACAGCACAGTGCCGATGGTGGCCAGCCAGAAGTGCGCGTTGATCAGGCCGATGCTGTACATGCGCTCCTTGCCGAACACTTTCGGGATGGTGTGGTACAGCGCGCCGATCGAGATCATCGCCACCCAGCCGAGGGCGCCGGCGTGCACGTGGCCGATGGTCCAGTCGGTGTAGTGGGACAGGGCGTTGACCGTCTTGATGGCCATCATCGGGCCTTCGAAGGTGGACATGCCGTAGAACGCCAGCGACACCACCAGGAAGCGCAGGATCGGGTCGCTGCGCAGTTTGTGCCAGGCGCCGGACAGGGTCATCATGCCGTTGATCATGCCGCCCCAGCTTGGTGCCAGCAGGATCAGCGACATCACCATGCCCAGCGACTGCGCCCAGTCGGGCAGGGCGGTGTAGTGCAGGTGGTGCGGGCCGGCCCAGATGTACAGGGTGATCAGCGCCCAGAAGTGCACGATCGACAGGCGATAGGAATACACCGGGCGTTCGGCCTGCTTGGGCACGTAGTAGTACATCATCCCCAGGAAGCCCGCGGTCAGGAAGAAGCCCACGGCGTTGTGGCCGTACCACCACTGCACCATGGCATCGGTGGCGCCGGCATAGACCGAGTAGGACTTGGTCAGGCTGACCGGCAGTTCCAGGTTGTTGACGACGTGCAGCATCGCCACGGTGAGGATGAAGCCGCCGAAGAACCAGTTACCGACGTAGATGTGCTTGGTGTTGCGCTTCATCAGCGTGCCGAAGAACACGATGGCGTAGCTCACCCAGACGATGGTGATCAGGATGTCGATCGGCCATTCCAGTTCGGCGTATTCCTTGGAGCTGGTGTAGCCCAGCGGCAGGCTGATGGCCGCCAGCAGGATCACCAGTTGCCAGCCCCAGAAGGTGAACGCGGCCAGGCCCGGTGCGAACAGGGTGGTCTGGCAGGTGCGTTGCACCGAATAATAGGAGGTGGCGAACAGCGCACAGCCGCCGAAGGCGAAGATCACCGCATTGGTATGCAGGGGGCGCAGGCGGCCGAAGCTGGTCCAGGGGAGGTCGAAGTTGAGGGAAGGCCAGGCGAGCTGGGCGGCGATGAAGACGCCGAGCCCCATCCCGACGATTCCCCACACCACCGTCATGATGGCGAATTGGCGGACCACCTTGTAGTTATAGGCGGTACTGCTGGTTGTGTTCATGTATGGGTTCCCATCCACGGTTATTTGGCAGGCTTTACAGCGAGGCAAGCATGATTAATGGGCAAAGTGCCGGTATTGACGGGGATCAATGGGCGAAGGTCGGAAATGTCCCAGGCTTGCGCTGCGATCCCCCGCACGTTCGGGGCAAGGGCGGCTACAAGGGCTGCCTGATCCTGGCCCATGGCGCAGGTGCGCCGATGGACAGCGGGTTCATGGACGAAATGGCGCAAAGGCTTGCGGCGCTTGGGGTAGCGGTAGTGCGCTTCGAGTTCCCGTACATGGCCGAGCGCAGGGTTGCCGGCGGCAAGCGGCCGCCGAACCCGCAGAAGGTGTTGCTGGAATGCTGGCGCGAGGTGTACCGGCAGGTGCGACCTTTGGTCGCGGGCAAGCTGGCGGTGGGTGGCAAGTCCATGGGCGGGCGCATGGCCAGCCTGCTGGCCGATGAACTGGAAGCGGATGCACTGGTGTGCCTGGGCTATCCGTTCTATGCGGTGGGCAAGCCGGAGAAGCCACGGGTCGAGCACCTGGCCGAATTGAAGACGCCGACGTTGATCGTGCAGGGCGAGCGGGATGCGCTGGGTAACCGCGAGGCGGTGGCAGGGTATGCGTTATCGCCGGCGATCGAGGTGAGCTGGCTGGTGGCGGGGGACCATGACCTGAAGCCGCTGAAGGCCTCGGGGTTCAGCCATGAGCAGCACTTGCAGGCGGCGGCTGAGAAGGTTGCGGCATTCCTGTCGCAGTAGTGCTGGATTCTTCGCGGGTGAACCCGCTCCCACAGGTTCACTACAGGTCTGAAACTTGCGCAGTACCTGTGGGAGGTTGCGGCATTCCTGTCGCAATAGTGCTGGATTCTTCGCGGGTGAACCCGCTCCCACAGGTTCGCTACAGGTCTGAAACTTGTGCAGTACCTGTGGGAGCGGGTTTACCCGCGAAGAGGCCGGTACAGGCTACCGCTTAGTCACGGTACTCGCACAGGTAGGCAGTATCCACCGCCACCTTCAGCTGGAACTTGCTGTCGGCGGCCACATTGAACTTGTCACCGGCGTTGAAGGTTTCCCAGTTGTCGCTACCCGGCAGCTTCACGGTCAGGGCGCCGGAAACCACGTGCATGATCTCGCGCTTGGCAGTGCCGAACTCGTATTCGCCCGGGGCCATCACGCCGACGGTGGCCGGGCCTTCAGTGCCTTCGAAGGCGATCGACTTGACAGTACCATCGAAGTATTCGTTGACCTTGAACATGGGGCGACTCCTGAAAAGGGGGGATGAAAAAGGGCTGGCCAGTATGCCCAAGCCCACGGGCCCCGTCATCTGCTTTCAGGTAGCGTCCACCGGCAGGCTCAACGGCAGCAGCCGCGCGGTATTGCGCGCATCTTCCAGGGCCCGGTGCTGCTGCCCGCAAAAGTGCATGCCGGCCAGCTGCAGTGCACCATTCAGCCCAGCGGGGCGCTGCAGGTGGCGGGCCTTGGCGAAGCGTTGCTTGAGGTTGATGTGCGGCAGGGTCCGCAGCAGGCTGTCCAGCCCATGCTGCTGCCACTCCTGGTGCAACTGCTGGCGGTCGTAGTCGCCCCAGCTGACCCAGGCCTGAAGCTGCCCGCGGTGGTGCCCGAGCCAGCGCTCGAAGCTTGCCCATACCTCGCGGAACGGTGCGGCACTGTCCACGCTGGCCTGGCTGATGTGGGTCAGCTCACGGCAGAACGGGGTCAGCTGCGGCCGCCGCCGGGGCTTCACGAAGCGCTGGAAGTGGTCGACCTCGCGGCCTTCGCGGGTAACCAGGCTTGCGCCGATTTCAATGACTTCCATCTCTGTGACCGGCCACCCACCATCGTCGGTGGTGGCTTCCAGGTCGATCACCAACCAATGGCCCATACCAGGCTCCCTTGCAGATCCTGCTAGAGCGTAGCCAAACTCAGGGCATCCGGCATCCCCTGGCAATTTGCCTGCGGCTTTGGCACAAAGGGCCACTATCCGGCAGTTGTGTCCGGCCCGGAAAACGCCTAGCTTAGGTGGACCCAGGCATGAACCGTGATGAGCATCCGTCTTGACTCCAGCGCCCGGCCTAAAGGCCCTGTCTTCCCTGATGCTGCTGGCCGTGTTCTGGCTGGCGGCGCCGGTATGGGCTGCCGATGCCGTCGAAGTGAGGATTGGCGCGGCGCATTTCCCACCGTACACGGTACGCCCCGAGCAGGGCGCCGACAGCGGCCTGCTGCCGCAGCTGGTCGACGCGCTCAACCGCACGCAGCAGCGCTACCACTTCGTCGTGGTGCCCACCTCCATCCAGCGGCGTTTTGGTGACCTCCAGCAAGGCCGCACCGACATGGCCATTTTCGAGAACCCGGAGTGGGGCTGGCAGCAGATTGCCCACCAGAGCGTGGACCTGGGCCTGGAAGATGCCGAGGTGTTCGTCGCCCGCAAGGCCAATGGCCGTGACCCGCATTACTTCGACGACCTGCACGGCAAGCGCCTGGCGCTGATCAACGGCTACCACTATGCGTTCGCCGGCTTCAACTCCGATCCGGACTACCTGCGCACCGCCTACAAAGCGACCCTGACCTATTCCCACGACAGCAACCTGCTGATGGTGCAGGCCGACCGCGCCGACATCGCCCTGGTCACGCGTTCCTATCTCAGCGATTTCCTGGAGCGCAACCCGGCCAGCCGGGAGCAGTTGGTGTCCTCGCAGCGCATTGACCAGGTCTACCACCACTACGCCTTGCTGCGCCCGGGGGCGCCGATCGGCGAGCAGTCGTTCGCGGCGCTGCTGCGGGCGCTGCGCGACAGTGGCGAGCTGGCGCGCATCTTCGAGCCCTACCGCATCACGGTGTCGGCCCCACACGACTAAATTCCCGTGGTGCGGCAACGTTCTCAGCAGTGAGCCTTTTCTTCATTACCGTGAGTCAAGCCCATGCCGTTCGATGCCGCTTCGCAGCCCCTGTCAGCGCCACGCTGGCGCAGCCTCAGTGCCGAGGAGGGCGACAGCTGGCTGAGCCTGTCCCTCGAAGGCCGCCCGCTGATTCAGTTGCGCCTGGAGGTGGGCGCTACCCTGCATGTTCACCTGGAGCGGCTGTGCCCCGAGCGCCCCTATCAGGCCTTGTGGGCCGCCTGTTATTGGCTGCTGGCCCGCGACACCGCCTGCCAGCGCCTGGCCTGGTACCTGCCCGAGGCGTTGCCCCAGGCATTGAACAGTGGCTTGCTGCTGGCCGGCGAGCAGCCTGGCCAATACCTGTGCGAGCGAGCGCTGTTCTGGCAGCTGCCACAGCCGTGGCTGGGCGAGTCGGCCAGCGTGGCATACCCGCAGCAAATGCAGATCAGCAACGGCAAGCGCCACCCACGCCGCGCGCCCAAGCCTCGTGGCGAGGTGTACCGGCGCTTCGATACGCGCCTGGGCAGTTGGGTGTCGCTGCGTACCTTGGAAATCGAACATGACCTGGAGCGCTTCAACCGCTGGCAGAACAACCCGCGGGTGGAGGCGTTCTGGCAGGAGGCTGGCACCCTGGCGCAGCACCGTGAATACCTGGGCAAGCTCGAGGCCGACCCGCATGCCCTGACGCTGATCGGCTGCTTCGATGACCAGCCGTTTGCCTACTTCGAGGCGTATTGGGCCAAGGAAGACCGCATTGCGCCGTTCTACCCGGCCGATGACTACGACCGTGGCATCCACATGCTGGTGGGGGAGGAGAGCCACCGTGGGCCGCACAAGGTGGCCAGCTGGCTATCGGCGCTGGTGCACTACCTGTTCCTGGATGACCCGCGCACCCAGCGGGTGGTGGCCGAGCCGCGTGCCGACAACGGCAAGATGATCGGCTACATGCACGACCAGTGCTTCCATTGCGACAAGGAGTTCGACTTCCCGCACAAGCGCGCGGCGTTGATGATTCTGGGGCGGGAGCGTTTTTTCGATAAGTGTAAATTGGCTTGAGTGCCAGGGGGCCGCTGTGCGGCCCATCGCGACACAAGGCCGCTCCTACATTAAGGGCGCGGTCTCTGTAGGAGCGGCCTTGTGTCGCGAAAGGGGTGCAACGCGCCCCCGGCGATCTCGAGGCAAATGTTTCAGGCCTGCCGACTGGCCGTCTTGCGACAATGTACCAGCGCATCGCGGATCATGAAGTTGACCAGTGTCGGCGACACTCCCAGCTCCTTGGCAATGTCCTTCTGCGGCACGCCATGCAGGCGGTACATCTCGAAGGCATAGCGGGTGCGCTGGGGCAGTTCGTTCAGCGCCTCGGCAATGTCATCCAGCGCGGCAAGGTTGATGTGGGTGGCTTCGGGGGAGGCGTTCTGCACGACTACGTTCAGGCCTTCCTCCTCGCTGCCGGAGTACTTCAACTCCATCGCCTGCTTGCGGTAGTGGTCGATGGCCAGGTTGCGCACGATCTGGAACAGGTAGCTCAGCTGCGCCTTGAACGA
This sequence comes from Pseudomonas sp. B5(2017), assembly GCF_002112825.1. Lineage (NCBI taxonomy): Bacteria > Pseudomonadati > Pseudomonadota > Gammaproteobacteria > Pseudomonadales > Pseudomonadaceae > Pseudomonas > Pseudomonas sp. B5(2017). The sequence continues at coordinate 303,648 of NZ_NEIR01000004.1, forward strand.
CGATGTGATCTGCGGGGCGGCGCTGAGCCGGAAAAAGGCGTCCTGCACCACATCTTCGGCGCGCGACCGGCAGCCGGTGATGCGGGCAGCGATCTTGACCAGGATGCTGCGGTTGTCGACGAAGGCCTGCAGTAATGGTGAATCGCACTTACTTGTGGATAGTTGTTCCGCCATGGAAATCACCTTGTCACAGAGGGGAAAGGACGCACCCAAATTTGGGAAGCTTCCTACGACGGGCGACAAGCTATTCAGAATGATAATGATTGTCAAATGCGAAATGTAATTGGTAACCGTGCATTTCGGTTCTAAGCCTGTGGCATCGGGCTTGCCCGCGAAAGGGCCTGCGTGGTGCCCTTGCCGGTGCTATGACACGCTAATTTCTCCCCCCGCCCATCCGTTCCCCTGTGTACACCTCAGGCCGCCACATGCCGCTGCGCCCACGTTCGCGCAGCAGCCGGCCCGACCCAACCAGACACTGGCAGGAACACCCCATGACGGACGCCTTCGAACTCCCGCTCTCGCTGGTCCAGGCCCTGGCGCAACGCGCCGCGCAGACCCCGGACAAAGTCGCCTTGCGCTTTCTGGCCGACGCTCCCGGCGAGCAGGCCGTGCTCAGCTACCGGGACCTCGATCAGCGTGCGCGCACCATCGCCGCTGCCTTGCAAACCCGGGCCAGCTTCGGCGACCGCGCGGTGCTGTTGTTCCCCAGCGGGCCAGACTATGTTGCGGCGTTCTTCGGCTGCCTGTATGCCGGTGTGATTGCGGTGCCGGCCTACCCGCCGGAGTCCGCGCGCCAGCACCACCAGCAGCGCTTGCTGTCGATCATCGACGACGCCGAGCCGCGCCTGCTGCTGACCGTCGCGGCCCTGCACGACAGCCTGCAGGGCCTGGAGGCCCTGGCGGCGGTCAACGCCCCCGAACTGCTGGCGGTGGATGGCCTGGCCCCGGCGCTGGCTGCGAACTGGCGCGAGCCCGCGCTCAAGGGTGATGACATCGCCTTCCTGCAGTACACCTCCGGCTCCACCGCACTGCCCAAGGGCGTGCAGGTCAGCCATGGCAACCTGGTGGCCAACGAGCAACTGATCCGCCAAGGCTTTGGCATCGACCTCAACCCAGACGATGTGATCGTCAGCTGGCTGCCGCTGTACCACGACATGGGCCTGATCGGCGGCCTGCTGCAGCCGATCTTCAGCGGCGTGCCCTGTGTGCTGATGTCGCCGGGCTACTTCCTGGCCCGGCCGCTGCGCTGGTTGCAGGCCATCAGCGAGTACGGCGGCACCATCAGCGGCGGCCCCGACTTTGCCTACCGGCTGTGCAGCGAGCGGGTCAGCGAGGCCTCCCTGGCCGGGCTCGACCTGAGCCGTTGGCGGGTGGCCTATTCCGGCTCCGAGCCGATCCGCCAGGACAGCCTGGCGGCCTTTGCCGACAAGTTCCAGGCCTGCGGCTTCGACCCGCAGAGCTTCTTCGCCAGCTATGGCCTGGCCGAGGCGACCCTGTTCGTCAGCGGCAGCCGCCGTGGCCAGGGCATCGCCGCGCTGGAGCTGGACGCCGAAGCCTTTGCCGACAACCGTGCGGAACCTGGCAAGGGCAGTGTGCTGATGAGCTGTGGCTACCCGCAGCCCGGGCATGCCGTGCGCATTGTCGAACCACAACGCCTGCAGGTGCTGGGCGACAACCAGGTGGGCGAGATCTGGGCCGGCGGCCCGAGCATCGCCCTGGGCTACTGGCGCAACCCCGAGGCCAGCGCCCGCACCTTCGTCGAGATGGACGGCCAGACCTGGCTGCGTACCGGCGACCTGGGCTTCATGCGCGAAGGGGAAGTGTTCGTCACCGGGCGCCTGAAGGACATGCTGATCGTGCGCGGGCAAAACCTGTACCCGCAGGACCTGGAAAAGACCCTCGAGCGCGAAGTGGAGGTGCTGCGCAAAGGCCGGGTGGCAGTGTTCGCCGTCGAGCAGCAAGGCGAGGAGGACATTGGCGTGGCGGTGGAAATCAGCCGCAACGTGCAGAAGGCAATCAAGCCCCGGGAGCTGATCAAGACCCTGCGTCAGGTGATCGCCGACGCCTGCCGCCAGGCCCCGGCCGTGGTCCTGCTGCTGAACCCGGGGGCGCTACCCAAGACCTCCAGCGGCAAGCTGCAGCGTTCGGCCTGCCGCCTGCGCATGGACGATGGCAGCCTGGACTGCTACGCCCGCTTCCCTGAGGTGAGCGAGCCCGTTGCCACGGATGCCGCCGGCAATGAACTGCAGGCGCGCATCGCCGGTGTGTGGCGCGACATCCTCAAGGTCGAGGCGGTGGCGGCAGACGACCACTTCCTGCTGCTGGGTGGCAACTCCATCGCCGCCACCCACGCCACCGCACGCCTGGCTGATGAACTGGGCATCGAGCTGGGCCTGCGCACCCTGTTCGAGGCGCCGATACTGGCTGACTACGCCAAGGCCGTGGCCGCGATCATCGCCGAAGGCGGTGGCCGGGTCGGCACCATCGCTACCCTGGAACGCACCCAGGCGCTACCCCAGTCGCTGGCGCAAAACCGCCTGTGGCTGCTGTGGCAGTTGGACCCGCAGTCGGCGGCCTACAACATTCCGGCCGGCCTGCAGTTGCGCGGTGAGCTGGACGAAAACGCACTGGAAGCGGCCTTCCAGGCGCTGGTGGCGCGCCATGAATCGCTGCGTACCCTGTTTGCCGAAGAGAACGGCCAGGCCCTGCAGCGCATCCAGGCGCAGCAGCCGTTCGACCTTCGCCGCCTGGACCTCGAAGGCCAGGCCGCCGAACAGGTCGCCGCCCAGCGTGAAACCGAAGCTCGCCAGCCGTTCGACCTGACCCGGGGGCCGTTGCTGCGGGTGACCCTGGTGCGCCTGGACGATGAACACCATCAACTGTGGGTGACCCTGCACCATATCGTCGCCGACGGCTGGTCGCTGAACATCCTGCTCGACGAATTCGCCAAACTGTACGCCGCCCATTGCCAGGGTCTCGAGGCCAACCTGGCACCGCTGACCCTGGGTTATGCCGACTACGGCACCTGGCAGCGACAGTGGCTGGCCGCAGGCGAAGCCGAGCGTCAGCTGCAGTACTGGCAGGCGCATCTGGGGGATGAACTGCCGGTGCTCGACCTGTGCACCGACCACCCGCGCACCAGCCAGCGCGACCACCGCGCCGCCCGCTTCAACCTCAAGGTACCGGCCAGGCTCACCGAAGCGCTCAAGGGCCTGGCCCGCGAACAGCAGGCCAGCCTGTTCATGGTGCTTCTGGCCGGCTGGCAGGCGCTGTTGCACCGCTACAGTGGCCAGGCCGATATCCGTGTCGGCGTGCCCAACGCCAACCGCCCGCGCCTGGAAACCCAAGGCATGGTCGGCTTCTTCATCAACACCCAGGTACTGCGTGCGCAACTCGATGGCCGCCTGCCGTTCGACCAGTTGCTGGCCCAGGTGCGCCGGGCCACCCTGGATGCCCAGGCCAACCAGGACCTGCCGTTCGAGCAACTGCTCGAAGCCTTGCCCGAGGCTCGCGAGCAAGGCCTGTTCCAGGTCATGTTCAACCACCAGCAACGTGACCTGTCTGCCCTGCGCCGCCTGCCGGGCCTGCTGGCCGAAGAGCTGCCGTGGCACAGTCGCGAAGCCAAGTTCGACTTGCAGCTGCACAGTGAAGAAGACCACCAGGGCCGCCTGAGCCTGGCCTTCGACTATGCCGCCGAATTGTTCGATGCCAGCACCGTCAAGCGCCTGGCCCAGCACCTGCTGGCCCTGCTCGAGCAGGTGTGTGCCGGGCCGCAGCGGGCGCTGGGCGAGGTGCAATTGCTCGACGAGCCTGGCCGCGCGCAACTGCTGAGCTGGGGCGAGGCACCCGCTGCGGCGCCGCAGCGCCTGCTGGTCGAGCAGCTCAATGACCAGGCACGCCTGACCCCGCAGCGCACCGCCCTGGTGTGGGACGGTGGCAGCCTGGATTACGCCGAGTTGCACCAGCAAGCCAACCGTCTGGCCCACTACCTGCGTGACAAAGGCGTCGGCCCCGACACCTGCGTGGCCATCGCCGTCGAGCGTTCGCCGCAGCTGCTGGTGGGCCTGTTGGCCATTCTCAAGGCCGGTGGTGCCTATGTGCCGCTGGACGTCGATTACCCGGCCGAGCGCCTGGCCTACATGCTCGCCGACTGCAACGCTGGCCTGTTGCTGAGCCACAGCAACCTGCTGGGCAAGCTGCCACAGGTGGACGGCGTCAGCGCCATCGCCCTCGACCAGCTGCACCTGGACAGCTGGCCAAGCCATGCCCCCGGGTTGCACCTGCATGGCGACAACCTGGGTTATGTGATCTACACCTCCGGCTCCACCGGCCAGCCCAAGGGCGTGGGCAATACCCACGCGGCACTGGCCGAGCGCCTGCAATGGATGCAGGCCAGCTATGTGCTGGACGACAGCGACGTGCTGATGCAGAAGGCGCCGATCAGCTTCGACGTTTCGGTGTGGGAATGCTTCTGGCCACTGGTGACCGGTTGCAAGCTGGTGCTCGCCGGCCCTGGCGAGCACCGCGACCCGCAGCGCATCGCCGCGCTGGTGCAGGCCCATGGCGTGACCACGCTGCACTTCGTGCCGCCGCTGTTGCAGGTGTTCGTACAGGAGCCGCAGGCGGGTGCCTGCAGCAGCCTGAGCCGGCTGTTCTCCGGTGGCGAAGCGCTGTCCGCGGCACTGCGTGACCGCGTGCTGCAGGTGCTGCCACAGGTGCAGTTGCACAACCGCTATGGCCCGACCGAAACCGCCATCAACGTCACCCACTGGCACTGCCAGGCCACCGATGGCGAACGCTCGCCGATCGGCCGCCCGCTGGGCAATGTGCTGTGCCGTGTGCTGGACGACGAACTGGAACTGACCGCCCCCGGTGTGCCGGGCGAGCTGTACCTTGGCGGTGCAGGCCTGGCCCGTGGCTACCTGGGTCGCCCGGGCCTCACCGCCGAGCGCTTCGTGCCCCGGGCCGACGGCAATGGCGAGCGCCTGTACCGCAGTGGCGACCGCGCCCGCTGGCAGGTGCAGACCGAGGCGCTGGAATACCTTGGCCGCCTCGACCAGCAGGTCAAGGTGCGTGGCTTCCGTGTCGAACCCGAGGAAGTCCAGGCCTGCCTGCTGGCGCAAGCGGGGGTCGAACAGGCGCTGGTGCTGATTCACAAGGATGCCGTAGGCGCGCAACTGGTCGGCTACTACAGTGGCAGCGCCCAGCCAGATGCATTGCTGACGGTGCTGGCTGAACAACTACCGGCGTACATGGTGCCGGCACAACTCATCCCGCTGGCGCAGATGCCGCTGGGCCCCAGCGGCAAGGTCGACCGCAAGGCGTTGCCGGCCCCGGTGTGGCAGCAGCGGGAGCACATCGAGCCGCAAACCGAGTTGCAGCAGCAGGTCGCTGCCATCTGGCGTGAAGTGCTGAACCTGCCGCGCGTTGGCCTGCAGGATGACTTCTTCGCCCTCGGCGGCCATTCGCTGCTGGCCACTCAAATTGTCTCGCGCACGCGTCAGGCCTGCGATGTCGAGCTGCCGCTCAAGGCCCTGTTCGACGCCAGCGAGCTGGGCGCCTTCTGTGCCGAGATCACGCGTATCCGTGCCGCCGGTGAGCGCAATCTGCAAGGCGCAATCACCCGCGTCGACCGCCGCCAGGCGGTGCCGCTGTCGTACTCCCAGCAGCGCATGTGGTTCCTCTGGCAAATGGAGCCGGGCAGCCCGGCGTACAACGTCGGCGGCATGGCGCGCCTGCGCGGCACCCTGCATGTGGATGCCTTCGAGCGTGCGTTGCAGGCGCTGGTGGTGCGCCACGAAACCCTGCGCACCACCTTCCCCAGCATCGATGGCGTGCCGTATCAGTGCGTGGCCGAAAACAGCAGCCTGCACCTCGACTGGCAGGACTTCAGCGCCTTGCCCGCCGATGCCCGCCAACAACGCCTGCAGCAACTGGCCGACGACCAGGCGCACCAGCCGTTCGACCTGGAGCGCGGTCCGTTGCTGCGTGCCTGTCTGGTCAAAGCCCAAGAGCGCGAGCACTTCTTCGTGCTGACCCTGCACCATATCGTCACCGAAGGCTGGGCCATGGACATCTTCGCCCGCGAACTGGGCGAGCTGTACGAGGCCTTCGTCGATGACCGCGAATCGCCGTTGGCGCCGCTGCCGGTGCAGTATCTGGACTACAGCGTGTGGCAACGGCAATGGCTGGAAAGCGGCGAGGGCGCCCGCCAGCTGGCCTACTGGCAGGCCCGCCTGGGCGATGAACACCCGGTGCTGGCGCTGCCTGCCGACCGCCCGCGCCCGGCAGTGCAGACCCACCGTGGCGAGCTGTACCGCTTCGAGCTCGACCCGGCGCTGGTCGCCCGCGTGCATGCCTTCAACAGCCAGCGCGGCCTGACCCTGTTCATGACCATGACTGCCACCCTGGCCGCCTTGCTGCACCGCTACAGCGGCCAGCGTGACCTGCGCATTGGCGCGCCGGTGGCCAACCGCATCCGCCCGGAAAGCGAAGGGCTGATTGGCGCGTTCCTCAACACCCAGGTGCTGCGTTGCGAGCTGGACGGCCAGATGAGCGTCGCACAGTTGCTGGAGCAGGTACGCCAGGTTGCCATCGAAGGCCAGTCGCACCAGGACCTGCCGTTCGACCAGCTGGTGGAAGCCCTGCAGCCACCGCGCAGCAGCGCCTACAACCCGCTGTTCCAGGTGATGTGCAACGTGCAGCGCTGGGCCTTCCAGCAAAGCCGCCAGCTTGCCGGCATGCAGGTGGATTACCTGGTCAACGACGCCAGCGCCACCAAGTTCGACCTGTACCTGGAGGTGACCGACCTCGACGGCCGCCTGGGTTGCTGCCTGACCTACAGCCGTGACCTGTTCGACGAGCCACGCATCGCACGCATGGCCGAGCACTGGCAGCAATTGCTGGCGGGCCTGCTCGACAACCCGCAACAACGCCTGTGCGAGCTGCCGATGCTGAGCAGCGCCGAGCAGCAGCTGCTGGCGGGCCAGTTGCAGGGCGAGCAGGGTCTCGCTCTCGACCAGACCGTGCACGGCCTGTTCGCCGCCCAGGCTGCGCGCACGCCACACGCTGGCGCGTTGACCTTCGCCGGCCGGCACATGACCTATGCCGAACTCGACCAGCAGGCCAACCGCCTGGCCCGCGCCCTGCGCGAGCGTGGCGTCGGCCCGCAGGTGCGTGTGGGCCTGGCGCTGGAGCGTTCGCTGGAAATGGTCGTCGGCCTGCTGGCCATCCTCAAGGCCGGTGGCGCCTACGTGCCGCTCGACCCCGAATACCCGCTCGACCGCCTGCGCTACATGATCGAAGACAGCCGCATCGGCCTGCTGCTCAGCCAGCGCACGCTGCTGCAAACCCTGGGGCAGTTGCCCGAAGGCGTGGCGCGCTGGAGCCTGGAGGACGACAGCGCCAGCCTGTCGGCCTACAGCGATGCGCCGCTGGACAACCTCAACCTGCCGCAGCACCAGGCCTACCTGATCTACACCTCCGGTTCCACCGGCAAGCCCAAGGGCGTGGTAGTCAGCCACGGCGAGTTCGCCATGCATTGCCAGGCGGTGATCGACGCGTTCGGCATGCGCAGCGATGACTGCGAGCTGCACTTCTATTCGATCAATTTCGACGCCGCCAGCGAACGCCTGTGGGTGCCACTGCTGTGTGGCGCCCGCGTAGTGCTGCGCGCCCAGGGGCAGTGGGGCGCCGAAGAAATCTGCCAGCTGGTGCGCGAGCAGCAGGTGAGCATCCTCGGCTTCACGCCCAGCTACGGTAGCCAGTTGGCCCAGTACCTGGCCGGGCAGGGCGAACAGTTGCCAGTGCGCCTGGTCATTACCGGTGGTGAAGCGCTGACCGGCGAACACCTGCAGCGCATCCGCCAGGCCTTCGCGCCACAGCAGTTCTTCAACGCCTACGGGCCGACCGAAACCGTGGTCATGCCGCTGGCCTGCCTGGCACCACAGACACTGCCGGCGGATCTGGGCAGCGTACCGATCGGCCGCGTCATCGGTAGCCGCACGGCCTACATCCTCGACGAAGACCTTGCCCTGTTGCCGCAAGGCGGTGTTGGCGAGCTGTATGTCGGCGGTGCCGGCCTGGCCCAGGGTTACCACGACCGCCCGGGCCTTAGCGCCGAGCGCTTCGTCGCCGACCCGTTCGGCAGCGAAGGCGGGCGCCTGTATCGCACCGGTGACCTGGTGCGCCTGGGCAGCGATGGCCTGGTCGAGTACGTCGGCCGCGCCGACCAGCAGGTGAAGATTCGCGGTTTTCGTATCGAACTGGGCGAAATCGAAAGCCGCCTGCAGGCGCATGCCGATGTCGACGAAGCTGTGGTGCTGGCCCTCGACCTGCCGGGCGGCAAGCAACTGGTGGGTTACCTGGTGTGCGGGCAGGCCGCTGCCGACAGCGAGGCCCAGGGCCTGCTGCGCGACGCGGTGAAAGCCGATGCCCGCCAGCACCTGCCGGACTACATGGTGCCGGCGCACCTGGTGCTGCTCGACAGCCTGCCGCTGATGGGCAACGGCAAGCTCGACCGCCGTGCGCTGCCGCTGCCGGACCTGGAGCAGGCACGCCAGCAGTACCAGGCGCCTGGCAACGAGGTGGAAGCGCAACTGGCGCAGATCTGGCGCGACGTGCTCAACGTTGCCCGGGTCGGCGTGCAGGACAACTTCTTCGAACTGGGCGGCGACTCGATCCTGTCGATCCAGGTGGTCAGCCGGGCTCGTCAGGCCGGCTTGCAGTTCACCCCGCGCGACCTGTTCCAGCATCAGACCATCCAGACCCTGGCCGCCATCGTTCAGCGCAGCGAAGCCGCCAGCAGCATCGAACAGGGCCAGCGCCAGGGTCAGACCGGCCTCACGCCGATCCAGCATTGGTTCTTCGACAGTGAAGTGCCACAGCCGCAGCACTGGAACCAGGCTGTTCTGCTGGAGGCGCGCAAGCCGCTGGATGAGGGGGTACTGGAGCGAGCCTTGGCCGGCCTGGTGCAGCACCACGACAGCCTGCGCCTGCGCTTTGGCATGGCCCAGGGCCGCTGGCAGGCCGAATATGCTTCGCCTGCCACCGGGCAGTTACTGTGGACAGCCACGGTCGCCGACTTCGCCGATTGCCAACCGCTGTACACCGACCTGCAACGCAGCCTCGACCTGGAACAGGGCCCACTGTTGCGCGCCTTGCTGGTTAATGACGGGCAGGGCGGCCAGCGCCTGTTGCTGGCGATCCATCACCTGGTGGTCGATGGCGTGTCGTGGCGCGTGCTGCTGGAAGACCTGCAAGCGCTGTACCGTGGCCAGCCGCTGCCGGCCAAGACCCACGCCATGGGCGACTGGGCCGCACGCCTGGCCAGCTATGCCGGCAGCGATTCGCTGCGCGACGAGCTGGGCTGGTGGCAAGGCCAGTTGGGTGGCGTGCGCCGTGAACTGCCATGTGATCACCCGCAGGGCGGCAACCTGCACCGCCACGCCCGTACCCTGGTCATCGGCCTGGATGTGGCGCAGACCCGGCAGTTGCTGCAGCAGGCCCCGGCGGCCTATCACACCCAGGTCAACGACCTGCTGCTGACCGCGCTGGCGCGTGCCCTGTGCCGCTGGAGCGGCGATGAAGAAGTGCTGGTACAGCTTGAGGGCCATGGCCGTGACGGGCTGTTCGAAGACATGGACCTGACCCGCAGCGTCGGCTGGTTCACCAACGCCTACCCGCTGAGCCTGCGCCCGCTGCCAGGCGAGGACGATGCGGCGCGGGCAGGCTCGATCAAGCGCATCAAGGAGCAGCTGCGCCAGGTGCCGCACAAAGGGCTGGGTTACGGCGTGCTGCGCTACCTGGCCGATACGGCAGGGCGCGAGCAGATGGCGGCCCTGCCGCAGGCACGCATCACCTTCAACTACCTGGGCCAGTTCGACCAGCAGTTCGACAGCACAGCCCTGTTCCAGCCGATGGACGCCCCGGCCGGCCTGGCCCACGACCTCGATGCACCGCTGCCCAACTGGCTGAGTGTCGATGGCCAGGTGTACGGCGGCGCCCTGCAACTTCGCTGGACCTTCAGCACCGAACGCTACGACGAGCGGACCATCGCCAGCCTGGCCGAAGCCTATCGCCAGGAGCTGCTGGCGCTGGTCGAGCATTGCCTGGCTGATGGCAACGGCAGTTTCACGCCATCGGACTTCCCGCTGGCGCACCTGACTCAGGCGCAGATCGACGCGCTGCCGGTACCGGCAGCGCAAATCGAGGACGTCTACCCGCTGACGCCGATGCAGGAGGGCATGCTGCTGCACACCCTGCTGGAGCCGGGCACCGGCCTCTACTACATGCAGGACCGCTACCGCATCAACAGCGCGCTCGACCCCGAACGCTTCGCCCAGGCGTGGCAGGCGGTGGTGGCGCGCCACGAAGCGCTACGCGCATCGTTCAGCTGGAACACCGGCGAGGCGATGCTGCAGATCATCCACAAGCCGGGCAACACGCCGGTGGACTACCAGGACTGGCGTGGCCTCGACGACGACGCCCAGGAGCAGCGCCTGCAGGCTTTGCACAAGCAGGAACGCGAGGCCGGTTTCGTCCTGCTCAGCGAGGCGCCGTTCCACCTGCGCCTGGTGCGTGTGGCCGACGAGCGCTACTGGTTCATGATGAGCAACCACCACATCCTCATCGATGCCTGGTGCCGTTCGCTGTTGATGAACGATTTCTTCGAGATCTACCAGGCCCTCGGCGAGGGGCGCCAGGCCCGCTTGCCGGTGCCACCGCGCTACCGCGACTACATCGGCTGGCTGCAACGCCAGGGCCTGGACGACGCGCGAGCCTGGTGGCAGGCCAACCTGGCCGGCTTCGAACGTGCCACCCCCATCCCCAGCGACCGCCCGCTGCGCCACGACCATGCCGGTAGCGGCATGATCGTCGGCGACTGCTATACGCGCCTGGCGGTGAGCGACGGCGTGCGCCTGCGCGAGCTGGCCCAGGCCCACCAGCTCACCGTCAACACCTTCGCCCAGGCGGCCTGGGCCCTGGTACTGGCGCGCTACAGTGGCGACCGCGACGTGGCCTTTGGCGTGACCGTGGCCGGGCGCCCGGTGAGCATGCCGCAGATGCAGCGTACCGTCGGCCTGTTCATCAACAGCGTCGCCCTGCGCGTGCAATTGCCGGTGGCGGGTGAGCGCTGCAGTGTGCGCCAGTGGTTGCAAGGCCTGCTGGAGCGCAACATGGAGCTGCGCGAATATGAATACCTGCCGCTGGTGGCGATCCAGGAATGCAGCGAACTGCCCAAGGGCCAGCCGCTGTTCGACAGCCTGTTCGTGTTCGAGAACGCGCCGGTGGAAACTGCCGTGCTCGACCACGCCCAGCACCTGAATGCCAGCTCCGACTCGGGCCGTACCCACACCAACTTCCCGCTCACAGCGGTGTGCTACCCGGGCGATGACCTTGGCCTGCACCTGTCGTTCGACCAGCGCTACTTCGACTACCCGACCGTCGAGCGCCTGCTGGCCGAGTTCAAGCGCCTGCTGCTGGCGCTGGTGCAAGGCTTTGAAGGGGAGATGAGCGCACTGCCGTTGCTGGGCGCCGAGGAGCAGCGTTTCTTGCTGGAGGACTGCAACCGTACCGCGCGCGCCTATCCGCTGGAACAGAGCTACGTCGCGCAGTTCGAGGCGCAGGTGGCCGCGCATCCGCAACGTACCGTGGCCCGCTGCCTGGACGCGTCCTACGACTACGCCGGCTTGAACCTGGCGGCCAACCGCCTGGGCCATGCCTTGATCGCGGCGGGTGTGAACCTGGACCAGCCGGTGGCACTGCTGGCCGAGCGTGGGCTACCGCTGCTGGGCATGATCGTCGGCAGCTTCAAGGCCGGCGCCGGCTACCTGCCACTGGACCCGGGCCTGCCGGCGGCGCGCCTGCAAAGCATCATCGAGCTCAGCCGTACACCCGTGCTGGTGTGCAGCGCGGCCTGTGCCGGGCAAGGGCGGCAGTTGCTGGACCAGCTTGCAGTGGCGGCACGGCCGCAGCTACTGGTCTGGGAAGACATCCAGGCCAGCCCGGTGGCCAGCCACAATCCCGGCATTCACAGCGGGCCGGATAACCTCGCCTATGTGATCTACACCTCAGGCTCCACCGGCTTGCCGAAGGGGGTGATGGTCGAGCAGCGCGGCATGCTCAACAACCAGCTGAGCAAGGTGCCGTACCTGGCGCTCGGCGAGCAGGACGTGATCGCCCAGACGGCCTCGCAGAGCTTCGACATTTCGGTGTGGCAGTTCCTTGCCGCGCCGCTGTTCGGCGCCAGGGTGGAGATCGTGCCGAACGCCATCGCCCATGACCCGCAGGGCCTGCTGGCGCATGTGCAGGCCACCGGCATCAGCGTGCTGGAGAGCGTGCCGTCGCTGATCCAGGGCATGCTGGCCAACGACCACCAGGCCCTCGATGGCCTGCGCTGGATGCTGCCGACCGGCGAAGCCATGCCACCGGAGCTGGCGGCGCAGTGGCTGCAGCGTTACCCGCGGATCGGCCTGGTCAACGCCTACGGCCCGGCGGAGTGCTCCGATGACGTGGCGTTCTTCCGCGTCGATGCCGCCTCGACCCGTGGCAGCTACCTGCCGATCGGCACGCCGACCGACAACAACCGCCTGTATCTGTTCGGCGAGGACCAGGCGCTGGTGCCACTGGGTGCGACAGGTGAGTTGTGCGTGGCCGGCACCGGCGTGGGCCGTGGCTATGTCGGCGACCCGGTGCGTACGGCGCTGGCGTTCATTCCCCATCCTCATGGTGCACCGGGCGAACGCCTGTACCGCACCGGCGACCTGGCGCGGCAGCGCCCGGACGGGGTGCTGGAGTATGTCGGGCGCATCGACCATCAGGTGAAGATTCGCGGCTACCGCATCGAACTGGGCGAAATCGAAGCCCGCCTGCACGAACAGCCGGAGCTCCGCGACGCTGCCGTTGGCGTGCAGGAGGGCGTCAATGGCAAGCACCTGGTGGGTTACCTGGTGGCGCATCAGGGCGTTGCAGCCGACGCTGCGTTGCTGGAACAGCTCAAGCAGCGCCTGCGTGCCGAGTTGCCGGAGTACATGGTGCCACTGCACTGGGGCTGGTTCGACAGCCTGCCGCACAACGCCAACGGCAAGCTCGACCGCAAGGCCTTGCCGGCCATCGACATCGGTGGCCAGCACAGCCATGCCTACCAGGCGCCGCGCAACGAGCTGGAAGAGGTACTGGCCGGTATCTGGGCCGATGTGCTCAAGGCCGAGCGGGTCGGGGTGCACGACAACTTCTTCGAGCTGGGCGGGCATTCGCTGCTGGCCACCCAGATCGCCTCGCGGGTGCAGAAGCAGTTGCAGTTGAACGTGCCGTTGCGGGCGATGTTCGAGTGCAGCACCGTGGAGGAACTGGCGGTGTATGTGCAGGGGTTGCAAGGCAGTGTGCTGGATGACGACAAGGTCGACCGGCTCAGTGACCTGATGGCTGAGCTGGAGGGGTTGTGACCTGAGCGGGTGAGGCCTGCACCGCCCCAGGATTGGTGCACAAAAGTTGAAATTGCTGGGGCCGCTATGCGGCCCTTTCGCGACACAAGGCCGCTCCTACAGATACGGCGTTGTTTTCGAGGTTTGGCGCTGTACCTGTGGGAGCGGGCATGCCCGCGAACTCCGGCGCAGCCGGTGCCATACCTGCAAGCCCATCTTTCCCATGGTTCTTCGCCATCATGATGCGGCCCCGATTTTTTCCTGCGACATCGACGCATTGATGAATGCTTCATCATAAGAGTCCGCATGGTAGCGAGCGAGAAACTCATGAGCATTCTCAAATGGCTCGAGGTGTTGATGAGCGAGCATGTAGAAACGATGGCAGTTTGTGGCAATTTCCTCGGTATAGTGAGATGAAATCAAAACACTAGCCCCGTTTTTGCACGCGTTTTTTATACCTAGCCATATGTGGTGTCTGAATTCTGGGTCTACCCCCGCAGTCGGCTCGTCGAGGATGATCAGGTCGCTGCCCATGAGCAGTAGCGTCAGTGTGACAAAACTCCGGACTTCGCCATAGCTGCAAGTAGATGCCTTCTTTTTGTAGATTTCAGCATACCGTTTCGACAGGGAAGGTGACCATTCAGAGAGGCGCGAAAGCACCTCGCAGTGATCCGGTGCAGATCTGGAGTTTAAATGTGTAATCAGTTGGTAGACTTCGCTCATCCTGAGCAAGGGCGGTGGTGTCAGTACTTGAGTCAGATAAGCCTGCTGTCTGGATGAATTTATGATTGTGCCGTTGCTTGGTTTTCTGATGTTGCAGATCAGGTCGAAAAGCGTTGTTTTGCCCGCCCCGTTACTACCCAGTATGCCGACTGCTTCTCCTTTTTTTAGGTTTAGTGTGATGTTCTGTAATAATGGTTTTTTGATGTGCGAGAAGCTGAGATTGTTGATGTTTAGTAGGTTCACTTAATATCGACTCCAGATGGGTTGGATTCTAAACAGTCGTCCTGTCAAATAGAGTCCGGCTGTTGAGCTGACAAAGGCTGCGAAAAAGCTGGTGGCGAGTGGTAACTCTCCGTTTATTATTTTTGTGCTTAAGTGCAAGGGGTTGATCAAGGCTAACCAATGAGTGTCATTTGCTTGTGTGGCACCCAAGTAACCAGAAAGGAGCATAAGGAATGAAAGAAGCGAGAATAATGTGCCGGCAGTACTGAATTTAATCGGCATCGCGGCGATGGCCAGGCCGATGCAGGAAAATATCATATAGCTTGTATAGAACGCGGCTGTGAGATGCAGGAATTCCGGCAGCGAATAGAGACCGTAAAGTGGTTTGGAAATGAAGTAGAAGAAACTAGCGTATATGACGCTGACCAGCGTATAGCTGACGGCGTGTGATGTAAGGAAAAGCGTGATCGCCTCTCGTTGGTAGATGAATGAACGTACGAAGCCGCTTTCTCGTCTGCCGATCAGGTAGAAACTGAGGCCAAAGAAGGCGACGTTTGCAGCGATGTAGGCGTAAAACCAAGCAGCAGAGGATGTATATGTTGAGTCTGATGGGACTGTGAGTGAGGAGTTTTGCCTAAGCAATACAAACATCAAACAGGGTGCTGCAGCAGTCCACAGCAATGCTGTGGGTTCTCGCAGATGCTCAAGTAGCAATATCTTGGCGACAGAGAAGATCTGTTTTGTTCGCGTTACGGTATGTGGTCCTTGGAGGGTCATGGGAAAGGTACCATTTGGGTTAGTTGTTCTGGGATGATGGATTTATAAAAGGTTCGAGAATGGTTGTTTAGTGTGTTGAAGGAGAAGGAGTTGTTCATGTGAAGGAATAGGTTTGGCGATATGTATTTGCAAAAATACAGGTTTGATCGGGCTGCGGGCATGTGTGATAAATAGAGGTAGCCATCAAGGTTGAGACGTCTGATAGTGTTGATCAGGTTTTGGCAGTTAAAGGGGGGTGGTGAGCGGTTGATGATGGAACGGTGTGATGTGATTTGAGTTGAAATTTGATCGAAGGTCTCGTATTTGTTGCAATTCATGAAGTGCTTGAGATAAGGGTCTTCGATGTCGTTTTCTTGCGAGTTGCTGCTATCGAGAGATAACATGTATCGAAATTTTTGCCATAACTCGACTGTAGCCTTTTTTAGTGCGTTGCCAGGTGTGTCGGCATACGCCATGCCTGCGCAAAATCTAACTTTTGCGTCTTTGTTGTGCTTGTTGCCATAGCAGAATAATATGCAACTGCCAGGGAAGCGTTCGTCCGTGAGGTCTAGGATAATTGTCTCGCCTGATTGGGCAAACTCTCTGAAGAGTTCAAGGCTGGGGCAATCCATAAGCATGGCACAAGCCTCATCTTGTTTGATCACCGCCGTACAGGTTTTAGTCAGCCAAAATCTTAGAAGGAATTGTCGCTCTAAGGCTTCCTTGAGCGCGCCTGTGATAGCGGCTTCAATGTCTACATGCGCGCTGCAGCCACAAGTATCACCCATCGGGTAGATTTGGTTGTCAATGGGGTTCCTGCATGGTGAAATGGAAATGCAGACGGTGGGTATGAGGCAGCGCGAAAAGTCAGAGATCCTATAAACATTCGTGCGGTCAAAACGGTGGTGCTTCAGTAGGTTGCCTCCACCATTCATAGCCGTTTGCGAGAGCGCTTCGATAAATGCTTTGTGCTCCTCGATCGTAAGGCCTACATCTAGCGTGTTTGTGTCGTGGGCAGGGACATCCAGGTAGAAGTGCTTACGTTCGAAGTGTTCACCGATTGCTGTTTTGATTACGTCAGATGACCAGTCGCTGCTTGAGCCGTATGTCCGCCATCGGCTGCCACATTCTACAGTGTGTGGGATGTGGGTCACTGCACTCGGTCGCAAGAGTTCAAAATCTACCCGCGAAGGGGTATGGATCTCGTTATAGAAATTCATTGGCTCACCCAACTAGCTGAATGCATGCAGGCAGAAATAACGCTGGGTTCAAATTAAGCCCATTTGTTACTTCGTGGTCGGTAAAGCCCGACCACGGCCTTCCTTCTAAACCAAGTTCTTTGCAGCGTAGGTCTGTGAGCATATACATCGAGCCCCTTTCCATCAGTGCAAGACGGTAACCTCGATACCGATACTTGAATAGCGCCTTGGGTAAGTAAATGAAGTAGGCGATAGCGAGTGCTGGGGAGCCTATGTTGCTGCAGTCTGGCACGATTGCTCGAGAGAGCTTGTCGATATCAATTGTTGGAGTGTGTGCCTCAAATGTTTGTGATGAAGGAAGCAAGTGCAGAGCGTTGCTTTGAGTTGGCCAGTGGTCGATTTTGTTGTGCAAGTTGATGCAAAATACTTCTACTGGGTAAAGTGCTCCACCGCTCGGGTAACCTATTTTATAACTAAGTTCATTCTTTTTTAATAGCGGTGCGAGTAGCGAGCGGACGGTATCAAAAGCTATGGTGTGCCCTGGGAAATGAGGGCAAGAATCATTTCTTCGTAGGCAGTGGTTTGCAGGTAAGGTGCTGAGGCTGAGCGCTGTGTGGTTGCTTGAATTTGTGAAGACGTTAAGTGGGAGTTCGTTTCCTGTTAGCTTCTCTAGTGTCTTTGATGGGATGTTGTGGAGGGTGCTTATGTGTTGTGTTGATCGATGGATCGTATAGTTCCCTTTGGCGTGAAAGGCTAAGGTGTCATCCATGACTTCAGGAGTGATGTATTTGAGGTACTGATCGTGAGCAATAGTCATGGTTTAGATTCCAAGCATTGGCAGAGTGGCCAGTGAAAACTGCTGTCCTCAATAAGTGTGCCATCGTCAAGATTTAGTGTTCTGGAAAGCAAGACTCGGTCTTGGGTGATCTTTGACTTTTGAGGTCGCGTGAATTTGCTTATGAATGAAGTGACGGTGCCGATGATCAATGCAGTCTGGAGGTCGTCTATAGGGGTTTTCGGTAAGTCAATCTTTTGTGCTCGGCAAAAGGTCAAGATCTTGCTCCAGTGATGTTGGCTGCTTCTCAATGTTTCATAATGTGTGATTCGATCAAGCGTGCAGAAAGCACAGGGATTACCTATTGATGGTATGTAAGGTTCAGTTAAGTGGAACTGATTACCGCTAATGTATCCAATGCTTGCTCCGCAGTGGTTATTTTGTTTCAGTAATTTTGTATAGTTTAATCTGAGTGATTCGGGGCGAAGCTTGAGGCACGCGAATACAAATAGGGTGGGTGATGTTGCTTCAGGTATGTGGGTTGTCGGGAGGCTTTGCGTTGTAATCGCCCCCTGCAATTTGCTTTCAAGGTGGTTCTTGAGTGTATTGGGGATTTCCATGTCGCTATAAAGTACGGCGTTTTCGAAATAGGGAGCGTTTGTTTGTTCGCCGACGATCAATATGGATTTGAGGAACTCAATAGAGCTCTGAAGATGTAGGCCTTCTTTTGTTAATATTTGCTCAAGTTCGTCGCGGTGGAGGAGGGAGGACTGTGTGTCAGCAATGTGTCGTAATGCTTTTGCTAATTTGGGGTCTGTGATTTTGGTGAAGCCTGTGGCGGAGAAGATCATTGGCTCGGAATCAAAATTGAGGATTTCATAGTTGTGGATTCTTAGCATCTTCATCGTTATTTCCTGGTAAGTGAGGCGGGCGCCAGTTGTACGGCCACTGGGCGCCCGCTGTTTACTTAGCGTCCTTTCTGTTTGAGGGTGTCGAGATCAATATTGTTATGTCCACCACTGCCGCCGTTACAGCCACCACCGCCACCGCATCCACCACTTCCGCCGCAGCCGCCTTTGCTACCAGACCCTCCGAAGAATTCCGACTCCATGTTGCAGTCTTTATCGAACTCCAATGTCATGAGGGTGATGCCAAATTGATTGCTCATTTAACTCTCCTTCAGCGTGACCCCGAACACCGGGGTGACTGCAGGTTTAGAGTTGAACTTGATGTGCGTCAAGTTTGTTGGGAGTGATTCGCTGCTAAGGCCGCTATCTGGTTGTTTAAGTTTCAGTTGGTGTTGTGGGAATTGGCTGAGGGGTATCTCTGATGAATGTCCAATGATTAATTGCGAGAGTGAGAAACTTCCTACTTTGGTGTGGGGCTGGTCTGTATGTCTCGTGAGATTGATATGTGATTCAGTAGTGAGTGTTCTTTTTGCGATTGGCGGAGTAGAAGTGTGTTTATTGTTTTGGATGTGGAAGTTAGTGTTTCAAGATGTAAAACCTGATCGTGGTTCAGAGAAATGCGCCACTTGATGAGCTCCGCGCAATGAGTTTGAGGTGGTGCAGGCCGGTATCTGGGCCGATGTGCTCAAGGCCGAGCGGGTCGGGGTGCACGACAACTTCTTCGAGCTGGGCGGGCATTCGCTGCTGGCCACCCAGATCGCCTCGCGGGTGCAGAAGCAGTTGCAGTTGAACGTGCCGTTGCGGGCGATGTTCGAGTGCAGCACGGTGGAGGAGCTGGCGGTGTATGTGCAGGGGCTGCAGGGCAGTGTGCTGGATGACGACAAGGTCGACCGGCTCAGTGACCTGATGGCCGAGCTGGAAGGGTTATAGGAAACCTGGGGGGCGCTGTGCGCCCCTTTCGCCAGCAAGCCAGCTCCCACAGGTACTCCACAGGGTTTGAATATTGTGAGGTCCCTGTGGGAGCTGGCTTGCCGGCGATGAGGCCGGAACAGGCAACGGTGTACTTAGCGCTTGCCGAGAATCTTCCCAAGCAACTCCGGCCGCGGCGCGCCTTGCTGGCTCTGCAGGTTGCCCTGGTCATCCTGATAGAAGATCGCCGGGGTCGCCTGTAAACCCATCTCTTCCATCAGCGCCATGTTCGCCGCCAGCTTCTGCTGCACCGCCTCTGGCACCTGTGCCAATGGTTTCAGTGTGCTGGCCTTGCCCGCTTTTTCATGCTCGTGCAGTGCCTTGGCCGGGTCTTTCGCCGCCAGCAGCGCCGCCGACTTGCCCGGGCTGTCCTCGCGGATGATGCCGACCATGATATGGCGCAACTGCACCTTGCCCGACTCCACCCACGGCCGTGCCTGCTCCCAGAACATGTTGCAGTACGGGCAGTTGGGGTCGCTGAACAGGTACACCTTGCGCGGTGCATCGTCCTTGCCGTCGGCGATCCAGGAGGTTTTCTCCATCTTCGCCCAGATTTCCTCGCTCATCGGCGCATACACCAGCTTTTTCAGCGGCTCGGCACTGAGGTCGTTGCCCTGTTCGTCGAACAGGCTGCCAACCAGTACATGCTTGCCGTCAGGGGTGAGGTACAGCGCCAGGCCGTTGTTCTGGTACTCGGCGGCATACCCGCGCAGGCCGTTGGGGGCGTCGAAGCTGCCTTTGATCACGGCGCCTTTGGCTTGCAGTTGCGCAATCGCCTTGGGCAGCTCTTCGGCCTGCAGGGTGGGGGCAGCCAGCAGGGCCAGGGACAGGGGCAGCAGTGCAGTCAGTCGCATGTCAGTTTCCTTGTGCGGCAGGGGCGGGCGCGGTGGCCCGGTCGAAAGGCTCCAGGGCGTGGCGCAGGCTGGCCCGGGACAGCTCGCCCAGATGGCTGCCGACCAGGCGCCCGTCGGCGTCGTAGAACAGGGTGGTGGGCAGGGCCATGGAGCCGACGCGCTGGGCCAGCAAGCCGGTGCCGTCGAACAGCACGTGGGTCAGGCTCAGGCCGGTGGTGGCGAGGAAGGTGCTGACGTTTTCCGGGGTCTCGCCCTGGTTGACGAACAGGAAGGTCACGTGCGGGTAAGCGCTTTGCGCCTGTTGCAGCACCGGCATTTCGCGTCGGCAGGGTGGGCACCAGGTGGCCCAGATGTTGATGACCAGCGGTTTGCCGCGGTAGCTGTGCAACGCTACGGATTGGCCGTTGGCCTTGCGCAGGCTCAGCTCGGGCAGTTCGGTGCCCTTGCTGTACAGGTGGCCACCGAGGCTGGCCAGGCCCCAGAACAGCGCGCCGCTGAACAGCGCCCAGCCCAGCGGACGGCGCAGGCCCGGATGGCGCCAGCCCTGCCACAAGGCGCCGAGTACGATGCCGGCAAGGCCCGACCAGAACAGGAAGCCGCCATCACGGATATCGATGATCTGCAGCAGGTCGTCCTGGTACATCGGCCAATAGGCCAGCACGAAGCCGGCGCGTGCGCACAGCAGGCCGATCAGGAACAGGTTGAACAGTGCCGATTCCGGGCTCTCGCCGCCACGCCGGGCGACCCACCAGCCGACCATGCTGGCGATCACCAGGGCGGTGAGCATCAGCAGGTGGTTGAGGGCCATGGTCAGTGGCCCGAGGGTTACGGTCAGCATCAGCCTTGGCTCCTGGTCTGGGTCCAGTGTTGCAGGAAGGCGGCTGCATCCACCTCACCAGTGATGCGCCGCGCGCGGCGTTCGTCGCCTTCCGGGCCGACCCAGATGATGCTGGGCGGGCCAGGTACCTGGTAGCGCTGCAGCAGGGCCTGGCTGGCCGGGGTGTCGGCGGTCACGTCCAGGCGCAGCAGGTGCACACCGGCCAGGCCGGCCTGCACGTCGCTGCGGGCGAACACCTGTTTTTCCATGACCTTGCACGACACGCACCAGTCGGCATAGTAGTCGAGCATCACCCACTGGCCACGGGCCTTGGCCGCATCCAGTTCGCGTTGCAGGTCTTCGGGGCGGCTGACGGTGACGAAGGCGTCCTCGGTGTGCTGGCCGGTGGCCGACGCAGCGCCGCCACCGGCGAACGGGCGCAGCGGCTGCCAGAGGTCGTCGCCACCGGCCGCCGCACCTACCAGTAGCAGGCCGCCCCACAGGGCACCCAGCAGCGGCAACGCGCGCAACGCCGGCAACCGCTGCAGGGCCGGCCAGGCAGCCCAGGCCAGGGCGATCAGCAAGGCGCCGCTCAGGGCCAGCAGCAATGCTGCGGGCAGCAGGCTGCGCAAGGTGTATAGCGCCATGCCCAGGAACACGAAGCCAAACACGCCCTTGACCCGGTTCATCCAGGCGCCCGGGCGTGGCAGGTAGCGGTTGCCGAGGGTTACCAGCAACAGCAGCGGCACACCCATGCCCAGGCCGAGGCTGAACAGTACCAGCGCCCCCTGCAGCACGTCGCCGCTCTGGGCGATGTACAGCAGCGCGCCGGCCAACGGCGCGGTCATGCACGGGCCCATCAGCAGGCCGGACAGCGCGCCGAGCAGCGCCGCGCCATACAGGTTGCCGCCACGGGTGCCTTGCCCGGCGCGGTCGAGACGGTCACGCACGGCGGCGGGCAGTTGCAGTTCGAAGGCGCCGAACATCGGCAGGGCCAGCAGCACGAACAGCCCCGCCAGGCTGCCCAGCAGCCAGGGTTGCTGCAGCCAGGCCTGCAGGCTGGCACCCAGCAGCGCGGCGACCACGCCCAGGGCGGCATACACCAGGGCCATGCTCAGTACATAGACCCCGGCCAGTATCCAGCCGCGCCGGGCACTGGCGCCATTGCCCATTACCAGCCCGGCGAGGATCGGCAGCATCGGCAGCGAGCAGGGGGTAAAGGCCAGCAACAGGCCCAGGCCGAAGAACGCCAGCAGGCTCCAGGCCAGGTGGCCTTGTTGCAGGTCGCTGGCCAGGGCCTGGTCACTGGCTTGTTCGGCCGCCGGCGCCACACTGCCACCCAGGTCGACCAACGTGGTTTGCGGCGGGTAGCACAGGCCGGCGTCGGCACAGCCCTGCCAGCCCAGGCGCAGCTGGCCCCGGGCATCGGCCGGTAGCAGCAGTTCGAGCTGGTCGCGGTACACCGCACTGTCGCCGAAGAACTCGTCGTGATGGTTGAGAGCGGCCGGCAGTTGCGGGTGCTGTTCGGCAGGCAGGCCGTCGAACTTCAGGCGTTTCTGATACAGGTAGTAGCCAGGCTGGATCTGGAAGAACAGGCGCATCTGGCCGTCGGCCTGGCGGTCGTGGGTAAGCACGAAGGCCTGGTTGACCGGCAGGAAGTCCGGTTTGACATCGAACGGGTTGGCCTGCAACGGGCCGGCCAGCAGCAGTGTCAGGAAGAGCAGGAGGACGCGCATGTCTTCGCCTTGGCAGTACGTTGAAAGGGGTCATGCTGGCTTGGGTCGATTAACCCAAGGTTAACTCTGGTTTTTGGTCAGGGGGCGCATCAGGGCTTGGAGGTGTATGCCGTGGGATTGTCTGCGCCTGGGAGATCCTAAGACAAACACCTACCAGCCCCAGAGCAAATTCCGCCCCAGATCCCAGACATGTCGCGACATATTGTCGACTTGACTTTGCCTGCGCCAACACAATTGCTGTAAAGTTGACGTACAGGTCAGCTTTTCAGGCTAGTACCAGAATCAAAAAAAGGGCAGTACCCCTGCTGCCCAGAGGATCAAGCATGTCCAACCGTGATATTTCCCGGCGCGCCTTCCTGCAAGGCGGCCTGATCGCTGGTGTCGGCGTGACCATGGCGCCGCTCGGCAGCCAGGCATTCGCCGCGCTGATGGAGGAACGCGTCACCACCTCGCCGCAGAAGTGGATGAACCATGACGGCAAGGCGCGTTTCCGTAATGACGCCTTGTCCAAGGTGTGCGGCGACAAGGTGTTCGCCCGCGACATCCGTGCCAAGGACATGCCCGGCTGGCCCGCGCAGCAGGGTCATGCGCTGCTGCTCAAGGCGACCAAGGCCGACCGTATCTATGCCGGCCATGACCTCAGCCTGCTTGGCGCCGACCTGCAGCCGGACCGCATCGTCACCGCTGCCGACCTGGAAAAGGACGGCATCGCCTGGCCCGAGGCCCACTCGCCCGACCCGCTGCTGCCGCCCGGCAAGGTGCCGATGTTCATCGGCCACCCGGTGGCGATCCTGATCTGGCACGACTTCGAGCGCTTCCGCCAGGCCAAGCGCAAGCTGCAGTTCAACGACCAGGCGATCCGCTATGGCGCCCAGGCGCCGCTGTACCAGCGCGACCCCTACGGCAGCTTCCGCTTCGTGCGCGTGGGCGGTGCCACGCCGTTCGACGACGATGAATTTTCCAGCCTGAAGAATTCCATGCTGTTCCCCACCATCCTCAACCGCAAGCCGGTGTGGTCGAAGCAGCCCAACCAGCATGGCGATCTGACCGAGCAGGGCCTGTTCTACGCCAAGCGCATGGCCGAGCAGTTGGACAACCCACCCGAGGAATGGCTGGTGTTCGACGAGCGCTACAAGACGCCGTCCATCGAGCCGGCCGCCCTGGAACCGGACAACGGCAACGGCTGGTACGACCCGGCCAGCGGCACGCTGCACTTCGTGGTCGCGACCCAGTGCCCGTTCGAAGTGGCGCAGGAATGCGTGCACATGATCAAGCCGTCGCGCTTCGCCCTGAACACGCTGAACATGCACCCGGGCTATACCGTGGGCTACGGTTCGAAAGACAACAACATCTTCGTCTTCTACGCCGCCGTGGCCGCGCTGTATGGCGCCGGTGTGCCGATCCGCCTGGCCAACGACCGCTACGAGCAGTTCCAGAGCGGCATCAAGCGCCATGCCTTCGATATCCGCTACCAGTTGGCGGTGGACAAGAAGGACAACAGCTTCAAGATCTTCCGCGCCGACATGAGCTGCGACGGCGGCGGGCGTATCAACTACAGCCCGTCGGTGGCAGCGGTGGGGGCCACGGCGGCGCAGTCGATCTACTACATGCCGCAGAACGACCTGTCGGTCACTGCCTATCATTCCCGTGGCGTCGAGGCCGGCTCCATGCGCGGCTACGGCACCCTGCAGACCATGGCCGCCACCGAAATGATGGTGGATGAAATCGCCGGGCGCCTGGGCGTCGATGCCATCGACCTGCGCCGCGCCAACGCGCTGAAGTCGGGCATGAAGAACACCCAGGGCGCGGTCCCGGCCGGCGCCCTGCGCCTGTACGAGATTCTCGACAAGGCCGCCGTGCACGACTGGTGGCGCAACCGCGACGCGCGCAAGCAGCAGATGGACGCCAAGGACCCGGACCACTGGTATGGCGTGGGCTTTGCCATCTGCCAGAAAGACTTCGGCACCGGCTCCGAAGCCCCCATGGCCAGCATCGAATTCAGCCGCGACGGGCGCATCAGCCTGCGCCACATCGGCACCGAGCTGGGTACCGGCATGTCCACCTCCCAGGCCCTGGTGGTCAGCGATTTCCTTGGCCGCTCGGCCGACGAGGTGAAGACCGCGGTCACCGAATGGCCGGAGTTGCAGTTGACCACCAGCGGCAACCCGTACCTGATCAGCCAGCCCGAGCAGGACGCCGCGCTGCGCAACCCGCGCTGGGTCGGCAAGCTTGCTTCGCCGTCGTCGGCGACCAACTCGGCCTTCTACTTCAGCCATGCCACCCGCGAAGCGGCACGCGTGCTGTTCAACCACGGTCTGTGGCCGGCGGCCATGGCCATCTGGCGCCAGGGCCCGTACGGCGGCCAGGCCAACCCGCTGGTGGTGCGCCGCGAGAATGCGGTATGGGTCAACGGCGAGCTGACCGGCAACGGCCTGTCACCGATCCCGTTCGCCCAGCTGGCACAAAAGGCCCATGACATGGGCCTGGTCACTGGCGTCAGCGTGCACGGTTTCAACCGCTGGAGCTGGGCCGAGGCCGACTTCGTCATCGACGGCGTGCGCGAGCGCTTCCCGCTCGACGCGGTGGCGGTGAAGTACGGTGATGGCGCGGTGAACGCCAAGAAGGCGCAGATGAGCAGCCACGGCTACCACCTGCTCGACCGGCAGAACGCCGCCTACCCCGACACCCAGCTGAACAACGCCATGGTCACCTACTACAGCCCGGTGGCGACCATTGTCGAAGTCAAGGTGAACAAGGGCACTCAGGAAGTGCAGGTGCTCAACCACCACAGCTGGGTCGAGTGCGGCCGGGTGCTGGTGCCGGAACTGGTCAAGGGCCAGCTCGAAGGCGGTATCGCCATGGGCATCGGCCATGCCTTGACCGAAGAAATGCCGTTGTACGAGGGCGGGCCCGGGGAGGGCGACTGGAACTTCAACCGCTACCGCCTGCCGCACGCGCGCGACGTGGCGGTGTGGCAGCAGACCAGCGAAATCCTCCCGCCGCTGTCACCGACCGACCCGTCCAAGGGCATCGCCGAGGTGGTGATGATCCCGGTCGTCGGTGCCATCGGCAATGCCGTCGCGCATGCCATCGGCAAGCGCGTTCGCGATCTCCCCATCACCCCAGCCCGTATCAAGGAGGCCCTCAATGGCTAACCGTCCACTGCAACTGACCCTCAACGGTCAACCGGTCGGCCCGGTCGAGGTCCCCGACGACCTGGCGATGATCGACTACCTGCACGAACACCAGAACCTCACCGGCTCGCGCCTGGGCTGCGGCCAGGGCATCTGCCACGCCTGCGTGGTGATCGTCGACAACCCCGACGGCACCAGCGAGGAGGTGCGCACCTGCATTACCGGCGCGCATTACTTCGAGGGCAAGAAGGTCCGCACCATCGAGGGCCATGCCAGACAGGACGAGGCCGGCAACCTCACGCTGAACCCGATCCAGCAGAAGTTCGTCGACCTGTTCGCCTTCCAGTGCAGCTACTGCGCGCCGGGCTTCGTCAATGCCGCCACGGTGCTGGTGGAAACCGCCCAGCGCCAGCCGTTGAAGAAGAGCGAGGTGGAAGACCGCATCGAGGCGAGCCTGGGCCACCACATCTGCCGTTGCACCGGCTACGTGCGTTACTACGACGCCACCCGCACGGTGCTCAACGACCTCGGCCTGGTCAAGGAGGGTTGAGCATGGGTCTTGTTCGTAGCGCACTGGCGCTGGCTCTCGGCCTTGCCATTACCTCGCTTGCCCAGGCAGCCGACCAGGCGCAGGTCAAGCGCGGTGAATACCTGGCCCGCGCGGCCGACTGCATGGCCTGCCACACCGCCGAAGGCGGCGCGCCGTACGCCGGCGGCCTGCCGATCCATTCGCCGTTCGGCACCATTTACGGCAGCAACATCACCCCGGACAAGCAGTACGGCATCGGCAACTACAGCGCCGACGAATTCTTCGCCGCGGTAACCGAGGGCAAGCGCAAGGACGGCGCCAACCTCTACCCGGCGATGCCGTACACCTCGTACCACCTGATCAAGCGCGAAGATTCGGACGCGATCCTCGCCTACCTGATGACCGTGCCGCCAATCAACCGCCCGGCACCGCAGACTGCGTTGCGCTTTCCGTTCAACGTGCGCCAGGGGCTGAGCGGCTGGAACATGCTGTACGGTAAAAGCGTGCAACTGCAGCCGACCGAGGGCAAAAGCCCGGCCTGGCAGCGTGGGCAGTACATGGTCGAAGTCATGGGCCATTGCGGCGAGTGCCATACCCCGCGCAACCCGATCGGTGCTTTGCAGCAGGACCAGCGCCTGAGCGGCGGCCTGCTGGGTGGCTACCTGGCCCCGAGCCTGCTGGCCCAGGACCTGGCCGAGCGCGGCTGGACCCAGCCGGACCTGACCACCTTCCTCAAGCACGGCATCAGCGCCCAGGGCAGCATGTTCAACGAAATGTTCCCGGTGGTGCACCACAGCACCCAGCACCTGGAGGATGCCGACCTGGCGGCCATGGCCACCTACCTGCTGGGCGACCAGCCACCGCCGGCCAAGGCCATCCAGGCGGTGGCACTGGAGCAGATGAGCGACAGCGCCAGGCGCGGCCGCCAGCAATACCTGAATGTCTGCGCCGGCTGCCATGGGGTGGACGGCGAGGGCAAGCCGCACATCGCCGTGGCCATGCGCGGCAACACGGTGCTGCGCCAGGCCGACTCGCGCAACCTGGTCAAGGTGGTCCTCGAAGGCATCCGTGAGCAGCAGTTCACCGGCTTCGAGCGCATGCAGCCGATGCCGGGCTTTGCCGACAAGCTCGATGACCAGCAGGTGGCGGATATGGTCAACTACCTGCGCCAGGCCTGGGGTGGATTGCCCGGTGACCTGAGCGTACAGCAGCTCGCCGAGCTGAAGGCGGAGTAAAGGGTGCAGCATCTCGATCTACAGGTGGTCCGCCAGGCGTTGCAGTGGTCGTGCGGAGGCCAGCGGGTGTGGTTGTGCACGGTGCTCGCCACCTATGGCTCGGCGCCCCGTGCGCCGGGCTCGCTGCTGGCGGTGAACGCCAGCGGGCAGTGGCTGGGTTCGCTGTCCGGTGGCTGCGTCGAAGACGACTTTCTCGAGCGCGTGGGCCGGGGGGAGTTTCCCGAGCCAGTGGCCATCGTGCGTTATGGCGATGGCAGCGACTCGCGTTCGAGCATCCGCCTGCCCTGTGGCGGCGTGCTGGAAGTGCTGGTGGAGAACCTGCCGGCCGAATGTGACGTGCAGGCGCACCTGCGTGAGCTGGAAAGCGCATTGCAGGGCCAGCGCCGCGTGCTGCGTGAAGTGAGCCTGCCCGAGGGCAGGCGCCTGCTTGCCGATGACCACAGCCAGGGGCCGCGTGTGCAGCGTGAAAGTGCTTGTGTACTCTTGCGTGTGGGTGCCGCCCAGCGTCTGCTGTTGGCCGGGTACTCCAGCGTCGCGCATTTCTGTGCCGAGTTCGGCAAGGGCATGGGCTTCGAAGTCATCCTTTGCGAGCCCCGTGACGAAGTGCTCGACGGCGTGCGGCTGGATGGCATCGAAGTGCGCCACGAGCTGCCGTCAGAGTTCATCGCCCATGGCGGTTGCCATGCCGACACAGCCGTGGTGGCGCTGACCCACGACTCGAAGATCGATGACCTGGCGATGCTCGAAGCGGTGCGCACCGAGGCGTTCTATATCGGTGTGATGGGCTCCCGGGTGACCTCCGACAAGCGCCGCGAACGCCTGCGGCGGATCGGTGGCCTGGGCGAGGTCGAACTGGGCCGCATCCACGCCCCGATCGGCCTCAACCTGGGCAGCAAGACCCCGGCCGAGATCGCTTTGGCGGTGCTGGCCGACATTCTGCGGGTGCGCAACGGCATCGAGCGGGGCGCGCTGTGAGCGTGGTTGCGCTGGTGCTGGCGGCAGGCCGCGGCACGCGTTTCGGTTCAGACAAGCGCCGGGCGACCTTGGCTGATGGTCGCAGCCTGCTGGCGCATAGTGTGGAACGGGCCCAAGCGGTGTTCGATGATGTGCGCGTGGTGTTGCGCGCGGGCGAGTGGAGCGAGGATTTTGCCTTGCCTGCCGATTGCCGGGTTATCGCCAGCCCGGATGCGGCGTCGGGGATGGGGCATAGCCTGGCTGCCGGCGCCAGGTCGTTGGGTGACAGCCAGGCGCAGGCGGTGGCGATCTTGCTGGGTGATATGCCTTGGATCGAGTCGGTAACCTTGCGTCGGTTGGCCGAGGCGGCCACCGCCTCGACCATCGTGTTGCCGCGCAATGCGGGGCAGCAGGGGCACCCGGTGGTCTTCGGCCGCGACTTCTGGCCGGCGCTGGGGCAGCTTGCCGGGGATGAAGGAGCCCGGTCGGTGGTGCAAGCGCATCTGGATTGTTGCGTGGTGGTTGAAGTGGAGGATGCTGGGGTGTTGCTGGATGTAGATACGCCGCAGGGGTTGATTTAGGCCCTGGTGTTCGCCATCGCACCCAAGACGAACACCCCAATCCACCCCACAAAAGGTCCATAATCCCCCCTTAATCTGCCCAAGGTGCAATGCCAGCCACACCATTCCGGGAGCCCCGCCATGCACGTTCTGCTCTGTGAGGACGACGACCTGATCGCCGCCGGCATCTGCGCCGGCCTTACCGCCCAGGGCCTGACCGTGGACCGTGTGGGCAACGCCGCCGATGCACGGGCGATGCTGCAGGCCGCGCAGTTCGACGTGATGATCCTCGACCTTGGCCTGCCCGACGAAGACGGCCTGAAGCTGTTGCGCCGCCTGCGCGAGAAAGGCGAGACGCTGCCAGTGCTGGTGCTCACTGCCCGTGATGCGGTCACCGACCGGGTCGATGGCCTGCAGGCCGGTGCCGACGATTACCTGCTCAAGCCTTTCGACCTGCGCGAGCTGGCTGCTCGCCTGCACACCCTGCTGCGACGGGTGGCCGGGCGGGCGGTGAATGTGATCGAACACGGCCCGCTGCGCTACGACCCGAGCAGCTGCGAGGCAACCCTGGCCGGCCAGCCGGTCGACCTGTCCCGGCGTGAACAGGCATTGCTCCAGGCGCTGCTGCAGAACCCCGGGCGGGTGCTGTCCGGCGAGCAGCTCAAAGACTGCGTGTACGGCTTCAGCGACGAAGTCGAGAGCAATGCCCTGAACGTGCATATCCACCATCTGCGGCGCAAACTGGGCAACGGCATCGTCGAGACCGTGCGCGGTCTGGGCTACCGCCTTGGCCCGGCGCAGGCGCCGGAGGAGGCCGCATCATGAGCCTGCGGGTACGCCTGAGCCTGATCCTGGGCAGCGCCTTCGTGATCATCTGGGCGCTGGCCGCCGCGTGGATGCTGCGCGACCTGCGCCAGCAGATGATGTTCTCCCTCGACCAGCGCCTGGTGGCTTCGGCGCGCATGGTTGCCGGGCTGATCGACCAGCTGCCGCAGCCGCTGACCGCCAAGGGTGGGGAGGCGCATTTTTCCGCCGACCAGTTCAGCGTGCCGGACGGCATGGCCTGCCAGGTCAGCTCGCTGCGTGGCGAGATTCTCGCCAGCAACCACAAGCATGATGGCGTCATGGACGATGAACGCAGCGGTTTCCGTGACCAGACCATCGACGACGCGCTGTGGCGCACCTTCACCTACAACCATGGCGATGTGCGAATCACCACCGCCGACCGGCACATGGAGCGCGAGGCGCTGAACCAGTCGATCCTGCTGGCAGCCTCGGCGCCGGTGCTGATGGCCCTGCTTGGCAGCCTGGGGTTGTTGTGGATCGGCCTGGGCAAGGGCCTGGAGCCGCTCAACCGCATGCGCGATGCCCTGCGCCGCCGGCGCGCGGACAGCGTCGAGCCGCTGCAGGTGGCGGGGATGCCCAGCGAACTGCAACCGTTGCTGGAAACCCAGAACCAGCTGTTCCTGCGTATTGCCCAGACCATCGAGCGTGAGCGGCGCCTGACCGACGATGCCGCGCATGAACTGCGCAGCCCGCTGACGGCGATCAAGACCCACCTGCAGGTAGCGCGGATGACCGATGGCGCCGTGCGTGAGCAGGCGCTGGAACATGCCGAGCAGGGCGCCGACCGCATGCACCGCACGCTGGAGCAGTTGTTGATGCTGGCGCGGGTGGAGGGCAGCCTGTCGTTCGAGGATGGCGTGCAGTGCAGCGCCGAGCAGGTGGCCCGGCAGGCGGTGCAGGATGCCGGCGGCGGTGACAACCGGCGCATCGTGCTGCGCTTGCCTGAAGCCGCTACGCAGATCTACCTGGGCATGCCTGCGCCGTTGGCGGTGGCGGCGCTGCGCAACCTGCTGGACAACGCCTTGCGCCATGGCGGCGACGAGGCGGTGGAGCTTGAGGTGCAGATGGCTGACGGCCAGGTGGGCTTCATGGTGCGGGACCATGGGCCGGGGATTGCCGAGGCGGACCTGGAACACCTGACCGAGCGCTTCTGGCGTAACGGGCAGAGTGGTGGATGCGGGCTGGGGCTGGCGATCGTGCAGGCGATCGTGCAGCGTTGTGCCGGTAGCCTGAAGTTCGACAGCCGCAGTGATGGGTTGCGGGTGTTGTTGCAAGTGCCGGCGCGCTCGGGGCATTGATTTTTATTGCCTGTGCCGGCCTCTTCGCGGGTAAACCCGCTCCCACAGGTACTGCATCAACCCTGAGATCTGTGCCAATCCTGTGGGAGCGGGTTTACCGGCGAAGAGGCCGGGCCTGCTTTCAAAAATCCCACAGCAACCGCTAAATCCTCCCCGCACTCAAGCGTTCTCCAAGCGACGAACACCCGCACTTTCGCTTGCTTGCGAGGATTCACCCATGTCCACCGCTTCCTGCCTTGCCCAGGTCCCGCCGACCAGCGCGCCGCGTACCTTGTACGAGTTCACCGATTCACCCTTGCTGCAACGCCAGCAACAACAGGAGTCCAACGCCCGCAGCTACCCGCGGCGCATCCCACTGGCACTCAAGCGCGCCCGTGGCATCCATGTGGAGGATGTCGAAGGCCGCCAGTTCATCGACTGCCTGGCCGGCGCCGGCACGCTGGCGCTGGGCCACAACCACCCGGTGGTGGTCGAGGCGATCCAGCGGGTACTGGCCGATGAGCTGCCGTTGCACACCCTGGACCTGACCACGCCGGTCAAGGACCGCTTCGTCCAGGACCTGTTCGGCGTGCTGCCCGAGGCGTTGCGCCGTGAGGCCAAGGTCCAGTTCTGCGGCCCGACCGGTACCGATGCGGTCGAAGCAGCGCTGAAACTGGTGCGCAGCGCCACCGGTCGCAGCACCGTGCTGGCCTTCCATGGCGCCTACCATGGCATGAGCCAGGGTGCGCTGAGCCTGATGGGAAGCCATGGGCCGAAGCAGCCGCTGGGTGCCTTGCTCGGCAACGGTGTGCAGTTCATGCCGTACCCCTACGACTACCGTTGCCCGTTCGGTTTGGGCGGCGAAGCCGGGGTCAGGGCCAACCTGCATTACCTGGAAACCCTGCTGCTCGACCCGGAAAGCGGCGTGCCGCTGCCGGCGGCGGTGATCCTCGAGGTGGTGCAGGGCGAGGGCGGGGTGATTCCGGCCGATATCGAGTGGCTCAAGGGGGTACGCCGTATCACCGAGCAGGCCGGCGTGGCGTTGATCGTCGATGAGATCCAGAGCGGTTTCGCCCGTACCGGGCGCATGTTCGCCTTCGAGCATGCCGGCATCATCCCGGACGTGGTCACCCTGTCCAAGGCCATTGGCGGCAGCCTGCCGCTGGCGGTGGTGGTGTACCGCGACTGGCTGGACACCTGGAAACCGGGCGCCCACGCCGGCACTTTCCGTGGTAACCAGATGGCCATGGCGGCGGGTTCGGCGGTGATCGATTACCTGGTCGAGCATCGCCTGGCAGAGCATGCCGAGGCCATGGGCCAGCGCCTGCGCCAGCACCTGCAGCAGTTGCAGCGGGATTATCCGCAGTTGGGTGATATTCGCGGGCGTGGCCTGATGCTTGGGGTGGAGCTGGTGGACCCGCAAGGCCAGCGGGATGCGCTTGGGCATCCGGCGGCCAACCGTGAATTGGCGGCGAAGGTGCAGCGCGAGTGCCTCAAGCGCGGGCTGATCCTGGAACTCGGTGGGCGGCATGGGGCGGTGGTGCGCTTCCTGCCGCCGTTGATCATCAGTGGCGAGCAGATCGATGAGGTCGCGCAGCGCTTTGCCGAGGCGTTGATCGCGGCGGTCTGATCGATTGCCGGGGCCGCTGCGCGGCCCTATCGCCGGCAAGCCGGCTCCCACAGGGACTGCGCCGACCGGAAGGCTTGCGCTGTACCTGTGGGAGCTGGCTTGCCGGCGATAGGGGCGCAAAGCGCCCCTTGCTAATCCCGGCTACCAACCGCGCCCGGAATTCACCCAGAAGTTCACCGACAGCGAGGTGGTCACAGACGCCACCTGGTGGAACCACCCTTCGGGCAGAAACAACAGGTCACCGGCCTGCAGCACCACGCGCAGGAACGGCACCTCGCGCGCCGCCGGGAAGCGCTGGTAATCCGGGGCGTCGGGGTTGAAGTCGCAGCCGTCCAGGCCGCCCTTGGGGCTGGTCGACCAGGTACCCAGGGCCGGGCGATGGTGCGGCGCGGCAAGGATGAACGACTTCTGCCCCCATACCTGTGCGAACAGGTTGTCGGTGTCGTCGCGGTGCAGTGGCGTCAGTGTGCCCTTGGGGCCGATCCAGATGCGCGGCGCAATGAACTTCTCGCGGGCGAAGTACTGCGGGTAGCGAATCAGCGTCAGCAGCTTTTCCGGCACGATGTTGTTGCCCATGTAGGCCGGGGTTTCGCCGGGTTTGGCAGGGGTGTCCAGCGAGGCGATGAAGTCGGCCATGGAAGTGGAACGGAAGTCGCGGTCGGTGGAGAAGGTCTTCTTCACGTAATCGCCGTGCCGGGTGATGCCCTGCAGTTCGGCGAAATGCTCCAGCGAAGCTTCGCGGCCCATGGTGAACAGCGGCCAGTCCTGCAGGGCATCGCTGATGACCACCGGCGTCCCGTGCGCCAGGTATTCGCCCTGGAAGCGCGCCAGCGGCATGTCGGCGCGGGCAATGCGTGCCACCTCGCGCTGCACCGGTTGCGCGGCCGACACCCGTTCGCTGAGGCGTGCCGGTGTCGGGTAGCGTTGGTTCATCGACACCTTGGTCGCCGGCGCGCCGCGCCGGGCGTTGCTGATGATCTGCGGCAGCAGGGTGGCCAAACCCATGTTGCCGCTGATCTTCAGGCGGGCGCTGGCGAACAGTTCTTCGACGTTGGCGGTGCCGCCCATGATGCCGAGGAAGTCACGCTCGGCCACCTCGATGGTGACGTCCGGGGCGCTGTGCCGGCCGGCACCGGTGCGGCTGCTGTCACGCACCTCCGACCAGAAGGCCCGGTCCTGGCCGAAGACGAACTGGAAAACGCCTTCGATGCCGACGGCATGGGCGTTGGCGAACAGTTTGCTGAGGATGCTCTGAAGGTCCACGGTATGCCTCTGGCGGTCTTTCGTTGTGCTGGGATAACGAGTGCCTGCACCAACGATTTAGCCGTGTGGGCGGGTAATTTTTCGGTGTGCTGCTACGTCCCGTAGGGAGACTCGAGTCACATTGTTCACCCAAGGAACCCACATGGCATTGCACCCTGATCTGGCGGCATTTCTGGAACTGGTCGAATTTGGCCGGCTGACGGGCAGGAGCCTGCCCATGCACGCGATGGACGTGGCCCAGGCCCGTGCCGAGTTCGAAGGCAGCTCGCAGATACTCGACCCGAGCCCGCCCGGCAACGTCACGGCCAGCGAGTTGCAGATTACCGTGCGCGACGGTGCCCGCCTGGCTGCTCGTCTGTACCGCCAGGGCGATGCTGGTGCTGCCTTGCAGCCAGTGATCCTGTACCTGCATGGCGGCGGCTATGTGGTCGGCAGCCTCGATTCGCATGACTCGGTGTGCCGTCGCCTGGCGGCCCTGGGCGAGTTCGCGGTGCTGGCGGCGGACTACCGGCTGGCACCGGAGCAGCAGTTCCCGAAAGCCTTGCACGATGTGCTGGACGCCGCCAACTGGCTGGCTGAGCAGGCGGCCTCGCTGGGCCTGGACAACCGCCGGGTGGTGCTGGCAGGGGACAGTGTGGGCGCCAGCCTGGCGGCGGTGCTGGCCATTACGGCGGTGGAGCAGCCGGAGGCGCTGGCGTTCAAGCCGCTGGCACAGTTGCTGTTCTACCCGGTGACCGATATCTCCTGCTGGCGTGAGTCCCATCGCGAGCATGCCGAGGGTTACCTGCTGGAGACGCCTACGCTGGATTGGTTCTACCAGCATTATGTGCCGCAGTGCGAGCAGCGCCTGGACTGGCGGGTGTCGCCGTTGCTGTCGACGCTGCGCGAGCCATTGGCGCCGGCTTGCCTGTTCGTGGCCGAGTATGACCCGTTGCATGATGAGGGCATGGCCTATCGTGACTGGCTGGTGGCGGGTGGGACGGCGGTGACCTTTGCCCGGGTGGAGGGGTTGACCCATGACTTCTTGCGCATGTCGGGGATCGTGGGGCAGGTGGAGGGGATTTACCGGGATGTCGGGGAGTGGTTGAAGCGGGTCATTGGCCGGTGATGGGCCGAAATTGCCGGGGGCGCTGCGCGCCCCTTTCGCGACACAAGGCCGCTCCTACAGTAGACCGCGTCTATTCGAGCTTGGCGCTGTACCTGTAGGAGCGGCCTTGTGTCGCGATGGGCCGCACAGCGGCCCCAGGGCCTCACCCGCGAAGGTGCTTCTTCAACACATCGACCAATCGCTCGATCTCCGCCTCGGTATTCAACAGCCCAGGCGCCGTCCGCACCACCGGCCCGACATCCCGCGAAACCGCATCGACCACGATGCGCTGGCTGTTGAGATACCGGGCCACCTCGTCAGCATCCTGCCCCGTGACCCGGAAGAAGGTGAACCCCGCCGAATACTGCGTGCTGCGCGGTGTCACCAACTCGACCCCCGGCAGCGCCTCAAGCCGCTGCCTGAGATAGCCATTAAGCCCATGAATCCGCGCCTGCACCGCCGCCTTGCCCAACTGCAGGTGCAGCTCGAACGCCTTGCCCAATGCCCAGCGGTGCTCGAACGCGTGGTAACCCCCGGGCGTCATCACCGTGGCAAAGTCCTCGTTCTCGGAAAACGTGGCAATGCTCGGGTTCAGCTGCTTCAGTTCGGTGGACGCCGCGCAGATGATCCCGGTACCCCGCGGCCCGAACATCCACTTGTGCGTGCCGGCGATGAAGTAGTCGCAGTTGAGATCGGCAAAGCGCATGTCTTCGACGCCGAAGCCATGCACACCGTCGATCACGTAGATGATCTGGTCCTGCTCGTCACGCTGGCCATTGACCTCGCGCACCAGCGCGCCGATCTCGCCAACGGGCAGTTTCACGCCACTGCCCGAGTGCACCCAGGTCATGCCCAGCACCCGTGTTTTCGGCCCGATGGCCGCCGCGATGGTGGCCAGTACCTGGTCGCTGTTGACCTTGGCGGGGTCGTCGAACAGGCGCAACCGGTGCACCGGTGTGCCATCGCGCGTGGTGCGAAAGCCCATGGTATGGCGGGCGGCCGAATGCTCGTGCACGGTGGTGAGAATTTCCTGCCCCGGGGCAATCTTCAGCCCGCCATAGATCAGCCCCAGGCCTTCGGTGGTGCTGCCGGTCAGGGCGATTTGCCGGGGCGTCACTTCGAGGTAGCGGGCCGCCCATTCACGCACGGCGGCTTCGTGCTTCCATTCCGACTGGCTGTCCCAGTCGACCATGCGGGCCGGGTGGCGGTCGAAGCGGGCACGCAGCGCCTCGATGGCTTCGCGCACGGGCCGTGGGTGCGAGGTGATCAGGAAGTTGGCAAAGTGCGCGTAGGCCGGGTCCAGCTCGAACAGGTTGCGAAACCCGGCCCAGTCGCTGGCGGTGGCAGGCTGCGCAGCTGCCGCTCGGGCGGCAGGCAGCAGTGGGCCTGTGAGGGGCAGGGCGGCCGCAAGCAGGCCGGCCTGCTTGAGAAAGGTGCGACGATCGTTCATCAAATGGCTCGCAAGGGTCAGGGGGATGAGGTGGCGACAGGTTGCGCGGCGCGCTGCACCTGCTCCCACACCCGCAGGAAGTTGCCGCCCCAGAGCTTGGCGATATCCGCTTCGGAGTAGCCGCGGCTGATCAGTTCGGCGGTGACGTTGCGTGCTTCACTGGCGTTCTGCCAACCGTCGATGCCGCCGCCTTCGTTGAAGTCCGAACTCAGGCCGACATGGTCGATGCCGACCTTGCGCACGGTGTAGTCGATGGCGTCGCCATAGTCCTTGAGCGTGGCCGGCGGTTCCTCCTCGAGAATGCCGTACAGCGCGTTGGCGTACTGGCCGACCTTCTGCTCGGGCCAGCCGGCGATCACCGGGTCACCGGGCATCAGTGCGTAGTCGAGGTTGGCCAGTGGCGGCAGGTCGTAGCGGGCGCGCAGGGCGTTGAGTTTGTCCTGGGTCTTGCTGCTCAAGGGCTTGAGGTAGGTGGAGAAGGCCACCAGCTGGACCACGCCGCCGCTGTCCTTGATTAGCTGCAGCTCCTTGTCGGAGAGGTTGCGCCTGATGTCGACCATCGCCCGCGGCGCCGAGTGCGAGGCCACCACCGGCGCGCGGCTGAGGGCGACGGCCTGGGCCAGCGCCTTGCTGGACATTTGCGACACATCGATGATCACGCCCAGGTCGTTCAGCCGCTGCACGGCGCGCTTGCCGACCGGCGACAGGCCGTCCAGGGCATCGGCGGTGTCATTGAAGAACGGCAGCGGGCGCGAAGAGTCGGCCCAACTGTTGTTGCCCACGTAGCTGAAGCCGAACATGCGCACGCCGCGCGCGGCCCAGCGGTCGAGCTGGTCGATGTCATCGCCCAGCGCATAGGCGTTGAGCATGCTGAGGAACACCGCGAACTTGCCTTCACCGTGCAGGCGCCGCATGTCTTGCGGGGTATAGGCAATACCCACCTGCTGCGGGAAGTCGCGGACCATGGCGGTGATGGCGTTGTAGCGCACCTCCTGGGTGTGGCGGGCGGCTTCGACGAAGCCTGGGGTAGGGCGGTGCGGGCCACCGTCACCGGTCCAGGACTCTGGCCAGGCGAAGATGGTCAGGGCCGCGCCAGACAAACGCCCGCGTGCGGCTTTGGCCAGGTCGAAGCGGCCGCCGCCATCCTTGTCGGCCTCGCTGCCTTCGGTGCCGAAGGTCAGCGGCAGGGTGACATGGCTGTCGAACGAGATGATGCGTTCCTGCAGGTCGTTGGCCTGGCGGGTCACCTCCCTGGGATAGCCGGCGGGTGTGGCGAAGTAGTGCCAGGCGGCAAACCCGGCGCCAGCGGCAACCGCCGCGGCCAGGCTGATAAACAGGGCTTTCTTCCAGCGTGGAGTCGTCATCTTGGTCTCAGTAGGTTCACCGTCGAGGGATGGGCACAGAGGCCGCCGCTACCTGCAGTGAACGAGCTCGCAGCCGAGAAATTTAGCCGCTATCAGGTCGCTGGCGCAGGGCCCTGTAGGAGCGGCCTTGTGTCGCGATAGGGGTGCGCAGCGCCCCCAGGATCTTCGCACCTCTGCAAAATTGCCGGGGCCGCCTTGCGGCCCTTTCGCGACACAAGGCCGCTCCTACATTGACCGAGTTGCCTTCAAGGTTTGGGGGTGGCAAGCCGCTAAATTTCGCCTGCCGTGCAACGTTCTAGCCTTGGACGGGCCGTGCTCCATGGCCGCAATGAATGCACAGGTATGCAATGACGATTTCCCGACGCGGTTTCATCGCCGGTGTGGCATTGACGGGGGTGGTGGTGCCCGGTGCGCTGGGGGCGCTGTATGTGCAGCGCCAGCGTGCCGCCGAGGAATTCCCGGAAACCCCTGGCGAGGCCGTGGTCGAGTTGGCCGATACCCGCCTGCAGCAGTTGGGCGATACCCTGCGCGGCATCTGGCGCTGGACCCTGCAAGGCAAGGATGCGGGCCTGGACGGCCTGCCCACGGGTGAACTGGAGCTGTTCCTGGATGTGGCAACCAGCGGGCGCGCCCTGCGCGGCTACCTGGATACCCCCGAGCGCCTGCGTGGGCAGGAGGAACCGCGCTACCGCGTGGTAGGCGACCTGTTGGCGGACAAGCCGGGCACCCTGCGCTGGCGCCTGTTTTCGGCCCAGGCCCGCTATGAATGCCATATCGTGCTCGACGAGGTATGGGGCCGCTTCGGCAACGCCGGGCCGGCCACCCTCAACGGGCGCATTGCACGCCTGGACCGCGCGCTGACATTGCCCGTGGAGGACAACCAGTTCCTGGCCTTGAAGCGCACCTTCCCCGAGGCGCGCGAGCGTATCCCGCTGAACCCGCAACTGCTGGCCTGGCTGACCGCCCCGGAGCATCGCCTGTTCCACCAGCTGTGGCACTCGTCGCGGGACAAATGGCACAAACTGGGCAAGGACAAGCAGGGCGCCCTGCGTGGCCTGGGCTGGCAGCCCGGGCCGCGTGATCGCGAGCGTGACGCGCGGGGCCGGCACAAGGACCGCAACGGCTCGGGCGAAGACTTTTTCTTCATGCACCGGCACATGCTTGGCAGGGCGCGTGCCTTGCAGGACCTGCCGTCATGGACGCGCTTCCCGCTGCCGCAGCCGGAACTGGAGCGCGACCGGGCCGGATTCGCCCGCTACTTCGACAACCATGACGGCAATGCCCTGCCGCCCACCTGGCTGGCCAGCGGTGATGCGGATTACACCCAGTGGGTGCGCGACATCAAGACGCCGGATACCTTCCATGGCAACTTCCTGGTCTGGGAGTCGCGCTACACCGACCCGGAGTACCTGAGCACCTTGACCCTGGGCCAGTTCGGTTCGGAAGTGGAGCTGGGCCTGCACGACTGGCTGCACATGCGCTGGGCATCGGTGCCGCGCGACCCCTCCAACGGCATGCCGGTGCCGACGGCGCGCACGCCGGATGATTTTGCCGACCGCTGGTTCGCCGAACAGAACGATTTTCTCGGTGACCCGTTTTCATCCCATGTGAACCCGGTGTTCTGGCACTTTCATGGCTGGATCGACGACCGCATCGAGGACTGGTTCCACGCTCATGAGCGGCTGCACCCGGGCGAGGTGCGGCGCCTGGAAGTCAATGGCGTGCCATGGTTTGCGCCAGGGCGCTGGGTGGAGGTGGCCGACCCGTGGCTGGGGCCGGATACCCATGGCTGCTCGACGGTGCCGGGTTTGCGGCCCGGGCGCAGTGTAGAGATGGACCCGGAGACCATGAAGCTGGCCTTGCGCATCATCTACAGCGATGACGACCTGCTCGACAAGCTGCGGCCCAAGGTACCGCAGCGGCCGTGGTATGCGCGCAACATGAAGGTGGCGCAGCGCTCGCGTTGATTGGGGGCGCTCTGCGCCCCTTTCGC
The DNA here is from genome assembly GCF_002112825.1 of Pseudomonas sp. B5(2017). NCBI lineage: Bacteria > Pseudomonadati > Pseudomonadota > Gammaproteobacteria > Pseudomonadales > Pseudomonadaceae > Pseudomonas > Pseudomonas sp. B5(2017). Next base: position 343,353 of record NZ_NEIR01000004.1, read on the forward strand.
GACACAAGGCCGCTCCCACATGACGGCGCATGGCTTGAACCTGTGGGAGCGGCCTTGCGTCGCGATGGGCTGCGCAGCAGCCCCGGAAGGCAACGCGGTTTACTGCCCGACCTGCCACCCACCCCCCAATGCCTTGTACAACGCCACGCTACCCTGCAACCGGGCCAGGCGCAGTTGTGCCTGCTGGTCCTGCGCCACATACAAGGTGCGCTGGGTCTCCAGCACGCTCAACAGCGTCTCCGCTCCCGCGCCATAGCGCTGCTGCGCCAGGTCGAACGCCAGCCGCGCCTGCGCCACCTCTTCATCCTGCCACTGCCGCTGGCGGTCCACGCCCTGGATCGCATTGAGCGCTTTCTCGACATCGGCAAAAGCGGCCAGGATGCTGCTGCGGTAGGTCTCCAGCAACTCCATCTGTTCAGCCTCGGCCAGTTCACGCGCGGCACGCAGCCGGCCGTTGTTGAAGATCGGCGCGACCAGGCCGCTGGTGAGGGTGTAGTAGGAGCTGTCGAACAAATGGGCAAAGGTATTGGCGCCAGCTCCCAGGTTGGCCCCGAGGGTGAGCTTGGGCAGCATGGCGGCGCGGGCGACCTGCACGTTGGCGCTGGCAGCGGCCAGCCGTGCTTCCGCCGCGGCAATGTCCGGGCGGCGGGTGAGCAGCTCGCTGGGCACGCCGCTGCCAATGGCGGGCCATTGCAGGCTGTTGATCGCGTCCTGGCTGGTGGGTAGCGACTGCACCGGGTCGCCGAGCAGGGTCGCCAGGGTGACCCGGCTGTCTTGCCACTTCTGTTCCAGTAACGGCAACTGGCGTTGCTGCGCGGCCACCAGGCTGCGCTGCTGGGCCAGTTCCAGGCGCGTGGCGGACCCGCTGCGCTGGCGTGCCTCGACCAGGCCCAGCACGTCCTGGGCATTGCGCAGGTTGAGGCGGGCAATGCGCAACTGTTCCTGCAAAGCCAGGCCCTGCAGGTAACTGTCGGCCACCGCGCTGACCAGGGTCAGCGCCACGGTCTGGCGGTCGAAGCGGCTGGCATCCAGGCTGCGCAGGGCGCTGTCACGGGTCGCCCGCAGGCCGCCCCAGAAGTCGATTTCGTAGCTGGCGCTGAGCTGCATGTCGAACGAGGTGCTGGTGGGCTCGCTGCGGCTGACATCCAGCTGGTCATAGCCGTCACCGTGCAGCAGGCGTTGGCGGCTGCCGTCCAGGCCCAGCTTCAACTCCGGCAACAGCGGCGCGCCGGCAATGACCGCGCGGGCCTGGGCCTGGCGTACCCGCGCCGTGGCGGCAGCCAGGTCATGGGCATTGTGCAGGGCGTGCTGTACCAGGCGGTCGAGCTCGCTGCTGGCGAAGGCTTGCCACCACTGTGTCGTTGGCAGTTGTGCCGAGGGTGATGCGGCCTCGCCTTGCCAGGCGGATGGCGCGGCGATGCCGCTGGCGGGTGTTGGCGGCGTGCTGCAGGCGGCGAGGCATACGCATAAGGTCAACAGGCTGATGCGGCTAGGCAGAGTCATGGGTTATTCGCTGGTAAGGGCTTTGACCGGGTCGAGGCGGGCGGCCTTGCGCGCTGGCATGAAGCCGAACACGATGCCGGTGACGACGGCGCAGGCGAAGGCGCCGAGCATGGCGGGCAGGGCAAAGGCCACCGCCACTTCGGCCAGCATCAGGCCGCCACCGATGGCCAGGGCCAGGACGATGCCGGCCAGGCCGCCGACCATCGACAGCATCACCGCCTCGCTGAGGAATTGCCGCAGGATGTCGCGCTGGCGCGCACCAGTGGCCATGCGGATGCCGATTTCACGGGTGCGCTCGCGCACCGTCATCAACATGATGTTCATCACGCCGATGCCGCCCACCAGCAGCGAGATCGCAGCGATCGCCCCCAGCATCAGCGACAGGCTGTTCTGCGTGCGCGCCTCGGCCTGGATCAGCGCCGCGTCATTGGTCAGCTCGAAGTCCTGGCGGCCGTTGTGGCGCTGGCGCAGCAGCTTGTCGATGGCCGCTTCGGCCTCGTTGACCCGCGTGGAGTCCAGGGCGGCAACGGCGATGTAGTCCGGGTCGCGCTGGCCGAACAGGCGGATGGCTGCGGCGGAGTAGGGCACCACGATGCGCCCGTCGCTGTCCTGGTCGCCAGAGCTGGCGCCCTTGCCGGCCAGGATGCCGACCACCTGGAACGGCACATTGCCGATCAGCAGGTACTGCCCCAGAGGGTCGCGCCCAGGGTCGAGCATCTTTTCCCGCACTTTCTGGCCGATCACCGCCACCGCGGCAGCGTTGGCTTCATCGGCATCGGTGTAGAAGCTGCCTTGCACCGCCGGCCAGTTGAAAATCTCGGGGAACCCGGTGTTGTTGCCACCCACATAGAACCGCTGGCTGTTGTTGCCGTGGCGCACCATCATCTTTTCGCCGATCACCGGCATCACGTGCTTGACCTGCGGCAGTTGGCCGATGGCAGCGACATCGTCGAGGGTGATGGTGCCGGCCTGCTCGCCCAGGCTCGCCGGCTTGCCGTTGAGGTAGAGGATGTTCGAGCCGAAGGCTGCCATCTGCGCCATGACCTGGCGCTTGCTGCCTTCGCCCACTGCCAGCATCACCACCACCGAGGCCACGCCGATGACGATGCCCAGCAGGGTCAGGGCGGTGCGGAAGCGGTTGACCCACATCACCCGCCAGGCCGCCTGCAGGGCTTCGAGCAATTCGCCCTTCCACGCCCCGTGCAAGGTCGCGCCACGGTCCAGGCGCTGGCGCAGCTGGTCGGCCTGCAGCCCGCGGCCGTTGTCGACCGTGGGCTTTTCGGCGGCCGAATCGCTGATGATCAGGCCGTCGCGAATTTCGATCACGCGCTGCGCCCGCGCCGCGACGTTGCGGTCATGGGTGATCAGGATGATCACGTGGCCCTGGCTGGCCAGCTCGTCGAGCAACGCCATCACTTCGGTGCCGCTGTGGCTGTCGAGGGCGCCGGTGGGTTCGTCGGCGAGGATGATATGGCCGCCATTCATCAACGCCCGGGCAATCGACACCCGTTGTTGCTGGCCGCCAGACAACTGGTGCGGGCGGTTGCCGGTGCGGCTGGCCAGGCCCAGGCGACCGAGCAGGGCGCTGGCACGGGCGTGGCGTTCGCTGGCGGCAAGGCCGGCATAGATGGCCGGCATTTCGACGTTTTCCTGGGCCGAGCCCGAGGGGATCAGGTGGTAGCCCTGGAACACGAAGCCGAACGCCTCGCGGCGCAGCCAGGCCAGTTCGTCGCTGCCCAGTTCGGCCACATCCTTGCCGGCGAAGCGGTAGCTGCCGGAAGTGGGGCGGTCGAGGCAGCCGAGGATATTCATCAAGGTCGACTTGCCGGAGCCGGAGGCGCCGACGATGGCGACAAACTCGCCGGGATGGATGCGCAGGCTGATGCCATGGAGGATATCGACCTTGGGCGTTTCGACGCCGCCGTAGGATTTACGGATGTCGACCAGCTCGATCAGGGGTGTGCTCATTCAACCTCCGCTGACGCCAGGGGCGCCGATCACCAGGCGTTCGCCTTCGTTGAGGCCGTCCAGCACCTGCACGCGCAGGCGGTCGCTGAGGCCGGTGCGTACCTGGCGCTGTTCCACCTTGCCGTCGCGGGTCAGCACATGCGCCAGGCGCAGGCCATCGCCATCGTCCAGCGCGGCCAGTGGTACGGTCAGCACCTGGCTGGCTTTGCCTGCGACAAAGAACACCTGCGTGGTCATCTCGGCCATCAGCGCGCCGTCCGGGTTGTCGACATCCAGCAGCACGCTGTACTGCACCACCTGGCTGCCGGCACTGCCATTGCTGACGCTGGCCGGGCTGCCGCCACCCTGGCTGGCCTGCTCCAGGGGCTTGGGCGGGATCGGCAGCACTTGCCGCACGGTGCTGGTCCAGCGGCGCTTGCCGCCGGCCAGGGTGGTGAAGTAGGCGGTCATGCCCGGGGTGACCTTGCCGATGTCGGCCTCCGACACCTGGGCCCACACGGTCATCGGCGAGAGCTTGGCGATGCGCAGGATCAGCGGGGTTTGCTGTTGGGCATTGAGGGTTTGCCCCTCACGGGCATCCACCGCCACTACCGTACCGTCCATCGGCGCGTAGATGCGCGTGTAGCCCAGCTCGGCCTCGTCGCTGCGCAGGCTGGCCTGGGCCTGGCGGATCTGCGCCTGGAACATGTCGATGCGCGCCTGGGTGACCTTCAGCTGTGCGGCGGCCGTTTGCACGTCCTCGTCGCGGGTGGCACCGGCGGCGGCCAGGTCCCGTTGGCGTTTGAGCTGCTGCCGGGCCAGTTGGAACTGTGCGCGTTGTTCTGCCAGCTGGGCCTTGAGGTTGTCGATCGAGTAGCGGCCGGCATCCAGCCGGGCCTGCTGGGTCGAAGGGTCGATCTCGACCAGCAGCTGGCCTTTGCGCACCGTGTCGCCAACCTCCACATGCAGGGTGTGGATCTGCCCCGACGCCTGGGCACCGACGTCCACGTAGCGCCTTGGTTGCAGGGTGCCCAGTGCGGTGACGCTGCTTTCTATGTCGGCGCGGGTCACGGCAACCGTGCTGAGCGGCTGTGCGCCGTAGGGCAGGGCCTTCCAGGCCAGCAGGCAGCCCAGGCCGAGCAGGCCCAGGCTGCTGAGCAGGAGCCAGCGACGGGTGTTGGTTAAAGGTCTCATGCAGACATCCAGCCGAGGGGGTGCCAGATAGACGAAAGCGGCAGAAGGGGATTTAGCGCAGTGAGTTTGGCGCGGTCTGTGTAGGAGCGGCCTTGTGTCGCGAAAGGGGTGCGAAGCGCCCCCAGGATCTTCGCATCACTGCAGATTGCCGGGGCCGCTTTGCGGCCCTTTCGCGACACAAGGCCGCTCCCACAGACGGGCGCATACACTTGGGGTGGTGGCGGTGTTGCTCCATGCACCTTGTTGCTGAGAATAATTATAATTTGTAAGATCGCACGCTGACATCACTCGGTCCCGCGTTGCTGCCTGAAAGGGCTTTCTGGCATAGGCTGGCAGGACGATCTCAGGTAACGTCGTGGAACATTACTATCGCGAACTGGTGGGCTTCCTTTCCGCGCGCCTGGGCAATCGTCAGGCCGCCGAAGATGTGGCGCACGATGCCTACCTGCGGGTGCTGGAACGCACCGACGCCGAGCGCATCGAGCACCCGCGTGCCTTCCTTTACCGCACCGCGCTCAACCTGGTGGTCGACCGCCACCGGCGGCATCAGGTACGCCAGGCCGAGCCGCTGGAGGTGCTGGACAGCGACGAGCGCTGGCATACCCCGGCGCCGACCCACGACATGCAGCTCGACCAGCGCCTGGCACTGATGCAGCGCGCGCTGGATGAGCTGAGCAAGGTCTGCCGCGACTGCTTCCTGCTGCGCAAGCTCGAAGGCCTGTCACACCAGCAGATTGCCGAGCACCTGGGTATTTCCCGCAGCCTGGTGGAGAAGCACATCGTCAATGCCATGAAGCACTGCCGGGTGCGCATGCGCGAGTGGGAATCCTGATCGCCGGGTTGAATGCAGATGAAAATTCCGTCAGTCGATCACTTGATTTCCACGGTTTTTCCGACTTCTATCAAAGAAGACCCCTGCCAGGCGTAGCCTTGGCAGCAGCCGTTACTGGCGCAGTATGGTCATGGAGCCTACCCATTACCCAACTGCCCAGGTCCCGCCATGGCCAACAAGACCCTGCGCATCCTCATCGCCGACGCACACCCCTGCCAGCGCCTGCAACTGGAGCGGCTGCTCAACGGCCTGGGCTACTACCGGATAGCGCCAGTGGACAGCTTCGAGGAGCTGCAGCGCCTGGTGCTGAGTGCCTTGCAGCCTTTCCACCTGCTGTTGGGCAATATCGAGCTGGCCAGCCATGTCGGGGTCGACCTGGCGCGCTTCTGTCGCGTCAGCACGCAGATCCAGCACGCCCTTCTTTATCACTCTACCCAGTTGCAAGTGCCCATGGTGCCGCAGACCGAGCGCCAGGCCGTCAGCCTGAGCCTGCCCCAGGTGCCGGACAACGAGGCACTGGAGGCGTTCATGGCGATCATCGATACGCCGCTGCTGGTCGGCAAGCTGCCGCTGCCGGGCGCCATGCCGGCTGCCACGGTGCGGCCACGGCCGAAGGCCAATTTCGTCAACACCATGTTCAACCGCTAAAGCCGCAGTGGGCAGGGCAAGGGGGCAGCTATTTGCTATCCTCTTGCCCTTTGCCGATTTGCGGACCCTGCCATGACTGCCATCGATACCGCTCGCCCGCCCCGGTTCAGCCGCGGCGACCACCGGACCCTGGGCCTGGCGGCGTTGGGCGGCGCGCTGGAAATCTACGACTTCATCATCTTCGTATTCTTTGCGCTGACCCTCAGCCAGCTGTTCTTCCCGCCCGAGATGCCCGAATGGCTGCGCCTGCTGCAAAGCTTCGGAATCTTCGTCACCGGCTACCTGGCGCGGCCGCTGGGCGGCATCCTGATGGCGCACTTCGCCGACCACCTGGGACGCAAGCGGGTCTTCAGCCTGAGCATCCTGATGATGGCCCTGCCGTGCCTGTTGATCGGGGTAATGCCGACCTACGCCGATATCGGCTATGCCGCGCCGCTGATCCTGCTGGCACTGCGTATCCTGCAGGGCGCGGCGGTGGGCGGCGAGGTGCCGAGCGCCTGGACTTTCGTCGCCGAGCACGCGCCAGCCGGGCGGCGCGGTTATGCCCTGGGCTTCCTGCAGGCCGGCCTGACCTTTGGCTATCTGCTGGGGGCACTGACCGCGACCTTGCTGGCGCAAGTGTTCACCCCGCAGGAAATCCTCGACTACGCCTGGCGCTACCCGTTCCTGCTCGGCGGGGTATTCGGCGTGATCGGCGTGTGGCTGCGTCGTTGGCTCAGCGAAACACCGGTGTTCCTTGCCCTGCGCGCGCGCCAGGAGCAGCCGGTGAACTTCCCGCTGCGGCGGGTGCTGGGCGAACACCGCCGGGCGTTGATCCCGGCGGCGCTGCTGACCTGCGTGCTGACTTCCGCCGTGGTGGTGCTGGTGGTGATTACCCCGACAGTGATGCAGCAGCGCTTCGGCATGAGTGCCGGGCACACCTTTGCCCTTAGCAGCGTGGGCATCGTCTTCCTCAACATCGGCTGCGTGCTGGCCGGGCTGCTGGTCGACCGTGCAGGCGCCTGGCGCGCATTGATGCTCTACAGCCTGTTGCTGCCAGTGGGCATCGGCGCGTTGTATGCCAGCCTGGTGGGGCAGTGGGGCATGACCTGGCTGGCCTATGCGCTGGCGGGCCTGTCCTGCGGCGTGGTGGGCGTGGTGCCGTCAGTGATGGTCGGGTTGTTCCCGGCCGAGATCCGCGTGTCGGGCATCTCCTTTACCTATAACGTGGCCTACGCGCTTTGGGCCAGCACCACGCCGCTGGCGCTGATTGCGCTGATGCCGTGGAGCCCGTGGGTGTGTGTCGGCTTTTGTCTGGTCATGGGTACGGTGGGGTTGCTGACGGCCTTGTATTTCGGGCGTCGGGAGCCATTGGCGTTTGCCGCGGAGCCGATGCCCATCATGTGTGGTGACAAATGAGCGTGTAATGGTCTTGGGGGCTGAGACAGACTTCCTGAGCCGGCACCACAGTGGGATGGCACGCGGACTTTGTAGGAGCGGCCTTGTGTCGCGATGGGCTGCGCAGCAGCCCCAGGACCTATGCTCCAGCGCAAACCATCGGGGCTGCTGCGCAGCCCATCGCGACACAAGGCCGCTCCTACACGGGCCAGTACTGCCAGAACAGGTAAAACAAAAAGCCCCCGGCTCGTGAGAACCGGGGGCTTTTCGTTAGCGCAGGGCAGGGGCCTTACATGTTCGGGTAGTTCGGCCCGCCAGCGCCTTCAGGGGTGACCCAGGTGATGTTCTGGGCCGGGTCCTTGATGTCGCAGGTCTTGCAGTGCACGCAGTTCTGCGCGTTGATCTGGAAGCGCTTGTTGCCATCCTCCTGAGTGACCACTTCGTACACGCCCGCCGGGCAGTAGCGCTGGGCCGGCTCGTCGTACAGCGGCAGGTTGCTGGCGATCGGCACGTTCGGGTCGGTCAGCTTCAGGTGGCAGGGTTGTTCCTCTTCGTGGTTGGTGCTGGAGAGGAATACCGAGCTGAGCTTGTCGAAGCTGAGCTTGCCGTCCGGTTTCGGGTAGTCGATCTTCTGCGACTCGGCCGCCAGCTTCAGGCAGGCGTAGTCCGGCTTGGTGTCGTGCAGGGTGAACGGCAGCTTGCCGCCGAACCAGTTCTGGTCCACATAGTTGAACGCAGCGCCCAGCAGCGGGCCGAACTTGTGCATGGCCGGGCCGAAGTTGCGGCTGGCGAACAGCTCTTCGTACAGCCAGCTGGCCTTGAAGGCGCTGACGTAACCGTTCAACTGGTCACCGCCTTCGCTGCCGGCGAGCAGTGCGTCAGCCACCGCTTCGGCGGCCAGCATGCCGGACTTCATCGCGGTGTGGCTGCCCTTGATCTTGGCGAAGTTCAGGGTGCCCAGGTCGCAGCCGATCAGCGCGCCGCCGTTGAAGACCATCTTCGGCAGCGAGTTGAAGCCGCCCTTGCAGATGGCACGGGCACCGTAGCTGATGCGCTTGCCGCCTTCGAGATATTGCGCCATCACCGGGTGGTGCTTGAGGCGCTGGAACTCGTCGAACGGCGACAGGTACGGGTTGGCGTAGGACAGGTCGACGATCAGGCCGACCACCACCTGGTTGTTTTCCAGGTGATAGAGGAACGAACCACCGGTGTTGTCCTTGGCCATCACGTCCAGCGGCCAGCCGGCGGTGTGCACCACCAGGCCCTGCTCGTGCTTGGCCGGGTCGATTTCCCAGATTTCCTTCAGGCCGATGCCGTAGTGCTGCACATCGGATTCGCTATCCAGGTTGAAGTGCTTGATCAGCTGCTTGCCGATGTGGCCACGGCAGCCTTCGGCGAACAGGGTGTACTTGCCACGCAGCTCCATGCCAGGGGTGTACATGCCGTCTTTCGGGTTGCCTTCGCGGTCGACGCCCATGTCGCCGGTGACAATGCCGCGTACCACGCCGTTTTCATCGAACAGCGCTTCCTGGGCGGCGAAGCCCGGGTAGACTTCCACGCCCAGGTTCTCGGCCTGCTGGGCCAGCCAGCGGCACAGATTGCCCAGCGAGATGATGTAGTTGCCCTGGTTGTGCATGGTCTTGGGCACGAACAGGTCAGGCACCTTGGTCGAGCTGCCGGCATCCTTGAGCACGTAGATGTCGTCACGCTTCACTTCGGTGTTCAGCGGCGCGCCGAGCTCTTTCCAGTCTGGGAACAGCTCGTTCAGGGCACGGGGTTCGAATACCGCGCCGGAGAGGATGTGGGCGCCGACTTCAGAGCCTTTTTCCACCACGCAGACGCTGATTTCGCTACCGGCTTCGGCGGCCTTCTGCTTCAGGCGGCAGGCGGCGGACAGGCCCGCCGGGCCGGCGCCGACGATGACCACGTCGAATTCCATGTATTCGCGTTCCACTGGTTCTCTCCTACTCATCAAGGCTCGTGCTGTTGCTTTGTCTTATGGGTGCGCGGGGCATTCGCAGCGGTTCTACGCAACGGCGGAACTGTAGCTGGGCAAATGACGGACTACACCGTTTTGTCTTGGCCGCGCATTATATCTACACCACTTGGCGGGTCCAATACAAACGTTTGTTTGAATTTGCCGCAGGCCAGTAAAATCACAGGAACGCGGCTGGAGGGTGACCGATTTGCCGTATTGACCGGATTGGGTGTTACGGTCAAGATACGAGCGGTTTTACGTTCGCCGTAGGCTTGCAGCCGGGCGCAGGTACACCTCTAAAGACCAGGTGTGGAGCAGGGTTTTGCGGCCTTGGGCCGGTTTGTAGTGGAGTTTACACGCCACGACAGAAAATGACCCGTGAGTATTTGTCGCAAGAGTCCGGACAAGACTGTTCGGTCACTGTGAAGTTACCGCCTCCCGGTACGTTTTTAGAGGTGCCCTTGTACCCACGCGCATCGCAGGGCTCTGCCCCTGGCGACTATCTATTCACCGGAGAGTAACGAGGAATCCATGAAGGTTCTTGTAGCTGTCAAACGAGTGGTCGACTACAACGTCAAGGTTCGCGTCAAGGCGGACAACTCCGGCGTCGACCTTGCTAACGTCAAGATGTCCATGAACCCCTTCTGCGAAATCGCCGTGGAAGAAGCCGTACGCCTGAAGGAAAAGGGCGTCGCGTCCGAGATCGTCGTCGTTTCCGTCGGCCCGACCACTGCCCAGGAGCAACTGCGTACCGCCCTGGCCCTGGGTGCCGACCGTGCCATCCTGGTCGAAGCCGCTGACGAACTGAATTCCCTGGCTGTGGCCAAGGCGCTGAAAGCCGTTGTCGACAAAGAGCAGCCTCAGCTGGTCATCCTCGGCAAGCAGGCCATCGACAGCGACAACAACCAGACCGGCCAGATGCTGGCTGCGCTGACCGGCTTCGCCCAGGGCACCTTCGCCTCCAAGGTGGAAGTTGCTGGCGACAAGCTGAACGTCACCCGTGAAATCGACGGCGGCCTGCAGACCGTTGCACTGAACCTGCCGGCCATCGTCACCACCGACCTGCGCCTGAACGAGCCACGCTACGCGTCGCTGCCGAACATCATGAAGGCCAAGAAGAAGCCGCTGGAGACCGTTACTCCAGACGCGCTGGGCGTTTCCCTCGCCTCCACCAACAAGACCCTGAAGGTTGAAGCCCCGGCTGCCCGCAGCGCTGGCATCAAGGTCAAATCGGTGGCCGAACTGGTCGAGAAGCTGAAGAACGAAGCGAAGGTAATCTAAATGACTATCCTGGTTGTCGCTGAATACGAGAACGGTGCCGTAGCCCCGGCCACCCTGAACACTGTTGCCGCTGCCGCCAAGATCGGTGGTGATGTGCACGTGCTGGTCGCTGGCCAGAACGTGGGCGGCGTTGCCGAGTCCGCAGCCAAGATCGCTGGCGTGGCCAAGGTGCTGGTTGCCGATAACGCTGCCTACGCCCACGCCCTGCCAGAAAACGTTGCGCCGCTGATCGTCGAGCTGGCCAAGGGCTACAGCCACGTGCTGGCTCCGGCCACCACCAACGGCAAGAACATCCTGCCGCGCGTTGCCGCGCTGCTGGACGTGGACCAGATCTCCGAGATCATCTCGGTCGAGTCCGCTGACACCTTCAAGCGCCCGATCTATGCCGGTAACGCCATTGCCACCGTGCAATCGAGCGCTGCCATCAAGGTCATCACCGTGCGTACCACCGGCTTCGACGCCGTGGCCGCCGAAGGTGGTTCGGCTTCCATCGAAGCCGTCGGCGCCGCGCACAACGCCGGCATCTCGGCCTTCGTTGGTGAAGAGCTGGCCAAGTCCGACCGCCCAGAGCTGACCGCTGCCAAGATCGTCGTTTCCGGCGGCCGTGGCATGGGCAACGGTGACAACTTCAAGCACCTGTACAGCCTGGCCGACAAGCTCGGCGCTGCCGTCGGTGCCTCGCGCGCCGCGGTCGACGCCGGCTTCGTGCCGAACGACATGCAGGTCGGCCAGACCGGCAAGATCGTTGCGCCACAGCTGTACATCGCCGTCGGTATCTCCGGCGCGATCCAGCACCTGGCCGGCATGAAGGACTCCAAGGTGATCGTGGCGATCAACAAGGACGAAGAAGCGCCGATCTTCCAGGTAGCCGACTACGGCCTGGTCGCTGACCTGTTCGAAGCGGTTCCGGAGCTGGAAAAGCTGGTCTGATCTGCCTGCTTCACTTATAAAGAACCCGGCCCTCGTACAGGGGGCCGGGTTTTTTTGTGGTCATTTCCGGCCCGATCGCTGGCAAGCCGGCTCCACAGGTACAGCGCAGTTCTCAAGGGCGGTGCTGTACCTGTGGGAGCTGGCTTGCCGGCGATCGGGCCGGGCAAAGCAATACAAGGAGTGAGCAATGGTGCTGCGTAAAGCAGGCAGGGTGCTGGCATGCATGGCGGTGCTGGTTTCGCCGCTGGCCATGGCGGCAGGCAAGTGCGAGCGCCTGGTGGCAACCGGCAGCCCTGATGCGCCGCCCTATTCGTGGCGGGACCCGAACGACCCGAAACACCTGATCGGCGCCAACGTCGATCTGCTGCGCCAGGTGGCTGGCGAACTGGGCGTGAAGGTGGAGGTGCTGAGCGCCGGTCGTCGTGACCAGGCGCTGGAAGAAGTACGTAGCGGGCGCATGGACCTGCTGCTCGACACCCCCATGCAGGTGGAGCAACTGACCGCGCTGGACTACATCCATCCACCCCTGCAGCTCAACGAATACCTGGTGTGGACGCGCCACGACGCCACACTGGCCTTCGAGGGCCCGGCGGACCTGGCCCAGTACCAGGGCAGTTTGTCCGAGCGTGCGCGGCTGACCCCGGCCTTTACCGCTTTCGCCAAGGCCCAGCTGAAACTGGTGCCAGCACAGAACCTGACCCAGGCGTTCCAGAAGCTGGTGCTCGGCCAGGTGGACTATGTGCTCGCTGGCCGCTATTCGGGCATGGCCATGGCCCAGAGCCTGGGCATGAGCAATGACCTGATCGCCCGCGGCCTGCCGGTGGATCGGCCGGGCCTGTACCTGGCCCTGTCGCACAATTCGGCCTGCAATGACAGCTGGTTGCGTGGGCAATTGGCGAAAAAACTGACAGAATTGCCGATCTCCGGAGCATCCGAGGCCGTGCTGCAACGTAATGTCGAGCGCTGGAAAGCGCAGCTGCAGGTGCCGTCGGACGCCCCCAAACACTAGGAAGATTGCGTGAGAACCCAACCACTAATCCTTGCCCTGGCCGTGCTCGGCCTGGCTGGCTGCGCCAACGATCCGGCCCCTAACGAGCAGATGCGCATTTCCGAACAGGCGCTGGAGCAGGCCAGGGCCGTCGGTGCCACCGAGCAGGTCGATGCGCTCAAGCTGGCTGAAGACAAGCTGGCCCGGGCCAAGGCCAACATGCTCACCGAAGACTACCGCGATGCGCGCATGCGTGCCGAGCAGGCCGAACTGGATGCGCGCCTGGCCGAGGCCCAGGTACTGAACCAGAAGAGCGAAGAGCAGCTGCAACTGCTGCAGTCGCGGGTCCAGCGCCTGCGCAAGCAGTTGGAGGTGCAGCCATGATCCGTCGTGTGCCATTGGCCGCGCTGGCAGTGCTGGCGCTGGCGGCAGGTTTGCAAGGCTGCGCCAGCCAGCGCAGCAGCGCAGCGCTGGATGATGCCACTGCAGCTTTCCAGAAGGTCAAGGATGATTCCAATGTGTTGCGCAGCGCGCCGCGTGACGTGATTCGCGCGGGCGAGTCGCTGGCCCGTGCCGAGCGCCTGTCCAGCTACATCGGCACCGGTGCCGACGTGCGCCATTACGCCTTCCTGAGCCAGCGCTACAGCGAAATTGCCAGCGAGCATGCCAAGCTGGCGCTGAACCAGGAACGCCAGGCCAAGCTCGACCTGGAGCGCCAGCGCCTGCAGCTGGCCCTGCGCGAGGCCAAGCTGGCCAGTGTTCAGCAGCAGGGCAAGTGGGTCGAGTCGCAGATCGCCGCGCTGGCCTCGGAGCAGGCCGACCGTGGTCTGGTGATGACCCTGGGGGACGTGCTGTTCGACACCGGCCGCGCCGACCTGAAGAACTCGGCCAGCCGTACCGTGCTCAAGCTGGTGCAGTTCCTCCAGCTCAACCCGCGCCGGGTGGTGCGGATCGAGGGCTATACCGACAGCACCGGCCCGGCTGAGGACAACCTGAAGCTGTCGCGTGATCGGGCGCAGGCCGTGGCCGACATGCTGGTAGACCTGGGCATCGACGAGAAGCGCCTGCAGGTCGAGGGCTATGGCGACCAGTACCCGATCGAGGCCAATGCCTCGGAGCGGGGCAGGGCGCAGAACCGTCGGGTGGAGATCGTGTTCTCCGATGACAAGGGCAAGCTGGCGCCAGCACGCTGACCGCTTGGCGGCGCGGTGGATGGCACCGGCTTTGCCGGTGTTCGCGGCTAAAGCCGCTCCCACAGGTACAGTGTTAACTTCAAGGTATGCACAGTACCTGTAGGAGCGGCCTTGTGTCGCGAAAGGGGCGCAGAGCGCCCCCGGCTTTTCGTCGGGCTACCCGGGTTTGATCGTTTCCATGGCTGTCACGCAACTGTATTGTTGACTATCCTGCGATCTGTCCCAGTACACTTTGCAACTGTTACGGTATCCTCTACCGTCAGTGAGCGACACAAGAACAACGAGCCCGTCCGCGCGTCGAGAGCCAGCCATGACCAACCTGCTGTTGTACCAGCGTATCGCCCAGCAACTGGCCGATGACATCCGTCGTGGTGTCTACCAGCCAGGCGAGCGGGTACCCTCCGTGCGCAAGATGAGCGCCCAGCTCAATGTCAGCCATGCCACGGTGCTGCAGGCCTATGCCAATCTCGAGGACCAGGGGCTGATCCGTGCGCGGCCGCAGTCCGGCTACTACGTGCACCAGACCCCGGCCCTGACCGCGCAGACCCCGGACATCGCCCGGGTCGAGCGCCCCGGCCTGGTCACCCGCGCCAGTATCATCCAGCAGGTGCTGACCGAGGCGCGTCGTGATGGCGTGTTCCCGTTCGGCGCCGCTGTGCCGCACGTCGACTACCTGCCGGTCCGTGCCTTGCACCAGCAGATTGCCAAGGTCACGCGCTTCCACAGCCCGCGTGCCTTCAGCTACATGTTCAGCCCCGGTTTCGAGCCGCTGCGCCGGCAGATCGCCATTCGCATGCGTGATGCCGGTGTGCTGGTTGACCCGCGTGAAGTGATCGTGACCCATGGCTGTGTCGATGCGCTGCAGATGTCTCTGCGCGTGCTGACCCGTCCCGGCGACCTGATCGCCGCCGAATCGCCCACCTATTACGGGCTGCTGCAGCTGGCCGACCTGCTGGGCCTGAAGGTGATCGAGATCCCCAGCGACCCGTCCACCGGTATCAGCCTCGAAGCGCTGCAGCTGGCGGCCAACCAGTGGTCGATCAAGGCCCTGGTTCTGACTGCGCGCCTCAGCAACCCGCTGGGTGGCACTGTCCCGGAAGAGCGGCAGAAGCAGTTGCTGCGCCTGGCGTCGGACTTCGATATCCAGATCGTCGAGGATGACATCTATGGCGAGCTGATGTTCGAGCAGGGCAAGACCAAGGCGCTCAAGGCATTCGACCGGTTGGACCGGGTGATCTATTGCTCGAGTTTTTCCAAGACCCTGTCCCCCGGCGTTCGCGTTGGCTGGATGATCGCCGGGCGCTATCAGGACGAGATCCAGCGCCTGCAAACCTTCACCACCCACTCGGCCTGCAGCGTGACGCAGATGGGGGTGGCGGCCTACCTGGAAAATGGCGGCTACGACCGGCACCTGCGTTACATCCGTCAGGAGTACCGCAAGAACCTCAGTGCCTACCAGCTGGCGGTGCAGCAGCACTTCCCCGAGGGTACCCAGATGACCCGGCCGACGGGCGGTTTCATCCTGTGGGTGAGCCTGCCGGGGCGGGTCAATACCCAGGAGCTGCATGTGCGCGCGCTGGAGCAGGGTATCAGTATTGCGCCGGGGCTGATCTTCAGTAACACCGAGCAGTTCAACCACTGTATCCGGCTTAATTGCGGTATACCCTGGAACAAGGAAGCCGAGCGCGCGGTGATCACGCTCGGTTTGCTGGCTCAGCAATTGTGCCGGGAGCCAGCAGCGGCACTTTTGTAGGCTTGCCACGCGCCCGTGGAACAGGGAGCATACGCACTTTTCCTGCCAGTCTGTCTATTTGCCATGAATGCTTTGCGCCGTTATGCCCTGATCTTGTGCCTTGTACCGCTCGGCAGCCTGGCTGGTGTTGCCCAGGCTGCGCAGCCGGCAGGCCAGGCGCAGGCGGCGCCGGTGCAGAAAGCCAAGCCGGTGCAGAAAGCCGCAGCCAGGCCAGCGCACAAGCAGCCTGCAAAAAAAGCCGGTAACAGCAAGGCCAGGCCGGCGCGCAAGCAGGTGAGCAAGGAGGTTGCCAAGCCGCTACCCAAGGCGAAGCTGGACCTCAGCCTGCCGGCCGATATGGTCGATGACCTTGAGCCGAATGTGGGCAGCCCTTCGCCGATACAGCGACGCAAGCCTTTGCTGCCACCCATGTTCACTGAAAAGCCGGAGACCAGCGACAGCCCGTTCCAGCTCAATGGCCGGTTGATCAGCAACGAAATGCAGCTGCAGCTGCGCAATGACAGCCGTCGCGACGTGGAAGGGGCGGCCATCGATTTCGAGTACCGCCAGTAGCAGGTGAACTGACTGCCGGGTCACGGCAGATTTCATCATGCCAGCAATTTCAAACGCCTGTTTGAGCGGTTACTATCCAGGGACGTTCGTCCCGTTTTGTTCCAGGGAGTCCTGATTTTGGTGAATAGCCATGAATTGCCGTGAGGGCTGTGGTGCCTGCTGCATCGCCCCGTCCATCACCTCTGCGATGCCGCGCATGCCCAATGGCAAGCCGGCTGGCGAGCGCTGCCTGCACCTGACCGTCGACAACCTCTGCGACCTGTTCGGCAAGCCCGAGCGGCCGGCAGTGTGTGGCGGTTTCAAGGCGGATGTGGAGGTGTGCGGCAGTGACCGTGACGAGGCCATCAGGATTCTTGGCTGGTGGGAGCAGATGACGGCGGCGTGACAGGCTGGATCTTCGACAACAAGGATAAACATGATGAGATCGTTCAAGCGTATTGCTCTGCTGTGTGGCATGGGTGTTCTGCTGTCGCCCGCGGCCTGGGCCGAAAACTGGCAGGTGGCCAAGGACGAGGAGGGGATCAAGGTTTCCCTCAGTGAAGTGGCCGGTTCCAAGTACAAGGCCTATCAAGGCGTCACCGTGATCAAGGCGCCGCTGGCCAAGGTGCAGGCGTTGCAGGAGGATGTGGTCGGGGCTTGTGCATGGATTCACGAATGCAAGTCGCAGAAGCTGCTCAAGCACGAAGGTGACCAGAGCTGGACCTACACCCAGTTCAATACGCCATGGCCGGTCACGCCGCGGGACTCGGTATTGCATGTGACCACGGTCAAGGGGGCTGACGGCAGCCTGGTGCGCAACCTGAAGGAAGAGCCAACCTACGTCCCGGAAGAGAAGGGCTTTGTGCGGGTGGCGAAGGTCGAAGGCTTCTGGAAGCTGGTGCCCAAGGGTGACAGCACGGAAGTGACCTATCAGGTGCACACCGAGCCGGGTGGTAGCGTGCCGGCGATGGTGGCCAACAAGTTCGTGGTGGATGCGCCGTTCAATACGCTGAAAGGGTTGCGGGAGCGGGCTGAGAAAAACTGAGGCATTGTGTCACTTGTGCCGGCCTCTTCGCGGGTAAACCCGCTCCCACAGGTATCCCGCAAACTTTCGGGCCTGTGGGGTCCCTGTGGGAGCGGGTTTACCCGCGAAGAGGCCAGCACAGGACGAATAAAAAAGGCTGCCCGAGGGCAGCCTTTTTGCGTTCGGCTATGGAAGCTTACTTGCGGTCCTGCAGCGCAACGATGTCGCGCTTCTGCTCGCCGGTGTACAGCTGGCGCGGGCGGCCGATCTTGTACGGGCTGGAGAGCATTTCTTTCCAGTGCGAGATCCAGCCCACGGTACGTGCCAGGGCGAAGATCACGGTGAACATGCTGGTCGGAATGCCGATCGCCTTGAGGATGATCCCCGAGTAGAAGTCGACGTTCGGGTACAGCGAGCGCTCGATGAAGTACGGATCGGTCAGGGCGATCTCTTCCAGGCGCATGGCCAGTTCCAGCTGCGGGTCGTTCTTGATGCCCAGCTCGCGCAGGACTTCGTCGCAGGTCTGCTTCATCACGGTGGCGCGCGGGTCGCGGTTCTTGTACACGCGGTGACCGAAGCCCATGAGCTTGAACGGGTCGTTCTTGTCCTTGGCCTTGGCGATGAACTTGTCGATGTTCGAGACATCGCCGATTTCATCGAGCATGGTCAGTACCGCTTCGTTCGCACCGCCGTGGGCCGGGCCCCAGAGTGCGGCGATACCAGCGGCGATACAGGCGAACGGGTTGGCACCCGACGAGCCGGCCAGACGAACGGTAGAGGTGGAGGCGTTCTGCTCGTGGTCGGCGTGGAGGATGAAGATCCGGTCCATCGCCTTGGCCAGCACCGGGCTGATCGGTTTGATCTCGCACGGGGTGTTGAACATCATGTGCAGGAAGTTTTCCGCGTACGACAGGTCGTTGCGCGGATACATCATCGGCTGGCCCATGGAGTACTTGTAAACCATCGCGGCCAGGGTCGGCATCTTGGCGACCAGGCGCACCGCGGAAATTTCGCGGTGTTGCGGGTTATTGATGTCCAGGGAGTCGTGATAGAACGCCGACAGGGCGCCGACCACGCCGCACATCACCGCCATCGGGTGGGCGTCGCGGCGGAAGCCGTTGAAGAAGGACTTCAGCTGCTCGTGAACCATGGTGTGGTTCTTCACGGTGCTGACGAACTGGGCCTTCTGCTCGGCATTCGGCAGTTCGCCGTTGAGCAGCAGGTAGCAGGTTTCGAGGTAGTCGGACTTTTCGGCGAGCTGCTCGATCGGGTAGCCGCGGTGCAGCAGGATACCTTTGTCGCCGTCAATGTAGGTGATCTTCGACTCGCACGAGGCAGTCGCCATGAAACCAGGGTCGAAGGTGAAGTGACCAGTGGCCCCCAACCCGCGGACGTCGATTACATCAGGACCAACGGTGCCGGTTAAAATGGGCAGCTCGACGGGGGCAGCGCCCTCGATGACCAACTGCGCTTTTTTGTCAGCCATGTGGCCTCCTATTAATGCTTGAAATCATCAGACAGACCCCCCACGCAGGGCCCGCACCACTATAGAGGGATAAATTCAGATGTCAATTTGCCTAAAGGCTTGTTGAAACAGGCATTGAGGCCTGATTTTTCGCGAAATTCTCGCCCATTTACGCCTTTTGTGCGTTAAAGGCAATGCGCTATTTGGGCTACCCCGTCACGTTGTCATAAGCAGCCTAACTGTCTATACTCGCAACCCGACCGCCAGGGGCTTGCAAGCCCGAACTGCTGGGGGTCGCCGTTCCCTGGGTGGTGGGTACCTGACCAGTACACTTACCAACAACTTTGCCCTGATTCGCTAGGGGCTCTTCAGTGTGAAAAAAGCCGTGAAAAGCCAACGACCTGTAAACCTAGACCTAAGGACCATCAAGCTCCCCGTCACTGCGTACACGTCCATCCTGCATCGTATCTCCGGCGTCATCCTGTTCCTTGGCCTTGCCATCATGCTTTATGCACTGGGCAAGTCGCTGGGTTCCGAGGAAGGCTTTGGTGAGGTGAAGGCGTGTCTGACCAGCCCGCTGGCCAAATTCGTGACCTGGGGCCTGCTATCCGCCCTGCTTTATCACCTCGTGGCAGGTGTACGTCACCTGATCATGGACATGGGCATCGGTGAGACGCTGGAAGGCGGCAAGCTGGGCTCGAAAATCGTGATCGTCATCTCCGTGGTGCTGATCGTTCTGGTGGGAGTTTGGGTATGGTAACCAATGTCACGAACCTGTCGCGTTCGGGCCTCTATGACTGGATGGCGCAGCGCGTTTCTGCGGTCGTTCTCGCGGCTTACTTCCTCTTCCTGATCGGCTACGTGGTCGCCCACCCAGGCATCGACTACACCCAGTGGCATGGTCTGTTCTCCAACAACGCGATGCGGATCTTCAGTCTGCTGGCCCTCGTTGCCCTGGGCGCTCACGCCTGGGTCGGCATGTGGACCATTGCGACCGACTACCTGACGCCAATGTCGTTCGGCAAGTCGGCAACTGCGATTCGTTTCCTGTTCCAGGCGGTATGCGGCGTTGCGATGTTCGCTTACTTCGTCTGGGGTGTGCAGATTCTCTGGGGTATCTGATCCATGGCTAGCATTCCAACCATTTCCTTCGACGCCATCATCATCGGTGGCGGCGGCGCCGGCATGCGCGCAGCGCTGCAGCTGGCTCAAGGCGGCCACAAGACTGCCGTGGTCACCAAGGTCTTCCCGACCCGTTCGCACACTGTATCCGCCCAGGGCGGCATCACCTGCGCCATCGCTTCGGCCGACCCGAACGATGACTGGCGCTGGCACATGTACGATACCGTCAAAGGCTCCGACTACATCGGTGACCAGGACGCTATCGAATACATGTGTCAGGAAGGCCCGGCTGCGGTCTTCGAGCTGGACCACATGGGCCTGCCGTTCTCGCGTACCGAAACCGGCCGCATCTACCAGCGTCCGTTCGGTGGCCAGTCCAAGGACTTCGGTAAAGGTGGCCAGGCCGCCCGTACCTGTGCTGCTTCCGACCGTACCGGTCACGCGCTGCTGCACACCCTGTACCAGGGCAACCTGAAGGCAGGCACTACCTTCCTCAACGAGTACTACGCTGTTGACCTGGTGAAGAACCAGGACGGCGCGTTCGTCGGTGTGATCGCAATCTGCATCGAAACCGGCGAAACCATGTACATCAAGTCCAAGGCCACCGTTCTGGCCACTGGCGGTGCCGGTCGTATCTACGCCTCCACCACCAACGCCCTGATCAACACGGGTGACGGTATCGGCATGGCGCTGCGTGCGGGCGTACCGGTGCAGGACATCGAGATGTGGCAGTTCCACCCGACCGGCATCGCCGGCGCCGGTGTACTGGTTACCGAAGGTTGCCGCGGTGAAGGTGGCTACCTGATCAACGCCCACGGCGAGCGCTTCATGGAGCGTTACGCGCCGAACGCGAAAGACCTGGCCGGCCGCGACGTGGTTGCCCGTTCCATGGTCAAGGAAATCATCGCCGGCAACGGCGTGGGCCCGAACAAGGACCACGTGCTGCTGAAGCTGGACCACCTGGGCGAGGAAGTGCTGCACAGCCGCCTGCCAGGTATCTGCGAGCTGTCCAAGACCTTCGCCCACGTCGACCCAGTCGTCGCACCGGTCCCGGTCGTACCGACCTGCCACTACATGATGGGCGGCGTTGCCACCAACATTCATGGCCAGGCCATCACCATGGACGCCGAAGGCAAGGACCACATCATCCCGGGTCTGTTCGCAGTGGGTGAAGTGGCGTGCGTATCGGTCCACGGTGCCAACCGTCTGGGCGGCAACTCGCTGCTCGACCTGGTGGTATTCGGTCGTGCCGCTGGCCTGCACCTGGAAAAATCGCTGTCCGACGGCGTGGAATACCGCGACGCCAGCGACACCGATATCGATGTCGCCCTGAACCGCCTGAACAAGCTCAACGAGCGTACCGCTGGCGAAGACGTTGCCAGCCTGAAGCGCGAGCTGCAGAGCTGCATGCAGAACTACTTCGGTGTATTCCGTACTGGCGAATACATGCAGAAGGGTATCGAGCAGCTGGCCGGCCTGCGTGACCGTATTGCCAACGTCAAGATCAACGACAAGTCCCAGGCCTTCAACACCGCGCGTATCGAAGCGCTGGAGCTGCAGAACCTGCTGGAAGTCGCCGAAGCTACCGCCATCGCGGCCGAAGCCCGTAAAGAGTCCCGCGGCGCCCACGCCCGTGAAGACTTCGAAGACCGTGACGACGAAAACTGGCTGTGCCACACCCTGTACTACCCGGGTGAGAAACGCGTTGCCAAGCGCGGCGTCAACTTTGCGCCGAAGACTGTTCCAGCCTTCGAACCAAAAGTCCGGACTTACTAAGGGTGGCTGCTATGTTGAAAGTCGAAGTTTATCGTTACAACCCGGACACCGACTCGGCGCCCAAAATGGAGTCGTTCGACGTCGATACCGGCGGCAAGGACCTGATGGTTCTCGATGTATTGGCGCTGATCAAGGAAAAGGACGAAGGTTTCTCGTACCGTCGCTCCTGCCGTGAAGGCGTTTGCGGTTCCGACGGCATGAACATGAACGGCAAGAACGGCCTGGCCTGCATCACCCCGCTGTCGGCGGTGGTGAAGGGCAACAAGCTGGTTCTGCGCCCGCTGCCGGGCCTGCCGGTCATTCGTGACCTGGTCGTCGACATGAGCATCTTCTACAAGCAGTACGAGAAGGTGAAGCCGTTCCTGCAGAACGACACCCCGGCGCCGGCCATCGAGCGCCTGCAGTCGCCGGAAGACCGCGACAAGCTGGACGGCCTGTACGAGTGCATCCTGTGCGCTTGCTGCTCGACTTCCTGCCCGTCGTTCTGGTGGAACCCGGACAAGTTCCTGGGCCCGGCCGCACTGCTGCAAGCCTATCGCTTCCTGGCCGACAGCCGTGACACCAAGACCCAGGAGCGCCTGGCGTCCCTGGATGACCCGTTCAGCGTATTCCGCTGCCGCGGGATCATGAACTGCGTCAACGTTTGCCCGAAAGGTCTGAACCCGACCAAGGCAATCGGCCACGTACGTAACATGCTGCTGCAAAGCGGCACCTGATACAAAGTGTTGTACCTGCAGTAAGCCGAGGTGCGGGTGGTGAGCCCGCACTGAGGTAAAACCCGAACAAGGGCTCACAAAGCCCGCGTTCATTACCTATGAAGATATGAGACCAGCAGGGGCTTTCCGGGCTGGTACCCGGAAAATCAGCAGGATCCAAGTGGCGTGGTTCAGTCGCTGTATTCGGACTTTTCCAGGTTTGCTGTGGCTCTCGCCGATCAGTCCCCTAACCGAGGGTGACCAAGCATGCAAGAAAGCGTGATGCAGCGCATGTGGGAAAGCGCCCACCTTTCAGGTGGTAACGCTGCATATGTGGAAGAGCTTTATGAGCTCTACCTGCACGACCCTAACGCTGTGCCAGAAGAGTGGCGCACCTACTTCCAGAAGTTGCCCGCCGACGGCAGCACCGCTACCGATGTATCGCACTCGACAATCCGCGACCATTTCGTACTGCTGGCAAAGAACCAGCGCCGCGCCCAACCGGTATCCGCCGGGAGCGTGAGCAGTGAACACGAGAAGAAGCAGGTTGAAGTTCTGCGACTGATCCAGGCCTATCGTATGCGCGGCCATCAGGCTGCCAAGCTCGACCCGTTGGGGTTGTGGCAGCGTCCTGCGCCCGTAGACCTGTCGATCAATCACTACGGCTTGACCAATGCCGATCTTGATACGACCTTCCGTGCCGGCGACCTGTTCATCGGCAAAGAGGAGGCGAGCCTACGCGAGATCTTCGAGGCGCTCCAGAAGACATATTGTCGCACCATTGGCGCCGAGTTCACCCACATCGTCGATTCCGAGCAGCGCAGCTGGTTCCAGCAGCGCCTGGAAAGCGTGCGCGGCCGTCCGGAGTTTTCCGCTGACGTGCAGGCCCACCTGCTCGAGCGCGTCACCGCCGGTGAAGGCCTTGAGAAATACCTGGGCACCAAGTACCCGGGCACCAAGCGTTTCGGCCTCGAGGGCGGCGAAAGCCTGATCCCGATGCTGGACGAGATGATCCAGCGTTCCGGTTCCTACGGCACCAAGGAAGTCGTGATCGGCATGGCCCACCGTGGCCGCCTGAACGTTCTGGTCAACACCTTCGGCAAGAACCCGCGCGAGCTGTTCGACGAGTTCGAAGGCAAGAAGATGAACGAGCTGGGCTCCGGTGACGTGAAGTATCACCAGGGCTTCTCCTCGAACGTGATGACCCCGGGTGGCGAAGTGCACCTGGCCATGGCGTTCAACCCGTCCCACCTGGAAATCGTCTCGCCAGTGGTCGAGGGTTCGGTGCGCGCCCGTCAGGACCGCCGCAACGACACCGTTGGCGACAAGGTACTGCCGATCTCGATCCACGGCGACGCAGCATTCGCCGGCCAGGGCGTGGTCATGGAAACCTTCCAGATGTCGCAGACCCGCGGTTTCAAGACCGGCGGTACCGTGCACATCGTGATCAACAACCAGGTTGGTTTCACCATCAGCAACCCGCTGGACGCGCGCTCCACCGAGTACGCCACCGACGTTGCCAAGATGATCCAGGCGCCGATCCTGCACGTGAACGGCGACGACCCGGAAGCCGTGCTGTTCGTGACCCAGCTGGCCATCGACTACCGCATGCAGTTCAAGCGTGACGTGGTCATCGACCTGGTCTGCTACCGCCGCCGCGGCCACAACGAGGCCGACGAGCCGAACGGCACCCAGCCTTTGATGTACCAGCAGATCAGCAAGCAGCGCACCACGCGTGAACTGTACGCTGAGGCGCTGATCCAGGCCGGGCGCATCGATTCCGAGCGCGCCCAGGCCAAGATCGACGAGTACCGCAACGCGCTGGACAACGGCCTGCACGTGGTGAAGAGCCTGGTCAAGGAGCCGAACCGCGAGCTGTTCGTCGACTGGCGTCCGTATCTGGGCCATGCCTGGACCGCGCGTCACGACACCCGCTTCGACCTCAAGACCCTGCAGGAACTGTCGGCCAAGCTGCTGGAGATCCCGGAAGGTTTCGTCGTCCAGCGCCAGGTCGCCAAGATCTACGAAGACCGTCAGAAGATGCAGGCCGGTGGCTTGCCGATCAACTGGGGTTATGCAGAGACCATGGCCTACGCCACCCTGCAGTTCGAAGGTCACCCGATCCGCATGACCGGCCAGGACATCGGCCGTGGCACCTTCTCGCACCGTCACGCGGTGCTGCACAACCAGAAGGACGCCAGCACCTACGTACCGCTGAAGAACCTGTTCCCGGGCCAGCCTCAGTTCGAACTGTACGACTCCTTCCTGTCGGAAGAAGCGGTACTGGCCTTCGAATACGGCTACTCGACCACCACGCCGAACGCGCTGGTGATCTGGGAAGCCCAGTTCGGTGACTTCGCCAACGGTGCGCAAGTGGTGATCGACCAGTTCATCACCAGCGGCGAGCACAAGTGGGGTCGTCTGTGCGGTCTGACCATGCTGCTGCCACACGGTTATGAAGGGCAGGGCCCGGAGCACTCCTCCGCGCGTCTGGAGCGTTACCTGCAGCTGTGCGCCGAGCACAACATCCAGGTCTGCGTACCGACCACCCCGGCCCAGATCTACCACCTGCTGCGTCGCCAGGTCATCCGTCCGCTGCGCAAGCCGCTGATCGTGCTGACGCCGAAGTCGCTGCTGCGCCACAAGCTGGCCATCTCGACCCTGGAAGACCTGGCAGAAGGCTCGTTCCAGACCGTGATCCCGGAAATCGACAGCCTCGATCCGGCCAAGGTCGAACGCCTGGTCCTGTGCGGCGGCAAGGTTTACTACGACCTGCTGGAAAAACGCCGTGCCGAAGGCCGCGAAGACATCGCCATCGTGCGTATCGAGCAGCTGTATCCGTTCCCTGAGGACGACCTGGTCGAAATCCTGGCGCCTTACACCAACCTCAAGCATGCGGTCTGGTGTCAGGAAGAGCCGATGAACCAGGGTGCCTGGTACAGCAGCCAGCACCACATGCGCCGTATCCTGGGCCGCCACAACAAGGCACTGGTCCTGGAATACGCCGGCCGCGACGCTTCCGCCGCGCCAGCCTGTGGTTATGCATCGAAGCACGCCGAACAGCAGGAAAAACTGCTGCAAGACGCCTTCACTGTTTAATGCCTTCGCGCACCTGAAACCGAATTTAAGGAAACACAGATAATGGCTATCGAGATCAAAGCCCCAACCTTCCCGGAATCGGTTGCCGATGGCACCGTTGCCACCTGGCACAAGCAGCCGGGCGATGCCGTCAAGCGTGACGAGCTGATCGTCGACATCGAGACCGACAAGGTCGTCCTGGAAGTACTGGCCACCGCCGACGGCGTGCTGGGCGCCATCGTCAAGGGCGAGGGCGACACCGTCCTGTCCGACGAAGTACTGGGTTCGATCGTTGAAGGCGGTGCTGCCGCCGCTGCACCAGCTGCCGCCCCGGCCGCTGCTGCCCCGGCTGCCGCCGCCGCTGCCGACGCTGGCGAAGAAGACCCGGTTGCCGCCCCGGCCGCGCGCAAGCTGGCTGAAGAGAACGGCATCGACCTGGCTACCGTTGCCGGCACCGGCAAAGGTGGTCGCATCACCAAGGAAGACGTCGTCGCTGCCGTCGCCAACAAGAAGTCGGCGCCTGCTGCAGCTGCCAAGCCTGCCGCCGCTGCCGCTGCTGCCCCGGTTGTCGTTGCCGCTGGCGACCGCACCGAGAAGCGTGTGCCGATGACCCGCCTGCGCGCCAAGATCGCCGAGCGTCTGGTCGAAGCCCAGTCGAGCATGGCCATGCTGACCACCTTCAACGAAGTCGACATGACCGAAGTCATGGCCCTGCGTTCGAAGTACAAGGACCTGTTCGAGAAGACCCACAATGGCGTACGCCTGGGCTTCATGTCGTTCTTCGTCAAGGCCGCCACCGAAGCCCTGAAGCGCTTCCCGGCTGTCAACGCCTCGATCGACGGCAACGACATCGTCTACCACGGCTACGCCGACGTCGGCGTTGCCGTATCCAGCGACCGTGGCCTGGTGGTGCCGGTACTGCGTAACGCCGAGTCGATGAGCCTGGCGGAAATCGAGAACGGCATCGCCACCTTCGGCAAGAAGGCCCGTGACGGCAAGCTGGCCATCGAAGAGATGACCGGTGGCACCTTCACCATCACCAACGGTGGTACCTTCGGTTCGATGATGTCGACCCCGATCGTCAACCCGCCGCAGGCCGCCATTCTCGGCATGCACAACATCATCCAGCGCCCGATGGCCATCAATGGCCAGGTGGTGATTCGCCCGATGATGTACCTGGCGCTGTCGTACGATCACCGCCTGATCGACGGCAAGGAAGCGGTAACCTTCCTGGTCACCATCAAGAACCTGCTGGAAGATCCGTCTCGCCTGCTGCTGGACATCTAACCCTCTGGCTGCGTACCGTGCCGGCCTTGGCTTCGCAGGAAGCCATGCCGCGCGGTCCGCGGCTTGTAGCTTGTAGCTGATAAGGAATCTTTTATGACCCAGAAATTCGACGTAGTGGTGATTGGTGCAGGTCCTGGCGGCTATGTGGCTGCCATCAAGGCCGCACAACTTGGTCTGAAGACTGCCTGTATCGAGAAGTACACCGACGCCGAGGGCAAGCTGGCCCTGGGCGGCACCTGCCTGAACGTAGGTTGCATTCCTTCCAAGGCGCTGCTGGACAGCTCCTGGAAGTACAAGGAAGCCAAAGAGAGCTTCAACGTCCACGGTATCTCCACTGGTGAAGTGAAGATGGACGTCGCCGCGATGGTTGGCCGCAAGGCTGGCATCGTCAAGAACCTGACCGGTGGCGTTGCCACCCTGTTCAAGGCCAACGGCGTTACTTCGATCCAGGGCCACGGCAAGCTGCTGGCCGGCAAGAAAGTCGAAGTCACCAAGGCTGACGGCACCACCGAAGTCATCGAAGCCGAGAACGTGATCCTGGCTTCCGGCTCGCGCCCGATCGACATTCCACCGGCTCCGGTCGACCAGAACGTCATCGTCGACTCCACCGGCGCCCTGGAATTCCAGGCCGTGCCGAAGCGCCTGGGCGTTATCGGTGCTGGCGTGATCGGCCTGGAGCTGGGCTCGGTATGGGCTCGCCTGGGTGCTGAAGTCACCGTCCTGGAAGCCCTGGACACCTTCCTGATGGCTGCCGACACCGCCGTGTCGAAAGAAGCCCAGAAGACCCTGACCAAGCAAGGCCTGGACATCAAGCTGGGCGCGCGCGTCACCGGCTCGAAAGTCAACGGCAACGAAGTCGAAGTGACCTACACCGACGCCAACGGCGAGCAGAAGATCACCTTCGACAAGCTGATCGTCGCGGTCGGTCGTCGCCCGGTGACCACTGATCTGCTGGCCGCCGACAGCGGCGTGACCATCGACGAGCGTGGCTACATCTTCGTCGACGACTACTGCGCTACCAGCGTGCCGGGCGTGTATGCCATCGGTGACGTGGTACGCGGCATGATGCTGGCCCACAAGGCCTCGGAAGAGGGCATCATGGTGGTCGAGCGCATCAAGGGTCACAAGGCCCAGATGAACTACGACCTGATCCCGTCGGTCATCTACACCCACCCGGAAATCGCGTGGGTCGGCAAGACCGAACAGGCCTTGAAGGCCGAGGGCGTTGAGGTTAACGTGGGCACCTTCCCGTTCGCGGCCAGCGGCCGTGCGATGGCTGCCAACGACACCGGTGGTTTCGTCAAGGTCATCGCCGATGCCAAGACCGACCGCGTCCTGGGTGTACACGTGATTGGCCCATCGGCTGCCGAACTGGTGCAGCAGGGCGCAATCGCCATGGAATTCGGCACCAGTGCCGAGGATCTGGGCATGATGGTCTTCAGCCATCCGACCCTGTCCGAAGCGTTGCATGAAGCAGCGCTGGCAGTGAATGGCGGCGCCATTCACGTGGCCAACCGTAAGAAGCGTTAATTATAAGAAACCACGGCGGGCTGCCCGTCGTGAGTCTTGCGTGCATGACTCACCGCGGAAAGTCCGCCGGACCGGATCACACGGGAAAACCCGGGGTCAACGGTCACAGGTGGTGCGGCGCCAGTGATGGCGCAGCGCCGAAGCGCAGTACCTAACGAAGACGGTAAAAAGCATGAATCTTCACGAGTATCAGGGTAAGCAGCTGTTCGCTGAATACGGCCTGCCAGTTTCCAAGGGTTTCGCTGTCGATACCCCTGAGCAAGCTGCAGAAGCCTGCGACAAGATCGGCGGGAACGAGTGGGTTGTAAAAGCCCAGGTTCACGCGGGTGGTCGCGGTAAAGCGGGCGGCGTCAAGCTGGTTCGCAGCAAAGAAGACGCCAAGGCGTTCGCTGCACAGTGGTTGGGCAAGAATCTGGTTACCTACCAGACCGATGCCAACGGTCAACCCGTCTCCAAGATTCTGGTCGAATCCTGCACTGACATCGCCAAAGAGCTGTACCTGGGCGCTGTAGTCGATCGTTCGAGCCGCCGTATCGTGTTCATGGCTTCCACCGAAGGTGGCGTGGACATCGAGAAAGTCGCTCACGAAACGCCTGAGAAGATCCTCAAGGCCACCATCGACCCGCTGGTCGGCGCTCAGCCGTTCCAGGGTCGCGAGCTGGCATTCCAGCTGGGCCTGGAAGGCAAGCAAGTTCAACAGTTCGCCAAGATCTTCGTTGGTCTGGCCAAGCTGTTCAAGGATCACGACCTGGCCCTGCTGGAAGTGAACCCGCTGGTGATCAAGGCCGACGGCGACCTGCACTGCCTCGATGCCAAGATCAACATCGACGCCAACGCCATGTACCGTCAGCCTAAGCTGAAAACCTTCCACGACCCGTCGCAGGACGACGCCCGTGAAGCCCACGCTGCCAAGTTCGAACTGAACTACGTTGCCCTCGAAGGCAACATCGGCTGCATGGTCAACGGTGCCGGCCTGGCCATGGGTACCATGGATATCGTCAACCTGCACGGCGGCAAGCCGGCCAACTTCCTCGACGTTGGTGGTGGTGCTACCAAAGAGCGCGTTACCGAAGCGTTCAAGATCATTCTGTCCGACAGCAATGTCGCGGCCGTTCTGGTCAACATCTTCGGCGGCATCGTTCGCTGCGACATGATTGCCGAAGGCATCATCGGTGCAGTGAAAGAAGTCGGCGTGAAAGTTCCGGTTGTCGTTCGCCTTGAAGGCAACAACGCCGAACTGGGCGCTAAAGTACTGGCAGAAAGCGGTTTGAACATCATTGCGGCAACCAGCCTGACCGACGCTGCTCAACAAGTTGTCAAAGCTGCGGAGGGCAAGTAATGAGCGTCCTGATCAATAAAGACACCAAAGTCATCTGCCAGGGCTTCACCGGCTCGCAGGGTACTTTCCACTCCGAACAGGCCATCGCCTACGGCACCAAGATGGTCGGCGGCGTAACCCCAGGCAAGGGTGGCACCACCCACCTGGGCCTGCCAGTGTTCAACACTGTGAAAGAAGCTGTGGAAGCTACCGGCGCTGACGCTTCGGTCATCTACGTTCCGGCTCCTTTCTGCAAGGACTCGATCCTGGAAGCTGCCTTCGGCGGCATCAAGCTGATCGTGTGCATCACCGAAGGCATTCCTACCCTGGACATGCTGGATGCCAAGGTCAAGTGCGACGAGCTGGGCGTGACCCTGATCGGCCCTAACTGCCCAGGTGTCATCACCCCGGGCGAGTGCAAGATCGGCATCATGCCAGGCCACATCCACCTGCCAGGCAAGGTCGGTATCGTTTCGCGTTCCGGCACCCTGACCTACGAAGCTGTGAAGCAGACCACCGACGCCGGCTTCGGCCAGTCGACCTGCGTCGGCATCGGCGGTGACCCGATCCCGGGCTCCAACTTCATCGACATCCTGAAGCTGTTCCAGGAAGACCCGAAGACCGAAGCGATCGTCATGATCGGCGAGATCGGCGGTTCGGCTGAAGAAGAAGCTGCGGCCTACATCAAGGCCAACGTCACCAAGCCTGTCGTTTCCTACATCGCTGGTGTTACCGCACCTGCGGGCAAGCGCATGGGCCACGCTGGCGCCATCATCTCCGGCGGCAAGGGCACTGCGGACGAGAAGTTCGCCGCCCTGCAGGACGCTGGTGTGAAGACCGTGCGTTCCCTGGCTGACATCGGCAAGGCCCTGGCCGAGCTGACTGGCTGGGAAGTCAAGAAGTAATACTGCTACACCCCCCACGCGCACAGAGGCCACCTTCGGGTGGCCTTTGTCGTTTCTGGGGGTTGGGTATTCCTGTGCCGGCCTCTTCGCGGGCTTGCCCGCTCCCACAGGAAATCACTAACCTTGAGAATTGTGAAGCACCTGTGGGAGCGGGTTTACCCGCGAAGAGGCCGGCACAGACAACAGGGATTTTTCGATGAGTTTGATAGGAATTTTCACGCAGACGAATATTTCAATCCGAGGATAATTCTCGCTGTCCTCGGTCGCACAGACGACAAACATGTACGCACATCGGACAAGCAGCACTGTGCCAGTGCGTTTGACTGACAAAACAGTTACATTACGCGTTCACTCTGTGCCCGTACCCCAAAAGGGAACGACACGCTAAACGGGTCTGGCCTATCAAGCCGGGCAGCATTTCCCCTCATCCAAAGGGAAATCCCCTCTCGAATCCCGATTTCAGCAGTGTGGTACTACCTTAAATGAAAGTTCTCAAAGGCCAGGATATCCTGGCGCTTGGCTTTATGACGTTTGCGCTTTTCGTGGGCGCTGGCAACATCATCTTCCCGCCTATCGTCGGTCTGCAGTCTGGCCCGCACGTATGGATGGCGGCCCTGGGCTTCCTGGTTACCGCCGTGGGCCTGCCGGTCATCACCGTGGTCGCCCTGGCCAAGGTCGGCGGCGGCATGGATGCCCTGAGCAGCCCGATCGGCAAGTTCTTCGGTGGCCTGCTGGCGGCCGTGTGCTACCTGTCGGTCGGCCCGCTGTTCGCCACCCCGCGCACCGCGACCGTATCGTTCGAAGTGGGCGTTGCGCCGCTGACCGGTGAAAGTCCGCTGGCGCTGTTCATCTACAGCCTGGTGTACTTCCTCGTGGTACTGGCCGTGTCCATGTACCCGGGCAAGCTGCTCGATACCGTGGGCCGCTTCCTGGCGCCGTTGAAGATCATCGCCCTGGCGGTGCTGGGCATCGCCGCCTTCGCGCTGCCTGCCGGCACCATTGGTGACGCGCAGCCGGCCTATGCCGCCGCAGCGTTCTCCAAGGGCTTCTCCGATGGTTATCTGACCATGGACACCCTGGGTGCCCTGGTGTTCGGTATCGTCATCGTCAACGCCATCCGCTCGCGCGGTGTCGAGTCGCCGAAGCTGATCACCCGCTATGCCATCATCGCCGGCCTGATCGCCGGGGTCGGCCTGGCTCTGGTGTACATCAGCCTGTTCCGCCTGGGTGCAACCAGCCACGATATCGCGGCTGACGCCACCAACGGCGCGGCGGTACTGCATGCCTACGTGCAGCACACCTTCGGTTCGCTGGGCAGCGGCTTCCTCGCCGTGCTGATCGCGCTGGCCTGCCTGGTGACCGCGGTTGGCCTGACCTGTGCCTGCGCCGAGTACTTCAGCCAGATGCTGCCGCTGTCGTACCGTGCACTGGTGGTGATCCTGGCGGGCTTCTCGCTGCTGATCTCCAACCTCGGCCTGACCAAGCTGATCATGTTCTCGATCCCGGTGCTCACCGCGATCTACCCGCCGTGCATCGTGGTGGTCGGGCTCAGCTTCGTGAAGGACCTGTGGAACTCGCCAACCCGCATCCTGGCGCCAGTGATGCTGGTGTCGCTGCTGTTCGGCATGGTCGATGCGATCAAGGGCAGCGGCATTGCCCACGTGCTGCCGGACTTCATGGCCCACCTGCCGTTGAGCGACCAGGGCCTGGCCTGGCTGGTTCCTTCGGTGGTGACCCTGGTTGGCGCCGTGGCCTGCGACCGCATGCTCGGCAAGCCGCGCGAAGCGCTGGCCTGATAGTCGAAGCCTGAGGGCGGCACCGGCCACAAGCCGAAGGGTGCTCGCCAAGGGTGGAAACTCAAGAGCCCCGTATCCTAGAGGATGCGGGGCTTTTTCTTTGCCTGTACCGGCCTCTTCGCGGGCACGCCCGCTCCCACAGGTCAAGCGCAAATCTCAGAATTGGCGCTGTACATGTGGGAGCGGGCGTGCCCGCGAAGAGGCCGGATGAGCAGTGCAAATATCAGGATGGATGTGTGCCTTTTGCCGCTTGCCAGCGTCGAAATCCGGTCCCTATCCTTCAGGTATCTGGCCCTCCCGGGAACCCTGCATGAACTTCATCCAAAGCAACTTCAACAACCTGTTGGCCATCGCCTGGTTCGCCCTGTGCTGGGGCGGTTACACCCGTTATGCCATCTGGAAGGGCCGCGACACCGCGTGCCTGGCCAGCGTGCTGCACCTGTACCGCGAAGACTGGATGCGCCGTATGCTGCTGCGCGACAACCGCATTGCCGATGCCAGCGTGATCGGCAACCTCGAGCGCAACGCCTCGTTCTTCGCCTCCAGCACCCTGATCATCCTTGCCGGTATCCTCACCGTGCTAGGGGCCTCCGACCGGGCGCTTTCGCTGCTGGCCGACCTGCCGCTGGTGCAGCAGACGTCCCAGGGCATGTCGGAGATCAAGCTGCTGTGCCTGGCCATGGTCTTCGTCTACGCCTTTTTCACCTTCAGCTGGTGCATGCGCCAATACAACTTCGCGGCAGTGCTGGTGGGTTCGGCGCCGATGATCGGTGAACGGCTGGTCAATGAACTTGAACGCAAGGCATTCGCCTCGCGGGCGGCGCGGGTGCTGTCGCTTGCCGCCAACCAGTTCAACCTGGGCCTGCGTTCCTATTACTTCGGCATGGCCATGTTGAGCTGGTTCATCAGCCCATGGTTGTTCATGGTCATGAGTGTCGGAGTAGTGCTGATTCTGTACCGCCGCGAGTTCCATTCGGATGTGTTGGATGTGATGGTGTTCACACCTACCGAAAGTGTTTCGATCGAACCCGCCAAGGAAAACACCGTTTCTGGAACCTGAAACGTTTAATCCATAAGTTTCAGGCACAAAAAAACCCGACAATGTCGGGTTTTCTTGTTTTAGCCGATTACTGCTTGGCAGGTTCGGCTGGAGCAGCTGGAGCGGCTTCCGGAGCCGGAGTAGCCGGAGCGGCTTCTTCGGCGGCCTTCTGCTCGGCTTCGGCCTGATCTTTGGCGGCTTCGGCGTTTTCCTTGGCAGCCTCGTTCATTTTATCCTGAGCTTCGCCCGCTTTTTCCTGGGCTTGCTCGGCGTGTTGCTGTGCGTCCTGGGCTTTGTCTTCGCTCGCTTTATCGCAAGCGGCCAGGCCCATGGCAGCGGCCAGCATCAGAGCAAAAGCAAAAGGTTTACGCATGGGGGTGTTTCTCCTTGGTGGAATAAGTGACTTGTTCCTTCGAGTGCAACTACGCGGAATAAGTTCCGCGAAGATTACACATATATAACGCCCCGTTCTATATAGACTTTTTAACGATTTTATGCCGCTGCGGCAATGGCAGGGAAACAGCCAATGAGCGATTCAACCTTGATGGCCATGGCCGAGCGTTTTCTCTCGGCCCTGAAACATTGTCAGTTGTTGCAAATGCGCGTGGCGCAAACCAATGCCGATGGCATGACCCTGGTGCTGCCCTGGTCACCGGCCATCGTCGGCAACCCGCAGACCGGCGCCGTGCATGGCGGCGCGCTGACCACGCTGATGGACACCACCTGCGGCATGGCCACGCTGTGTGTGCTGCCGCGCTTCGAGGTGTGCCCGACACTGGACCTGCGCATCGACTACATGCACCCGGCAGAAGCCGGCAAGGACATCTACGGCCATGCCCAGTGCTACCGGGTCACCCGCGATGTGATCTTCACCCGTGGCACGGCCTACCAGGACGACCCCGCCCAGCCGATCTGCCAGGTGGTGGGCACGTTCATGCGCCTGGGCCAGGGGATCAAGGGTGGCATCCGTTTCGGCAACAGCCTGAAGGAGGGCGGGGCATGATTCCGCACGAGGTTCGCCAACAGCTCAACGCCGCCCATGCAGTGGGAGACTATCGGCCTTTGCTGGCACTGATCCCCTATGCCGGCCTGATCGGCATCGAATGCGAGCGCGAGGGCGATGACCTGCTGTTCCGTCTGCCGGCCAGCCAGGACAACATCGGCAACCCGCTGCTGCCTGCCATCCACGGCGGGGTGATCGCGGGCTTCATGGAGCTGTCGGCAGCGCTGTACCTGCTGATCTTCAGCGAGAGCGCGAGCATTCCGAAGATCATCGACTTTTCCATCGATTACCTGCGCGCCGGGCACTTTCGCGATACCTACGCCCAGTGCCAACTGTGGCGACAGGGCCGGCGGGTGACCAATGTGGCCATCACCGCCTGGCAGGGTGACAGGCAGTCGCCGATCGCCACGGCTCGCGCGCATTTCAAGATCGAACCGGAAAAGCCCTTGAAATCATCCGGGCAGCCCCCATCTGCATGACATCCGCCGCTAACGCAGGCCAACCTGGCCGCCAGGCGTCAACTGCCATCAGATCGGAGTTTTGAAGACCATGAGTGTGGAGACTCAAAAAGAAACGCTGGGCTTCCAGACCGAGGTAAAGCAGCTGCTGCACCTCATGATCCATTCCTTGTATTCGAACAAGGAGATCTTCCTGCGTGAATTGATCTCCAACGCCTCCGACGCCGCCGACAAGCTGCGTTTCGAGGCCCTGGCCAAGCCAGAGCTGTTCGAAGGCGACGCCGACCTGAAGATTCGCCTGAGCTTCGACAAGGACGCCGGTACCGTGACCCTCGAGGACAACGGCATCGGCATGAGCCGCGAAGACGTCATCGCCCACCTGGGTACCATCGCCAAGTCCGGCACCGCCGACTTCATGAAGAACCTCACCGGTGACCAGAAGAAGGACTCGCACCTGATCGGTCAGTTCGGTGTGGGCTTCTACTCCGCGTTCATCGTTGCCGACAAGGTCGATGTGTACAGCCGCCGTGCCGGCCAGCCGGCCGCCGAAGGCGTGCACTGGTCGTCGAAAGGCGAGGGCGAGTTCGAAGTCGCCACCATCGACAAGCCACAGCGCGGCACCCGCATCGTCCTGCACCTGAAGAAGGACGAGCAGGAGTTCGCTGATGGCTGGCGCCTGCGCAACGTGGTCAAGAAGTACTCCGACCACATCGCCATGCCGATCCAGCTGCCGAAAGAGCAAGCTGCCGCCGAAGGTGAAGAACAGCCGGCCGAAGAGTGGGAAACCGTCAACCGTGCCAGCGCCCTGTGGACCCGTCCGCGTACCGAGATCAAGGACGAGGAGTACCAGGAGTTCTACAAGCACATCGGCCATGACTTCGAAAACCCGCTGGCCTGGAGCCACAACAAGGTCGAAGGCAAGCTCGAATACAACTCGCTGCTGTACGTGCCGGCCCGCGCGCCGTTCGACCTGTACCAGCGCGAAGCGCCACGCGGCCTGAAGCTGTACGTGCAGCGCGTGTTCATCATGGACCAGGCCGAGTCGTTCCTGCCGCTGTACCTGCGCTTCATCAAGGGTGTGGTCGATTCCAACGACCTGTCGCTGAACGTGTCGCGTGAAATCCTGCAGAAAGACCCGATCATCGACTCGATGAAGACCGCGCTGACCAAGCGCGTGCTGGACATGCTGGAGAAGCTGGCGAAGAACGAGCCCGAGCAGTACAAGGGCTTCTGGAAGAACTTCGGCCAGGTGCTGAAGGAAGGCCCGGCCGAAGACTTCGCCAACAAGGAAAAGATCGCCGGCCTGCTGCGCTTCGCTTCCACCCAGGACGACAGCGGCGAGCAGAGCGTTGCCCTGGCCGACTACCTGGCACGCGCCAAGGAAGGCCAGGACAAGATCTACTACCTCACCGGCGAGTCGTACGCGCAGGTCAAGAACAGCCCGCACCTGGAAGTCTTCCGCAAGAAAGGCATCGAAGTGCTGCTGCTGACCGACCGTATCGACGAGTGGCTGATGAGCTACCTCAACGAGTTCGACGGCAAGGCCTTCGTCGACGTCGCCCGTGGCGACCTGGACCTGGGCAAGCTGGATTCGGAAGAAGACAAGAAGGCCCAGGAAGAAGTCGCCAAGGACAAGGAAGGCCTGGTCGAGCGCCTGAAGGGCGCGCTGGGTGACAGCGTGGCCGAAGTGCGCGTGTCGCACCGCCTGACCGACTCGCCGGCGATCCTGGCCATCGGTGAACAGGACCTGGGCCTGCAGATGCGCCAGATCCTCGAAGCCAGCGGGCAGAAGGTGCCGGAGTCCAAGCCTATCTTCGAGTTCAACCCGACCCACCCGCTGATCGAGAAGCTGGACAACGAGCAGAGCGAAGACCGCTTCGCCGAGCTGTCGCACATCCTGTTCGATCAGGCGGCCCTGGCGGCCGGTGACAGCTTGAAGGACCCGGCGGCTTACGTTCGTCGCCTGAACAAGCTGCTGGTCGAGCTGTCTGCTTGAGTTGATGCATAGGAAAGCCCGCTTCGGCGGGCTTTTTTCATGGCGAGCATATTGATGACGAGTGCCAAAGGAGTGCTTGATGAGCAAAGTAATCGTCGAATCGCTGGTCTATCACCTGTCCGGCAAGGCGTATGAAAGCCGCCTGGTCTACGAGCCGGGCGCGCTGGGGCGGCCAGGCCTGGTGATGGCGCCGAACTGGATGGGTATCGGCGAAGGTGCCGAGCGCATCGCCAAGGAAGTGGCCGAGAAGGGCTATGTGGTGCTGATTGCCGACCTGTACGGGCAATCGGTGCGTCCGTCCAACGCCGACGAGGCCGGCGCGGCGATGATGCCGTTGAAGAACGACCGTGGCGAGCTGCGCAAGCGCATGCAGGAAGCCTTGGCGCAACTGGTGGGGCAGTCGAAGGCGCTGCTGGAGCCGGGCAAGGTCGGCACGTTTGGTTTCTGCTTTGGTGGCTGCTGTGCACTGGAACTGGCCCGTACCGGTGCCGATTTGCGTGCGGCGGTGTCGTTCCATGGCACGCTGGACACGCCGAACCCGGAAGATGCCAAGCGCATCAAGGGTTCGGTGCTGGTGCTGCACGGCGCTTCCGACCCACTGGTGCCGAAGGAGCAGTTGCCGGCGTTCGAGGAGGAGATGAACGCGGCCAAGGTTGACTGGCAATTGCTCAGCTATGGCGGCGCGGTGCACTCGTTTACCGACCCGAGTGCCAATGTGCCGGGCAAGATGCAGTATGACCGGCGTACCTCGGAGCGGGCGTTCCGCTCGATGCATAACCTGCTGACCGAAGTGTTCCAGCGCTGACAATGCAGGGGGCCGCTTTGCGGCCCATCGCGACACAAGGCCGCTCCTACAGGGATAGCATGGCTCATGGCATGCGCGGTCCCTGTAGGAGCGGCCTTGTGTCGCGATGGGCTGCAAAGCAGCCCCAAAATCAGCGCGGCAACTCGATCCTGGAGGTCTCCCCCGAAACCACCGGCCAATCCCCCGCTGCCCATCGCGCCCTGGCCCGCTCGATCAGATCCGGGTCACTGGAGACAAAGTTCCAGTTCATCCGCCGCGGTCCATCCAGTGGCGCGCCACCAATCAGCACCAGCTGGCACTCACCTTCCGCATACAGTGTCACCTCTTCGCCCTCCGGCAGCACCACCAGGCTGCACGGCTCCACCTCCTCATCGTTCATCAGCAATTCGCCATCCAGTACGTACAGCGCCCGTTGCGCATGCTCATTCGGCACCTGCAAGGTAGTCGCCGGCTGCATCCGCACATGCGCGTAAAGGGTAGGGGAGAGCACCGGCACCGGCGACTCCAGGCAGAACCCGCTGCCGGCAATCATGCAGATGCGCACCCCCAGGTTGTCGCTGACCGGCAGGCTCGCCGCCGGGTGGTGGCTGTAGCTTGGCGGGCCTTGTTCATGCTCGCGTGGTGACGCCAGCCATACCTGCAACCCGTGCAGGCGTGAACCATGGGCCAGGGCATCTTCAGGTGTGCGCTCGACATGGGCCACGCCGCTGCCTGCGGTCATCCAGCTGACATCGCCCGGCAGCACCCGTTGCGCCGAGCCGAGGCTGTCCTTGTGCAGGATTGCCCCTTCGAACAGGTAGGTAAGGGTCGACAGGCCGATATGCGGGTGCTGGCGGATGTCCATGCCATGCCCAGGGGCATAGTCGGTTTCGAGCATGTGGTCGAAAAACACGAACGGGCCGACGCTGCGGCACTGGGCCGACGGCAGCGGGCGCAGGATCGGCTGGCCCTCGACCGATTCGGCACGTGGGCGGATGACCAGGGGGCTGCTCATGGGAAGGCTCCAGGCAAGGTGGAAATGCCCCAAGCATAGCGGTTTGCCCGCTGCGGCTGAACCGTCTCGTTGGCTGGCCGGTCTAGAGGTGTGGTACCCGGAAAAGGAAGCTTCATCATGATCGTCAGAGCGCTCGCCTGCGTGCTGTTATCCACCTGGCTGTGCCAAGCGGCGCAGGCGCGCGACTACCGCTACAGTGATGCCCACCTGCACTACGTCGACTTCTTCCAGGAAAGCGAAGGCATGCCCGCGCTGATCAAGGCCATGGATGCCGCCGGTATCGAGCAGTCGATGATTTCCGGCGTCCCGGTGGCCAAGAAGTGGCACGAAGACGAGCCCAAGCGCCCGCGCTATTACGCTGGGGATGACGCCGAAGCCTACTGGTACAGCGCCACCGACACCTATGTGGCCGCGGCGTTGCAGCAATTGCCCGACGAGCAGCGCAAGCGCTTTCATCCGTTCCTGGCCGGCTTCAATCCGGTGGACAAGAACGCCGCCAGCCATATCGAGCGCATGCTCGATCTGTATCCGGGGCTGTGGCAGGGCATTGGCGAGGTGTTCACCCGCCACGATGACCTGACGGCACTGACCAGCGGTGACACGCCGCGCGCCAACAACGAAGCCATGACGCGTATCTATCACCTGGCAGCCGAGCGCGACTTGCCGGTGCTGCTGCATTCCAACATCACCTCCAAACGCGAGCGCAACCCCTTGTACCTGGCGGAGATCGAAGAGCCGCTGCGCAATCACCCGCACACGCGGTTCATCTGGGCGCACGCCGGCAGCAGCATGGAGATTCACCGGCACCAGACACAGATGGACTTTCTGCTGCCGGTGCTGACGCGGTTACTGGAGGATTACCCGAACCTGTATGTCGATTTGTCGTGGAGCGTGCTGGAGCCTTATCTGCTGGATGACCGGGGTGTGCCGCGCAAGGCGTGGCTGGCACTGGTCGAGAAATACCCGGAGCGGTTCATGCTGGGTTCGGATGTGGTGGGGCAGTTTGGTAGCCTTGGGGAGCAGATGCATGGGTTCAGGCCGTTTCTGGATGCATTGCCGGAACAAGTTGCCAATAAGGTGGCCAGGGAGAATTTTCTGGCTGTGTTGCCCAAGCAATAGTATTTCGCCTGTGCCGGCCCTTTCGCGGGTAAACCCGCTCCCACAGGGACCGTGCTGCTCTTGAAACCGGCGCTGTATCTGTGGGAGCGGGTTTACCCGCGAAAGGGCCGGTACAGGCAACACAAATGAAAACGCCCCGAACCAGTCGGGGCGTTTTCGTTTACCGCGGCAGCGTCTTACTTGCCTTCCCAGCGCTTGAGCACCAGGGTGGCGTTGGTGCCGCCGAAGCCGAAGCTGTTGCTCATGACCGTGTCGATCTTGGCGTTTTCTTCGGTCTTGCGCAGGATCGGCAGGTCGGCGACCTCCGGGTCCAGCTCGTCGATGTTGGCGGAGCCGGCGATGAAGTTGTTTTCCATCATCAGCAGGCAGTAGATCGCCTCGTGTACGCCGGCAGCGCCCAGCGAGTGGCCCGACAGGCTCTTGGTCGAGCTGATCTTCGGTGCCTTGTCGCCGAACACTGCGCGAACGCCCTTGATCTCGGCAACGTCACCGACCGGGGTCGAGGTGCCGTGGGTGTTCAGGTAGTCGACCGGGGTGTCGACGGTCGACAGCGCCTGCTGCATGCAGCGGATGGCACCTTCGCCGCTCGGGGCAACCATGTCGTAGCCGTCGGAAGTGGCGCCGTAGCCGACGATTTCCGCGTAGATCTTGGCGCCACGGGCCAGGGCGTGTTCCAGCTCCTCGACCACCACCATGCCGCCACCGCCAGCGATGACAAAGCCATCACGGTCGGCGTCGTAGGCGCGCGAGGCCTGGTCCGGGGTTTCGTTGCGCTTGGTCGACAGGGCGCCCATGGCATCGAACAGGAACGATTGGCTCCAGTGCTCTTCTTCACCGCCACCGGCGAAGACGATGTCCTGCTTGCCCCACTGGATCTGTTCCAGGGCGGTGCCGATGCAGTGTGCCGAAGTGGCGCAGGCCGACGAGATCGAGTAGTTGATGCCCTTGATCTTGAACGGGGTGGCCAGGCACGCCGAAACGGTGCTGCCCATGGTGCGGGTAACGCGGTACGGGCCGACGCGCTTGACGCCTTTCTCGCGCAGGGTGTCCAGCGCTTCCATCTGGTTCAGGGTCGAGGCGCCGCCGGAGCCAGCCACCAGGCCGGTACGCGGGTTGGATACCTGCTCTTCGGTCAGGCCGGCGTCCTTGATCGCGTCCTGCATCGCCAGGTAGGCGTAGGCAGCAGCGTGGCCGACGAAGCGGTAGACCTTGCGGTCGATCAGTTCTTCGAGGTTGAGGTCGATGGACCCGGAAACCTGGCTACGCAGCCCCATTTCCTTGTATTCCGGGTTGTAACGGATACCCGGACGGCTGTTGCGCAGGTTTTCGGTGACGGTAGCTTTGTCATTGCCCAGGCACGATACGATGCCCAGACCAGTGATAACGACGCGGCGCATGCGAATAACCCTTAGAAATTGTCAGTGGAGGTGAACACGCCGACCCGCAGGCCTTCGGCAGTGTAGATCTCGCGGCCGTCGACGCTGACCGAGCCATCGGCGATGGCCATGTTCAGCTTGCCCTTCAGGACGCGCTTGATGTGAATGTTGTAAGTGACTTTCTTGGCTTCCGGCAGTACCTGGCCGAAGAACTTCACCTCGCCCGAACCCAGGGCGCGCCCGCGGCCTGGCAGGCCCTGCCAGCCGAGGAAGAAACCTACCAGCTGCCACATGGCATCAAGCCCCAGGCAGCCCGGCATTACCGGGTCGCCTTCGAAGTGGCAGGCGAAGAACCACAGGTCCGGATTGATATCCAGCTCGGCGACCAATTCACCTTTGCCGTACTTGCCGCCTTCTTCGCTGATATGGGTGATGCGATCGACCATCAGCATGTTCGGCGCGGGCAGTTGCGCATTACCTGGGCCGAACAGCTCACCGCGACTGCAGCGCAGCAGGTCTTCCCGAGTAAAGGCGTGTTGTTTGGTCATGCGAGCTCCTCAATAACCCCCTGCGGCAGGGGATGAATCTTCCCGGCCGGCCCGATACGCATCGCGTCCGAGACGGCAGCCTACAGGTAGACTATTGCGTTGTGGTGAAAGTCACAGTGCACCCGGTGAAAGAAGTACAGGTGTGCACTGAAACGTCTATTTTCAGGTCCGATGAAGGTCCTGTCCAGTGTTTAAGACTGCCGCACTTTAGCATTTATCGCCAGTCGCGGTTGTCTGACCGGGTAGCCAGCGCTGCAGCACGCGCTGCAGTTCGGTGCGGCGCAAGGGTTTGCTCAGGTAGTCGTCCATGCCGGCCGCCATGCAACGCTCGCGGTCGCCCTGCAAGGCGTTGGCGGTCAGGGCGATGATCGGTAGCCTGGCGCCGTTGGGCAGCTGGCGGATACGCCGGGTGGCTTCATAGCCGTCCAGGTGCGGCAGGCGGCAGTCCATCAGCACGGCGGCAAAACGCTGCCGGCTGACCCGTTCGACCGCCTCCAGGCCGTCCTCGGCCGTGCAAACCGCCAGGCCCAGGCTACGCAGCATGGCCTCGATGACACTTTGGTTGACCGGATTGTCCTCTACCAGCAGCACCTGATCATTGTCGGCCACCGCCGGCGGCGCAGCGCTTGGCAGCGTCAGCGATACCGGGGCAGGGCTGGCCAGGGCCAGCGGCATCTCCAGGGTAAAGGTCGAGCCCAGGCCTTCGCGGCTTTCGCCGCGCAGCTTGCCGCCCATGCGTTCGGCCAGGGTGCGGGCGATCGACAGCCCCAGCCCGGTGCCGCCATAGCGGCGGGAAATCGAGCTGTCGGCCTGCTGGAAGGCGACGAACATCATTTCCAGGCGCTCGTTGTCGATGCCGATCCCGGTGTCGCGCACACTGCAGGTCAGCCAGATCAGCTGGCGGTCGAGCACCTGCCAGCGCGCCTCGACCTGTACCTGGCCGCGTTCGGTGAATTTCAGCGCATTGCCGACCAGGTTCAGCAGGATCTGGCGGATGCGCGTGGGGTCGCCGTTCACCTGCAGCTGCTCGATACCCGCCGGCAGTTGCAGGTGCAGGGCAAGCCCGCGCTGCTGGGCGCTGTGCTGGAACGACTGGACGCTGCTGGTGATCAGCTCGCCCAGGTTGAAGTCGATGTGCTCCAGTTGCAGCGCGGCGCGTTCGATGCGCGAGAAGTCGAGGATGTCGTTGATGACCTTGAGCAGGTGCCCGGTGGATTCGCTTGCCACCGCAGTGTACTCGGCCTGTTCGCTGTTCAGCTGGGTGGTTTCCAGCAACTGCAGCATGCCCAGCACGCCATTCATCGGCGTGCGCAGCTCGTGGCTCATCATCGCCAGGAAGTCCGATTTGGCGCGGTTGGCCTGTTCGGCCTCCTCGCGGGCCTGGATCAGTTCGGCAATGGCCTGCTTCTGTTCATTGCTGGCCTGCTCCAGGGCGTGG
Source organism: Pseudomonas sp. B5(2017) (assembly GCF_002112825.1). Taxonomy (NCBI): domain Bacteria; kingdom Pseudomonadati; phylum Pseudomonadota; class Gammaproteobacteria; order Pseudomonadales; family Pseudomonadaceae; genus Pseudomonas; species Pseudomonas sp. B5(2017). The sequence continues at coordinate 386,280 of NZ_NEIR01000004.1, forward strand.
GCCAGGTTGTTGATGTGGTGCGCCAGGTGGCCCAGTTCGCTGTCATCGACCACCGGCAACAGGGTGTGGTACTCGCCCTGCTGGATGGCCTTGACCGCATGCCCCATGTCGCTGATCGGCTTGGCCAGGCTCAGGGCCAGGCGGCGCGCCAGCAGGAAGGTGAACAGCAGGGCGAACAGCGCGAGGATACCGGCCTTGATCACGATTTCCTGCTGGCGCTGGCTGAAGGCGTCATCGGACATGCCGACGATGACCCGGCCCAGGTAATCGTCGCCGATGGCCGGGGTGGTGGCCTTGCCCTGTTGCAGGAAGTCGCTGTCCAGGCGGATCTGCTGCAGGCGGATGGGCGCCTGGAACACTTCGACGCGCTGCGCGCGGTTGGCGCTTTCGTCGGACTGCTCCACATACACCAGGATGTGGTTGCGGCTGTCCTGCACCTCGAGGAAGCGCACGTGGGGGATGCTGAGCGTGGCGCGCATCAGGCCCTCGAGCACTTCGTTGTTGCCCGAGATCACCCCGTATTCCGAGGCTGGCGCCAGCTGGTTGGCGATCAGTTGCCCGGTGTGGTTCAGTTCCTGGCGCAGGTCCTGGATACGCACGAAGGTGAAGAAGCTGATCAGCAGCAAGGTCAGCAGCAGGGCAGGGCCGAGGCTGATGATCTGGGTGCGGGTGTGGATGTCCCAGCTCAGGCGCTTGCTCATGGGGTGGGTTCTCCTTCGGCCAGGGCCTTGGCGGCGGCGTTCGGATCGATCGGTTCAAGGCCCAGGGCGCGCGCCACCTGCTGGTTGCCGCTGACGCCGAAGCGTACCGGGTACAGGCTGCGCGGCCAGCGCGCCGGTGGCTGGTCGAGCAACTGGTCGAGCACCGCCAGCCAATCGTCCTGGTCACTGAAGGTGCTGGCCAGGGCGCCGGCGCGGACGAACCCGGCGTTCGGGCCGATCAGCGCCATCTGCCGGCCATAGCTGCTCAACAGCAGGTTCTTCGCAGTCTTGGAGTTGAACAGGTCGGCATCGTCCAGGCCCAGCAGCACGTCACTGTTGGCCAACAAATGTTGCAGAGGGCGGCTGTCGCGCGGGTCGGGCCAGTCCTGGGCAATGATCTCCAGGCCCAGCGCGCGGGCGGCATGGCGCAGCTCTTCGAGCAGAAAGCTGCTGTGCTCACCGTACAGCACACCAATGCGCTGGGCCTGCGGCAGCAGATAGCGCGCCAGGCGCAGCTGCCGGCCCAGCGGCGGGTCGCTCCACAGCAGCGTGAGGAACGCGGGCCGCGACTTTCCCAGGCGCTGTTCAGCCTGTACCCGGCTGACCCTCATGGCCAGGGCCGGCGGGCCGGCGGTTTCCCCAAGGCGCCATTCCAGTGCGGCGTTGTCCAGCAAGATCAGGCGCTGGTCAGCCTTGAGCTTGCCCGGGGGTGGCAGGTCGGCGGTGGTCTGGAAATGCACGTGATCGTGCGGCCGGCGGCTTTCCAGCGCAGCGACGAAACTGCGAATGCCGGGCTGGTCTTCCGCGCCTACCAACACGATTTCGCTGGCGGACAGCGGCCCCATCGGCCACAGGCACAACAGCAACAGGCGCAGCAGCAGGGCCATCAGAACTCCAGCTCCGCGCTGACGCTCAGGCGGTGGCGGCTGTCGTAGCGGTTCTGGATTGCCGTGGTCGGCTCATCGTCCAGGCGCTGTTGCCACAGCGCCGCCAGCTCCAGGTTGCTGCCATGCACCCGGAAGCGCTTGGCCAGGCGCAGGTCCAGGCGCTCGTAGCGGTACTGGTTGAGCGCATCGTCGCCGTAATAGAACAGCGCACTGGACCAGCCGTCGCCCCACTCGCGCATCCACCCGGCCGAGCCGCTGTTGCGCGCGCTGAGGCGGCGGTCGGCGGGGTTGCTGGCCCAGGCATCCACGTAGGCGTAGGTAAGGCGCAGGCGGTCGCGCAGGGTCGGGCGCCAGTCCAGTTGCGCCTCGCTGCCGCTGAAACGGGCCTTGTTGGCGTTGCTGGCAATGTACTGGTTGTTCTTCAGGGGCTCGCTGATCATTCCGGTGATCTCGTCGTAGAACAGCTTCACATCCATGTTCAGGTCGATGTCGCTGAAGTAGCCGTTGTAGCCCAGTTCGCGCGAACGCATGCGTTCCTGGTCGAGGTCGCCCGGGCCACGGGTCTTGACGAAGTATTCGCCGTTTTGCAGGCCGAAAGCGTTGGGAGTCAGGTTCTTGACCGTGTAGCTCCAGTTGATGTTGTTCTCGAACATGTCTGGCGAGCGCACTGCCTCGGAATACACCGCACGCAGGCCATGGCGCGGGGTGATCAGGTAGTTGACCGCCACGCGTGGGGTCAGCGAGCTGCCGGACAGGCGTGAGTCCTCGAACATGGCACCGCCCTGCAGGATCCAGTGCTCGTCGGCGCGCCACTCCAGCTGGCCGAACAGGCGCCAGGTCTGGTCGTCGATGCTGCCATTGAAGTAGGTCTGCGAGTCGGCACGATCATAGCGGTAGTTCATGCCACTGAGCAGGCGCAGGCTGTCAGTCAGGCTCAGGGTGTCCTGGATTTCCAGGTCGTAGCGGGTTTCGCGGGTGCTCTGGTCGACGTCGCCGCAGACCTGCTGCTTGCCACCGTTCGCCCATTGCTGCTGGACCTTCTCCAGAAGCGCGTTCATGACGGGATCGTTGGTCGAAAGTGGTGCGCCGGTAGCAATGCCGCGCGCCACTTTTTCGGCGAAGTCAGGGTTCATTTGCCACAGCTGGGTCAATTCCGGGCTGAACGACTGCAAGGCGTCACAGGCACGCCACACCTGCTGGCGGTCGAAATGCTGGGCAGAGCCCTGGATATACAGGCTGTGCTCGGAGCTGAAGTCCTTGGTCCAGCGCAATGAGCCGGCGTAGTCCTTGGCATTGACGTCAGCGTTGTTACCGGCTTCGTATTTGGCGAACACCGGCTGATAGGTATAAGGCCGCTGGTTGCTGCCTTCCTTCGCCGCCAGTTGCCATTCCAGGGTCTGGTCGTGTGCCAGGCTGTGGCTGGCGTTGATATTGAAGCGGGTCAGCCGGCGGCTGTCGCGGTAGTCCTGGCCGAACTGGTTCTCGTCGAAGCCATCGTCCTGCTGGCCGGACAGCGACAGGCGCAGGTCGCCGCCATCCCAGCCGAAGCCGTGGCTGGCGTAGAAATCGTTGATGCCGTCCTGGCCGCGGGTCATCTTCAGCCGCGTGCCATGGCTGTCGGCAGGGTTGCGGGTAAGGATGTTGACCACCGCCATCAGCGCATTGGCGCCGTAGCTGACCGTGTTGGGGCCGCGGAACACCTCGATGCGCTCGATATCCTCCATGGCCAGGGGGATGTCGCTCCAGTCCACCGTGGCCAGGCCGGCGCGGTACACCGAACGGCCATCGATCAGCACCTGCATGCGCCGGGCATCGTTGACGTTGCTGCCGTGGTAGTTGACCGTGGGTTGGTTGCCGGCGTTGTAGCCCACCATCATGCCCGGCACCAGGCGCAGCAGCTCGGGGATGTCGCGGGCACCGCTGGCGCGGATCAGCTCGCTGTCGAGCACGGTCATGCTGCCCGGGACTGCGGCGGGGGATTGTTTCAGGCGCGTGGCGGTCAGAACCTGCGGCAGGTCCGTGTTGTCGATGAACAGGTCATCGGCCACGGCCGGGCCACCGAGCAGGGCAGTCAGTATGAGCAGGCGCGGGTACGGGGGCGTGCCAGGGAACACAAAGCGGCCTTGTATCAGGATTGAAACAGGCATGGTAACCGACCGCGGGGGTTTTGCCAGTGATCTGCTCTACCTGTCGGGCCCTTTCGCGGGCACGCCCGCTCCCACAGCCGCTCTGAAGGACTGCGCTATCCCTGTGGGAGCGGGCGTGCCCGCGAAAGGGCCGGTACTGACACTGGTTCTGTAGCAGGCGAGCCGTATAATGGCCGGGTCGCCACTTAACTTTTGGCTTTAACGGATTGGATATGACTGAACAGCAACCTGTTGCAGTTCTGGGAGGCGGCAGCTTCGGCACCGCCGTGGCGAACCTGCTGGCAGAAAACGGTGTGCCGGTGCGCCAATGGATGCGCGACCCGGAACAGGCCGAGGCCATGCGCGTCAATCGCGAGAATCCGCGCTACCTCAAGGGCATCCGCCTGCACGACGGCGTCGAGCCGGTCAGCGACCTGCTGGCCACCCTGCAGGCCAGCGAGCTGATTTTCGTCGCCCTGCCATCGAGTGCCTTGCGCAGCGTGCTGGCCCCGCATGCCGAGCTGCTGCGCGGCAAGGGCCTGGTCAGCCTGACCAAGGGCATCGAAGCGCAAAGCTTCAAGCTGATGAGCCAGATCCTCGAGGAAATCGCCCCCGAGGCGCGCATCGGCGTGCTGTCCGGCCCCAACCTGGCCCGTGAAATCGCCGAACATGCGCTGACCGCCACGGTGGTTGCCAGCGAGGACGAAAAACTGTGCCAGCAGGTGCAGGCCGTGCTGCACGGGCGTACCTTCCGCGTCTACGCCAGTGCCGACCGCTTTGGCGTCGAGCTGGGCGGGGCGCTGAAGAACGTCTACGCCATCATCGCCGGCATGGCGGTGGCCCTGGGCATGGGCGAGAACACCAAGAGCATGCTGATTACCCGCGCCCTGGCCGAGATGACCCGCTTCGCCGTCAGCCAGGGTGCCAACCCCATGACCTTCCTCGGCCTGGCCGGTGTCGGTGACCTGATCGTCACCTGTTCCTCGCCCAAGAGCCGCAACTACCAGGTCGGCCACGCGCTGGGCCAGGGCCTGAGCCTGGAGCAGGCGGTCAACCGCCTGGGCGAAGTGGCCGAAGGCGTCAACACCCTCAAGGTGCTCAAGGCCAAGGCGCAGGAAGTGCAGGTGTACATGCCGCTGGTGGCTGGCCTGCATGCCATCCTGTTCGAAGGCCGCACGCTGAACCAGGTGATCGAGCACCTGATGCGTGCCGAGCCGAAGACCGATGTCGATTTCATTTCCATCAGCGGTTTCAACTGAGCCTTCAGCGGCTCTGACAACAGCAAGGAGCAACACATGAACGATACGCCCGAACGCGCCCAGCGCGAGTCGATCATCCTGCGGGTCCTGTGGATGGTGGTGTTCCTGGTGGTCTGGCAGCTGGCCGAGCTGCTGCTCGGTGGCCTGGTGCTGGTACAACTGATCTACCGCCTGGTGTACGGCGCCCCCAGCGCCAGCCTGATGAACTTCGGCGACAGCCTGAGCCAGTATCTGGCGCAGATCGGCCGCTTCGGTAGCTTCCACAGCGACCAGAAACCGTGGCCATTCGCCGACTGGCCGGCACCGCGTGCCCCGGAAGGCGAGGCGCCGCATGCAGTGGCTCCGGCCCCGCACCCGGTGCGTGACGAGGAGCCCAAGCTGTGAAGCTGTGGGTGCTGCGCCACGGTGAAGCGGAGCCGCGGGCCAACAGCGATGCCGAGCGCCGGCTGACCGCCCATGGTCGCGAACAGGTGCTGCATAGCGCCGCCCGCCTGCTGGGCCAGCCGCTGCAGGCGATCATCGCCAGCCCTTACGTACGCGCCCAGCAAACGGCCGCCCTGGTGCATGACACCCTGGGCTTCGCCGAACCGGTGCGCACCGTGCCCTGGCTGACGCCTGACAGTGATGTGCAGCAGGTTATCGGCGAAATCGAGCGCCTGGGCCTGGAGCATGTGCTGCTGGTCAGCCACCAGCCGCTGGTGGGTACCCTGGTCGGGGCGTTGCAGCATGGCCACCAGCAGCAACCGGCAGGCATGAGCACTGCAAGCCTGGCGGAGCTGGAAGGGGACTGGCCGCTGGCTGGGTTGATGACCCTTCGGGCGATCAACTCGCCGGCCTGAAACCCAGGGGGGCGCTGCGCGGACAGGTACCGCCCCCGCCTTGAGCTGTGGGAGCGGCTTTAGCCGCGAACACCGGCGCAGCCGGTGCCATGCATCGTGTTGGATTCTTCGCGGCTAAAGCCGCTCCCACAGTGTTTGCGGATTGCTTGCGAACTCAGTTATCTACGCGACAGCGCAGCCCAAAGGGCTGGGCGATCTCCCGCAAGCCTGACCTGATAGCCCTCGCCGATGACCTTTCCGGACGTTGCCGAACTGCCCCGCGATACCGACAATGGGCCATCATCCCCATCCGGACCCGGCGCCATGTTGCAGCAGATCTTCTTCGCCCATGCCAACGGTTTCCCCTCGGCCACCTACTGCAAGCTGTTTGCCGCCCTGGCACCGGACTACCAGGTGCAGCACCTGGCCCAGCACGGCCACGATCCGCGCTTTCCGGTGGACGACAACTGGCAGAGCCTGGTCGATGAACTGCTGCACCACCTGGCCCGTCAGGACCAGCCGGTATGGGGCGTCGGCCATTCGCTGGGCGGGGTGTTGCACCTGCACGCAGCCTTGCGCTGCCCCGAGTACTACCGCGGCGTGGTGATGCTCGACTCGCCGGTGCTCACCCGCGCCGACCAGTGGCTGCTGCGCACCGCCAAGCGCTTCGGCTTCATTGACCGTATCACCCCGGCTGGCCGCACCCTGGGGCGCCGCGAAACCTTCAATGACCGAGACAGTGCCCGAGACTATTTCGCCGGCAAGTCACTGTTTCGCCATTTCGACCCCGACTGCCTTGATGCCTACATAGAGCACGGCCTGCAGGCGATGGAGCAGGGGCTGCAGTTGCGCTTCGACCCGGCCACGGAAATCAGCATCTACCGCAGCATCCCGCATACCAGCCCTGCGCCCGCGCGGCAATTGCAGGTGCCACTGGCCATGGTCCGCGGCGAGCGCAGCAACGTCATTCGCCGCCACCACACACTGGCTGTGCGCGGCATGCCCAGGGGCGAGTTCCACAGCGTGCCGGGTGGGCACATGTTCCCGCTGGAGCGACCAACCGACACCGCCAGCCTGATCAAGGGCCTGTTCGACCGCTGGAGCCAGGCATGAGCGCGCAGGTCGAGGAAATCCGCCTGAGCCTGGGCCATATCGAACTGGCGGCGCACCTGTTCGGCCCCGAGGACGGGCTGCCGGTAATCGCCCTGCATGGCTGGCTGGACAACGCCAACAGCTTCGCCCGCCTGGCGCCGCAGCTGAAAGGCCTGCGCATCGTCGCCCTGGACCTGGCCGGGCATGGTTACTCCGAGCACCGGCCGCTCGGCGCCGGCTATGCCCTGGCCGACTACGCCCATGACGTGCTGCGGGTGGCCGAGCAGCTGGGTTGGCAACGGTTCGCCCTGCTGGGCCATTCGCTGGGAGCAATCATTTCCGTGCAACTGGCTGGCGCGCTGCCGGAGCGGGTTACCCATCTGGCCCTGATCGACGGCGTCATCCCGCCGACCGGCGCCGAGCAGGATGCCGGTGAGCGGCTGGGCATGGCACTGCAGGCCCAGTTGCGCCTGGATGGCAAGCGCAAGTCGGTGTACACCACACTGGAGCAGGGCGTGCAGGCGCGCATGAAAGGCATGGTCGCGGTCAGCCGCGAGGCAGCCGAGCTGCTGGCCCAGCGTGGCCTGATGCCGGTGCCCGGCGGTTACAGCTGGCGCAGCGACAGCCGCCTGACCCTGCCTTCGCCAGTGCGCCTGAGCGAGGCCCAGGCCATGGCCTACGTGCGCCGGGTGAGTTGCCCGGCGCGCCTGGTGGTGGCTGCCGACGGCATGCTGGCGCGCCACACAGGGTTGCTGGAGCAGCTACCCTTCGAGCAGGTGACGCTGCCCGGTGGCCATCACCTGCACCTGAACGATGAGCAGGGCGCGGCCCTTGTCGCAGACTGTTTCAATCGCTTCTTTGGCTTTGCTTGACTTGCACCGGACAAGTGTCGAGGCTTGGCGGGTTGAACAGGGAGACAACCATGCAACTGCCAGACATCCTGGAGCTTCACCTCGGCGCTGAGCGCCACCTGGTTCGCCAATGAGCGCGCCTGTTGCCATCCGTAATGCCTTCGCTGCCTGCCTGGTGTTAGCCAGCCCCGTTTTGTGGGCCGGCAGCCTGCCGGTACCGGTGGACGCCAAGGTGGTCGACCAGCGCCCGGCCGTGGAGCAGGAGCGTGTCTACCCCATGGGCCCGCTGCGCAAGATCAGCGGCCGCCTGCGGGTCGAGGACAAGGTCGAAAGCCGTGGCCAGGTCAGCTCGGTAACCTACGAACTGCCGGTCGAGCGTACCGCCCGCGAAGCCTTCACCAGCGCTCGCGAAGCACTGCAGCGCGACGGTGGCTACCCGCTGTTCTGGTGCCAGGGCCGCGATTGCGGCGAGGCCAGCCTGTGGGCCAATGATGTGTTCGCCAATGCCCGCCTCAACGGCGGCGACGAGCAGCAGGCGTTCATCCTGCTGCGCCGCTCGGCGGAGCAGGCCGATACCCTGGTTGCGCTGTACAGCGTCACCCGCGGCAACCGCCGAGCCTACCTGCACGTGGAAGAGTTCGTCGCCGGCAGCCCGCTGGGCGAACTGCTGCCGACCGCCGCCACGGTGCTGCGCGAAATGCGCGACACCGGCAAGCTCGACTACCCTGACCTGGCCGCGCCGCAAGACGCCTGGGCGAACCTGCTGGCCCGCAGCCTGAACCTCGACAGCACCCTGCGTGCCAGCCTCAGTGGCGCCCAGGCTGAAGCCTGGCGCGAGGCGCTGGTCAAGGCGGGGGTGCGCAATGGCCGCCTCGAAGTCGGTAGCGCGCCTACCGACGGCCTGCACCTTGAACTGATCCGTTGAACGGGCACCACCATGGCTAACAATGACCGCTTGCTGGTCCAGATTCTGCTGCTGGCGCTGCTGGGTGCCGGCCTGTGGGTGATGGCACCTTTCATTTCAGCGCTGTTGTGGGGGGCCATCCTGGCCTTTGCCAGCTGGCCGTTGATGCGCTTGCTGACGCGTGCGCTGGGCGGGCGCGAAACCCTGGCAGCCAGCCTGCTGACCACTGCCTGGATCCTGATCGTGGCGCTGCCGCTGGTGTGGCTGGGGTTCAACCTGGCCGACCACATTCGCGATGCGACGGCGTTCGTGCGTGACGTGCAGGTGGACGGCCTGCCCGACGCCCCGGCGTGGCTGGGTGGCATCCCGTTGGTTGGCGAGCGCCTGGTCAGCTGGTGGCAATCGCTGGACCAGCAGGGCGCGGCCTTGCTGGCCTCGGTCAAGCCGCACCTGGGGCAGGTGGGCAACTGGTTGCTGGCGCGCAGCGCGCAGATCGGCAGCGGCGTGCTGGAGTTGACCCTCAGCCTGGTATTCGTGTTCTTCTTCTACCGCGACGGCCCGCGCTTGTCGGCGTTCGTCCTGCGCTTGCTGCACCGCCTGATGGGCGACCGTGCCGAGTACTACCTGGAACTGGTGGCCGGTACGGTGCAGCGGGTGGTCAACGGGGTGATCGGTACGGCCGCCGCGCAGGGCGTGCTGGCGTTGATCGGCTTCCTGATTGCCGGTGTGCCCGGGGCCATCGTGCTGGGGCTGGTGACCTTCATGCTCAGCCTGATCCCCATGGGCCCGCCACTGGCCTGGATCCCGGCCACGGGCTGGCTGGTATGGAAGGGCGAATACGGCATGGCGGTGTTCCTGGGGGTTTGGGGCACCTTCATCATCAGTGGCGTGGACAACGTGCTCAAACCGTACCTGATCAGCCGTGGCGGCAACCTGCCGCTGGTGATCGTGCTGCTGGGGGTATTCGGCGGTTTGATCGCCTTTGGCTTCATTGGCCTGTTCATCGGGCCGACCTTGCTGGCGGTCGGCTACAGCTTGCTGCTGGACTGGAGCCGCAACGCGGCGCAGCAGCCGCCCCAGCGGTAGCCTGTACCGGCCTCTTCGCGGGTAAACCCGCTCCCACAGGTACAGCACAGGCCTTGCCCCTGGTGCAGTTCCTGTGGGACAACACAGGCCTTGAACCTGATGCAGCTCCTGTGGGAGCGGGTTTACCCGCGAAGAGGCCGGCTCAGGCAACTTCAACCCCTGATTTTTACACCTTCTTTATTCCCATCCCCACCCCCCAATCTCGCCCCTTTACGCCCCTCGCTCGGACAATTTCCCCAAAGCGGCCCAAGCCGCACCACGGGGAGAACCACACATGAACATGCTCGACGGGCTGTCACTGCTGCTGGCAGTGGCATTGGCGTTTTATCTGCTGGTGGCGCTGCTGCGCGCCGATCGCAGCTAGGGAGCGGCCATGCACAGTTACGACTTCGCCTTGCTGTTGGCATTTTTCGCCATCGTGCTGCTACCGGCACCCTGGCTCGGGCGGTTCTACTTCAAGGTCATGGAAGGCCAGCGCACCTGGCTGTCGCCCCTGCTGGGCCCGGTCGAGCAAACCTGCTACCGGCTGGCGGGCGTGCGCGCCGGCCAGGAACAGAACTGGCAGCAGTACACCCTGGCCCTGCTGGCCTTCAACCTGGCCGGGTTCCTGCTGCTGTTCGCCGTGCTGCTGTTGCAGGGCTACCTGCCATTCAACCCGCAGCATCTGCCCGGCCAGGAATGGTCGCTGGCGTTCAATACCGCGGTCAGCTTCGTCACTAACACCAACTGGCAGGCCTACAGCGGTGAGGCATCGGTCAGCTACCTGAGCCAGATGCTCGGCCTGACCGTGCAGAACTTCGTCAGCGCTGCCACCGGCCTGGCCGTGCTGGTCGCCCTGTGCCGCGGCATCGCCCGGCGCAGCGCCACGACGCTGGGCAACTTCTGGGTCGACATGACCCGCGCCACCCTCTACGGCCTGCTGCCGCTGTGCCTGCTGCTGGCGTTGTTGCTGGTATGGCAGGGCGTACCGCAAACCTTGGCCGACTACGCCCACGCGGTCACCCTGCAAGGCACCGAGCAGACCATCCCGCTGGGCCCGGCCGCCAGCCAGATCGCCATCAAGCAGCTGGGTACCAACGGCGGTGGCTTCTTCGGGGTCAACTCGGCGCACCCGTTCGAAAACCCCACGGCCTGGAGCAACCTGTTCGAGGTGGCTTCGATCATCCTCATTCCGGTGGCGCTGGTGTTCACCTTTGGTCACTACGTGAAGGACCTGCGCCAGAGCCGCGCCATCCTCGCCTGCATGCTCGCCCTGTTCCTGATCGGCGGCAGCACGGCGTTGTGGTCCGAGTACCAGCCAAACCCGGCCCTCGAGAGCGCGCAGGTACAGCAAAGCGCGCCCATGGAGGGCAAGGAAAGCCGCTTCGGCACCACCGGTTCGGTGCTGTGGACAGTGACTACCACCTCCGCCTCCAACGGTTCGGTCAATGCCATGCACGACAGCCTCAACCCGCTGACCGGCATGGTGGCGATAGTCAACATGATGGTCGGTGAGGTGATCTTTGGCGGCGTTGGTGCAGGGCTGTACGGCATGCTGCTGTTCGTGCTGATCGCGGTGTTCCTGGCCGGGCTGATGATCGGCCGCACCCCGGAATACCTGGGCAAGAAGCTGCAGGCCCGCGAGGTGCAGTTGCTGGTGGCGACCCTGCTGGTGATGCCGGTCGGCGTGCTGGTGCTCGGCGCCATTGCCGCCAGCCTGCCGGGCCCGGCAGGTGCAGTCAGCAACCCGGGTGCGCATGGCTTCAGCCAGCTGCTGTATGCCTACACCTCGGGCACGGCCAACAACGGCTCGGCCTTTGCCGGCTTCGGTGCCAACACGGTGTTCCACAACCTGATGATCGGCCTGGCCATGCTTGTCGGCCGCTTCGGCTACATCCTGCCGGTGCTGGCGTTGGCCGGCTGCCTGGCGGCGAAGAAAAGCGCGCCCCAGGGGCTGAACAGCTTCCCCACCCATGGCCCGCTGTTTACCGGCCTGCTGTTGGTCACCATCCTGCTGGTCGGTGGCCTGACCTTCCTGCCGACCCTGGCCCTTGGGCCGATCGCCGAACACTTGAGCCTGGGTTTTTGAGGACCGACCATGAACATGCCCATTCCTGAAGTACAAACTCGGCATAGTGCCAAGGACCAGACCCGCTTCGCCGCGTTGTGGCGCCCGGCGCTGGTACAGGCATTCGTCAAGCTCGACCCGCGCCAGCTCAAGCGCTCGCCGGTGATGCTGGTAGTCGCACTGACTGCTGTGCTGACCACCGTCCTGTGCTTTGCCCCCGGCAGCGGCGTGAGCACCGGCGTTGCCGTGCAGATCGCCCTGTGGCTGTGGTTCACCGTGCTGTTCGCCAACTTCGCCGAGGCCCTTGCCGAAGGCCGTGGCAAGGCCCGCGCCGACAGCCTCAAGGCCGGCAGCCAGGGCCTGACCGCCCAGCGTCGCAAGCGCGATGGCAGCTACGAGACCGTCGCGGCCAGTGCGCTGCGCAAGGACGATGTGGTGCGCGTGGTGGCCGGCGAAATGATCCCCGGTGACGGCGAGGTGCTCGAAGGTATCGCTGCGGTCAACGAGGCCGCCATTACCGGCGAGTCCGCGCCGGTGATCCGCGAGTCCGGCGGCGACCGCTCGGCGGTGACCGGCAATACCCGGCTGGTCTCCGACTGGTTGTTGATCCGCATCACCAGCAACCCGGGCGAATCGACCCTCGACCGCATGATTGCCCTGGTCGAAGGCGCCAAGCGGCAGAAGACTCCGAACGAGATCGCCCTCGACATCCTGCTGATCGGCCTGACCTTGATCTTCCTGATCGTGGTGGTGACCCTGCAGCCGTTCGCCCACTTCGTCGGTGGCAGCCTGCCGCTGATCTTTCTCGCCGCATTGCTGGTGACGCTGATCCCCACCACCATCGGTGGCCTGCTGTCGGCCATCGGCATTGCCGGCATGGACCGGCTGGTGCGGCTGAACGTCATCGCCCGTTCCGGCCGCGCGGTGGAGGCGGCCGGTGATGTGCATACGCTGATGCTCGACAAGACCGGCACCATCACCTTCGGCAACCGCCGCTGCAGCGCCCTGCACGCCGCCCCGGGCATCACCGCCCGCGAGCTGGGGGAGGGCGCCTTGCTGGCCTCGCTGGCGGACGACACCGCCGAGGGCAAGTCGATCGTCGAGTACCTGCGCCAGTTGCATGACTTCGTCGAACCGGCCGCCGGGCAGTTCGAGGCGGTGGCGTTCAGCGCCGAGACGCGCCTGTCGGGCATCGACCTGCAGCAGCACCGCTACCGCAAGGGCGCCGTCGACGCCGTGCTGGCGTTCGTTGGCATGCAACGCCTGGAAATGCCCCAGGCGCTGGCCCGTGAAGTGGAGCGCATTGCCCAGAGCGGCGGTACACCGCTGCTGGTGTGCATCGACAAGCGCCTGCTCGGCGTGATCCACCTCAAGGACGTGGTCAAGCCCGGCATCCGCGAGCGCTTTGCCGAGCTGCGCAAGCTGGGCATCCGCACGGTGATGGTGACCGGCGACAACCCGCTGACCGCCGCCGCCATCGCTGCCGAGGCCGGCGTGGATGACGTGCTGGCCGAGGCCACGCCAGAGAAGAAGCTGGCGCGCATCCGCCAGGAGCAGAACGACGGCCGCCTGGTGGCCATGTGCGGCGACGGCGCCAACGACGCCCCGGCACTGGCCCAGGCAGACGTGGGCATGGCCATGAACGACGGCACCCAGGCCGCGCGCGAGGCGGCCAACATGGTCGACCTGGACAGCGACCCGACCAAGTTGCTGGATGTGGTGCAGGTCGGCAAGGAGCTGCTGGTGACCCGCGGCGCGTTGACCACCTTCTCCATCGCCAACGATGTGGCCAAGTACTTCGCCATCCTGCCGGCGCTGTTCGCCGCCATCTACCCGCAGCTGGGCGTGCTCAACCTGATGCATTTGGCCAGCCCGCAGAGTGCGATTCTGTCGGCCATCGTGTTCAACGCGCTGATCATCATCGTGCTGATCCCGCTGGCGCTGCGCGGCGTGCGGGTGCAGGCGGCCAGCGCGGCACACCTGCTGCGGCGCAACCTGCTGATCTACGGGCTGGGTGGCATTGTCGTGCCGTTTGCCGGGATCAAGCTGATCGACCTGCTGCTCAATGCCCTGCACCTGGTCTGAGGAGGCCACCATGAATGCTTATGTACGCCCGGCATTGAGCCTGGCCCTGTTGATGACCCTGGTGACCGGCGCGCTGTATCCGTTGGCGGTGACCGGTATTGCCCAGGTGGCTTTCCCCAGCCAGGCCAATGGCAGCCTGGTGCGCGATGACCGGGGCCAGGTGCGCGGTTCGGCGCTGATCGCCCAGGATTTCCAGGGCGATGGCTGGTTTCACGCGCGGCCATCGGCAGGCGCCTACGCCACCGTGGCCAGCGGCGCCAGCAACCTGTCGCCGAGCAACCCGGCGCTGGCCGAGCGGGTCAAGGGCGATGCGGCTGCGTTGTACCAGGCGCAGCAGGGGCCGGTGCCCCAGGCGTTGCTCACCACCTCGGGCAGCGGCCTCGACCCGCACCTGCCGCCGGAGGCCGTGGCCTACCAGATCCCGCGGGTGGCGGCGGCACGGCAGTTGCCGGTGGAGCGCTTGCAAGGCTTGCTGGAAGAGGCCACCCTCCACCCATTGATCGGCCCGCCGGTGGTCAATGTGCTGGCCTTGAACCAGGCCTTGGAAAACCTCAGTCATTGATAGATGACTTGAGGGGCTAGCAGGGACCCTGTGGGAGCGGGTTTACCCGCGAATGCGTCGGTGGCGCTACTACTGCATTCGCGGGTGAACCCGCTCCCACAGGTACGGTGTTTGTCCCTGGATTTGCGGCTTGCTGGAAATAGCAAAGGATGAAAGATGAGTGACTCCGCCCGCGCAGACGCGCTGTTGGCTACCCTCCCGCGAAGCGGCCGGGGGCGGTTGAAGGTATTCCTTGGCGCCGCCCCCGGCGTCGGCAAGACCTTCGCCATGCTCCAGGCCGCCCACGCCCAGCAACGCCAGGGCGTGCAGGTGCTGGCCGGGGTGGTCGAAACCCATGGCCGTGCCGAAACCGAGGTATTGCTCGCTGGCCTTCAGCAGCAGCCCCTGCTGCGCAGCCAGTACCGCGGCGTCACCCTCGAGGAAATGGACCTCGACGGCCTGCTCAAGGCCGCGCCGGCCCTGGTGCTGGTCGACGAACTGGCCCACACCAATGCGCCCGGCAGCCGCCACGCCAAACGCTGGCAGGACGTACAGGAACTGCTGGCCGCCGGCATCGATGTGTACACCACGGTCAACGTCCAGCACCTGGAAAGCCTCAACGACAAGGTCCGCGACATTACCGGCGTGCAAGTGCGCGAAACCCTGCCGGACTGGGTACTGCAGGAAGCCTTCGAGCTGGTGCTGATCGACCTGCCACCCCGGGAGCTGCTCGAACGCCTGCGCGAAGGCAAGGTGTACGTGCCCGAGCAGGCGCGGGCCGCCATCGATGCGTTCTTCTCGCAAACCAACCTTACCGCCCTGCGCGAACTGGCCATGCAGACCGCCGCTGCCCAGGTGGATGCCGACCTGGCCCACGGTTATCGCCAACGCGGCCAGGAAGCCCCGGCCCTGCGTGGGCGCTTGCTGGTGGGCGTGGATGGCGACGACCAGGCGGAGCGTTTGGTGCGCCATGCCAGCCGCGTGGCGCAACGCCGCCACCTGCCCTGGAGCCTGGTGCACGTGGACAACGGCCGCCTGCGCGACGAAACCGCGCGCCAGCGCCTGCAAGCTGCCCAGCAACTGGCCGAACGCCTGGGCGGGGAGGTGGTACTGCTGCGTGCCGGCGAAGTGGTGCGCACGCTGATCCAGCATGCCGCCGAACGGCGGGCCAGCCTGGTGCTGGTCGGGCAGTCCCGCGACCGCCTGCGCCGGCGCCTGTTCGGTGCCGGTGTGGCCGCGCGGCTGCTGCGCGAAAGCCACTGCCTGGAAATCAACGTGCTGGACCGCGACGCGCAGCCGCAAGCGCCGCGTTCGGCGGTGCAGCGGGTGTGGGTCTGGCGCCATTACCTGCTGGCGCTGCTGGCAACGGTCATGGCCGCAGGCCTGGCCTGGGCGGTGTCGAGTGTGCTGGCCCTGCCCAACATCTCGCTGGTGTTCCTGGCCGCGGTGTTGCTGGTGGCGGTGCGCAGCAGCCTGGGGCCTGCGCTGGCCTGCGCGGTGCTGTCGTTCCTGACCTACGACTTCCTGTTCATCCCGCCCAACCTGTCGTTCAGGATCCAGCGCGAAGAAGACGTGCTGACCTTGGTGTTCTTCCTGTTGATGGCTGCACTCACCGGCAACCTGGCTGCCCGCCAGCGCCGCCAGTTGCAGGCGCTGCGCGAGACCCAGGCGCAGACCAGCCAGTTGCTCGACCTGTCGCGCCGGCTGACCGTGGCCACCGACCGCCAGGCGGTGTTCAACGCCGCCGGCCAGCACCTGGACGGTTGGCAGGACATGCAGGTGTGCCTGCTGGAGCGCAATGTCGAAGGCCAGTTGCAGGTGGCCAGCGGCGAAGCTCATGCCTTCAGCGATAACGAACGCGCCGCCGCAGAATGGGCGTGGCAGCACGGCCAGGCCGCCGGTCATGGCAGCGACACCCTGCCCAATGGCCGCTGGTGGTGGTGGCCGCTGGCGGTGGATGAACAGCCCCTGGCATTGCTCGGGGTGCGCCCACGTTCCGGCCAGCCGCTCAGCGACCCGCGCCGGCGCCTGCTCACTGCCCTTGGTCAGCCACTGGCCCAGGCCCTGGCCCGCGCGCGCCTGGCCGAACAGCTGGAGGCCGCGCGCCTGCATGGTGAAACCGAGCAGCTGCGCAGCGCCTTGCTCGCGTCCGTTTCCCATGACTTGCGCACCCCGCTGACCGCCATGCGCGGCAGCATCGACAGCCTGCTGGCGTTGGGCGAGGCGATCCCCACCGCCGACCGCCGCGAACTGCTGGAGGGTACCCGCAACGAGGCCGAACGCCTCGACCGCTACATCCAGAACCTGCTCGACATGACCCGCCTGGGCCACGGCGGCCTCAAACTGGCCCGCGACTGGGTGGCCCCGGCCGACATCGTCGGCAGCGCGCTCAACCGCCTGCGCGCGGTGCTGGCGCCGCTGCGGGTGCACACCGACGTGCCGGCCGAGCTGCCGTTGCTCTTCGTGCATGCGGCGTTGATCGAGCAGGCGCTGGTCAACGTGCTGGAAAATGCCGCGCGCTTCTCGCCAGCCAATGGCCGGCTGGAGCTGCAGGTGTCGGTGCAGGACGCCCGGTTGTGCTTTGCCGTCAGCGACCAGGGCCCCGGCATTCCCGTGGATGATCGCGAGAAGATCTTCGACATGTTCTACACCGCCGCTCGCGGCGACCGCGGTGGGCAGGGCACCGGCCTGGGCCTGGCGATCTGCCAGGGCATGATCGGTGCCCATGGCGGGCAGATCCTGGTGGGTGAAGGCATCGATGGCCAGGGCACCAGCATCACTTTATGCTTGCCGCTGCCTCCTCAACCTGAAACCGAAAGCGAAACCCCATGAGTCAGTCCGCCACCCTTCTGGTCATCGACGATGAACCGCAGATCCGCAAGTTCCTGCGTATCAGCCTGGCCTCGCAAGGCTACAAGGTGCTCGAGGCCGCCACCGGCACGGAAGGGCTGGCCCAGGCGGCCTTGGGCAAGCCGGACCTGGTGGTGCTTGACCTGGGCCTTCCGGACATGGACGGCCAGCAGGTACTGCGTGACTTGCGCGAATGGAGCGCGGTGCCGGTGCTGGTGTTGTCGGTGCGCGCCAGTGAAGTGCAGAAGGTCGATGCGCTGGATGGTGGCGCCAACGACTATGTGACCAAGCCGTTCGGCATCCAGGAGTTTCTGGCGCGGGTGCGCGCCTTGCTGCGGCAGGTGCCGCAGGCCGGTGGCTCGGAAGTGGCGGCCAGTTTTGGGCCGCTGATGGTGGACTTTGCCTTTCGCCGGGTGACCCTGGATGGCGTGGAAGTGGCGCTGACCCGCAAGGAGTATGCGCTGCTGGCGCAACTGGCCGGGCACCCGGGGCGGGTGATTACCCAGCAGCAACTGCTCAAGGATATCTGGGGGCCTACCCATGTGGATGACACCCATTACCTGCGGATCGTGGTCGGCCATCTGCGGCAGAAGCTGGGCGATGACCCCACGGCGCCGCGGTTTATCATTACCGAGCCAGGGGTGGGGTACAGGTTGGTGGCGCCGACCATGTAACCCCTGTGGGGCGTGCCCGCGAAGAATCCAGCGCGGTGCATGGCACCGGCTGCGCCGGTGTTCGCGGGCATGCCCGCTCCCACAGGGTCCCTGCTAATTCAATGAGTCATGTGCAGTCCAAGAGAGATTGCCCAGCCCTTTGGGCTGCGCTGTCGCGTAGAAAACTGAATTCGCAAGCGGCCCGCGTACCCTGTGGGAGCGGCTTTAGCCGCGAAGAATCCAACGCGGTGCATGGCACCGGCTGCGCCGGTGTTCGCGGCTGAAGCCGCTCCCACAGAGTCCCTGCTAATTCAATGAGTCATGTGCAGTTCTATGAGAGCTGGCATGCCGGCGATGGGGCCAGAGCAAGCAGCGCAAGACAGTAAGCTCAGGGGGCGGTTCTCGACTCCAGATCCATTTCCGCTGGCCACTCTACTCGGGGTGCCAGGCGCAGGGCGAACTCACACCAGAGCACATCGTTGTGATCCTTGGGTGGGCCGGGTGGTGGCAGGGCTGAGGGGCCTTCCTGCATGTAGGTGCAGATGTAGGCCCAGGCATGCTGGTCGGCACCCATCGTACTCAGGTGAAAACGGTCGATGACGTTGTTCGTGCCCGGCGCGACGATGGACAGCATGACACCCCATTTGAAAATGACCCCACCGTTTGGCAGGGCGCCGGTTTGTGACCAGCGCTCGGCGCGGACTTGGGACCAGTCGTAACTGACCGGCACGACCTTGCCTTTGTCGAAGGGGTTCCACCATTGGCGTTTGAAGTTGTAGGCGTAGATTTTCTGGCGCGCACGGTTGAACCTGATGGGTTCGTCGCGAGGTGGCGAAATATCCATGCGAAGGCCTATAGTAACCAGCCAGCTAACCAAGAAGACTTCAGATATTGAGAGCAGCAGCGATTTAAAATTTCGGGGATCGAGCGTAAGTGTCATCATGTAAAGGCTAAAGGCGAAAAATATGCACAAGAGGAAGGCGAAGGTTGAAATCACCCCTCGTGAGGATACGCTTTGTCGCGGAATCTCTAAGTAAGTCATGCACTGATGGTTAGGTATTTGATTGCCCATGTATTTTTCTGTTGAGTTGACTGTGTAAGGGTCGGGGAGGTCTTCCTTCCAGCCCGGGCAGGCAGGATTTAATAAGGGTCGGGCCATTTTGTCAGGGGCTCCAAGCTGTGCATGTAGTTTTCTGTTATTGTTACATGGGCATGCCCAAGTTCGTCCTGCTTGTCTGGCCAGTAACGCAGGCTAAGTTCAATGGCGTTGATGTGATGATCTATCAGTAAAGGCAGAGCTCCCTGTATGGTCAACGTATTGTTCTTGTTGTTGAAACGCACCAAAGGTTGTGGGTTGTCTATATGGCCAAAGACTCCCTTCCCCTTTGGTAGGCTGATCTGCAATTGGTTAGTCGGAGTACTATCACCCGATACGGTAATGATTTCTCTTTGAGCGCCAGTACGATGAATGCTTAAATGCCACTCATGGCGAGATTTACCCTCGGCGTATTTAGGCAAGAGGAAGTAATAGTTGAGTGTGTATTCTGCGGGTATTGCAGGCTCGTTGCCGATGATCATCCCTTTTGGTTCGGAAGTCTGCATGTTCGTATGATTGGTGAGTTGAGTCCTTATGGAAATCTCGGCTTGAACGCCAATTGCTGCCGCATTCAAAGCACCAATTGCAGTGTCAAGATGCTTCGCTTCGGTCCAGAGACGGTTGTCTTCAGATAATCCCCATCTGCTTTGACGAGCCCAAAGCTCTGTTGAAGAGGATTCGTTTTGCTTTGCCTCGGAAGCTATTGCATAGGCGGCCAGTCCTAGAATGATAGCTATACCGATTGGGCCAAATAATGTGGCGGGTCCGAAAGCTCCAAGTACACCTGCAATGGCGGAAGCGCCAGCCATTATGCCCGCAGTCCTGTATCCATCTGCGGACGTTAAATCTCCGCGCTTATGAGTACGCAGGCTGGCGAACAGGTACTGTGCCCCATCCATCATTCCAGCTATTCCCGCAATACCGGCGCCGTATCGAGCAATACCGGTTCCCAAAGACGTTGTCGTCACTGTTCCGGGCCACGGTATCTTCGGGCGTATGAGTGCAACAGCCAGTCCTGCCGCCTCCACACTCGCCCCAAACAAACCCAGGGAGGAAGACCAGATCGCCGCAAGCGCCTCCGGGTTGTCCTGATGCGTCTCTTGCAACGCTCGATAGTTCTTGCCCAGGCTGTCCTGATGGAACCACATGCTGCCCAAGGCAAATAACAGCCCGGCACTTCCGCTACTCGCTGCAGCATCCCGCAGGCTGCGCATCGCATCGCTTGCCACGCTTTGCGCGGCCGTAGAACTGATCTTCAAACCACTCGTAACCTGCGCACGCAGCGTACCCGCACCAATCGCAACATTGCGTACCAGCGCCCCGACGCCACCGGCTGCACCCTCGCGCAACTGCACCAGCCGCGCCTGCAAACTCTCGGCACTTTCCAACGTCCAGAGCATCACCTCGATCATCTGGCTACGGTTACCCGCTGCCGCAATATTGATCGCGCCACTCAGCACCATGGCCCGCACCTTGCGGCCCAGTGGGTCACGAAACTGCTTGTCTACCTGCTGCAGAAACGCATCGGTCCGCGCCTCCAGGGCTTCATTGAGCAGTCTCATGTATTCGCCCACTGTCAGCGACACCCGCAGCGGCGTTACCTGCTGCCCGGCGAACAGTGCAAACGCCGAGCGATGCACATGGCCGATCAGGGTCTTGGTCCGTTCACTCAGGTGCTGGCTGAGCGCATTCCCTGCGCTGTTGGTCGCGGCCAGCAAC
>NZ_NEIR01000040.1:0-972 GCF_002112825.1 Pseudomonas sp. B5(2017)
GCCGGACGAAAGCATCAGCGTGCCGATCGGCCAGCCGATCGACAACCTCAAGACCCACATCCTCGAAGGCAGCCTGCAACCGGCGGTGCGCGGCAGTGCTGGCGAGCTGTACCTCGGTGGTGTCGGCCTGGCCCGTGGTTACCACCAACGCCCGGCGCTGACCGCCGAACGCTTCGTGCCGGACCCGTTCAGCGACAACGGCGGCCGCCTGTACCGCACCGGCGACCTGGCGCGCTACCGCGCCGATGGCGTGATCGACTACGCCGGGCGCATCGACCACCAAGTGAAGATCCGTGGCCTGCGTATCGAACTGGGCGAGATCGAGGCGCGTCTATTGGAGCTGCCGAGTGTGCAGGAAGCCGTGGTGCTGGCCCAGGACGGGCCAAGCGGCAAGCAGCTGGTGGGCTATGTGGTGCCTGCCGACAGCACGCAAGACGAAGGCGCATTGCGCGATAGCCTGCGCGAGGCGCTCAAGGCCGGTTTGCCGGACTACATGGTGCCGGCGCATCTGCTGCTGCTCGGCAAGCTGCCAGTGACGCCGAACGGCAAGCTGGACCGCAAGGCCCTGCCGCAGCCGGATGCCAGCCAGTTGCAGGGCGAGTACATCGCGCCGCAGAGTGCTTTGGAGCAGCAGATCGCGGCGATCTGGGCCGATGTGCTGAAGGTGGAGAGGGTCGGCCTCGGCGACCACTTTTTCCTGCAGGGCGGGCATTCCCTGCTGGCAGTTTCGGTGATTGCCCGCATTCGTCAGCACCTGGGGCTGGACGTGCAGTTGCTTACCCTGTTCGAGGCTCCGGTGTTGAGGGACTTTGCCAAACGTGCCGAGCACGGTGAACGGGCACAGGCTGCTGTCATCGAATGCGTGAGCAGGGCGCAGCCGCTAGCGCTTTCCTACGCCCAGCAACGGCAATGGTTCTTGTGGCAATGGGCACCGCACAGTGCCACCTACAACATTCCGGCCGCACTGAAGCT
>NZ_NEIR01000041.1:0-944 GCF_002112825.1 Pseudomonas sp. B5(2017)
TCGGCCGAGGTCGACGCCGAGGTGGTGCCGCAGCCGCGCAACCGTGTGGCACTGAAGATCAAGATCAACGAAGGCACCGTCGCCGCCATCCAGCACATCAACATCGTTGGCAACAACGTGTTCGACGACGAGACCCTGGCGCAGCTGTTCGAGCTGAAGACCACCAACTGGCTGTCGTTCTTCAAGAACGACGACAAGTACGCCCGCGAAAAGCTCTCCGGTGACCTGGAGCGCCTGCGTTCCTACTACCTGGACCGCGGCTACATCAACATGGACATCGCCTCCACCCAGGTGTCCATCACGCCGGACAAGAAACACGTCTACATCACCGTCAACATCAACGAAGGCGAGAAGTACACCGTTCGCGACGTCAAGCTGTCCGGTGACCTGAAGGTGCCGGAAGACCAGGTCAAGTCGCTGCTGCTGGTGCAGCCTGGCCAGGTGTTCTCGCGCAAGGTGATGACCAGCACTTCCGAGCTGATCACCCGCCGCCTGGGTAACGAAGGCTACACCTTCGCCAACGTCAACGGCGTGCCGCAGCCGAACGATGAAGACCACACCGTCGACATCATGTTCGTGGTCGACCCGGGCAAGCGTGCCTACGTCAACCGCATCAACTACCGCGGCAACACCAAGACAGAAGACGAAGTGCTGCGTCGCGAAATGCGCCAGATGGAAGGCGGCTGGGCCTCGACCTACCTGATCGACCAGTCCAAGACCCGTCTGGAGCGTCTGGGCTTCTTCAAGGAAGTGAACGTCGAGACCCCGCCGGTGCCGGGCACCGACGACCAGGTCGACGTCAACTACAGCGTCGAGGAGCAGGCTTCCGGCTCGATCACCGCCAGCGTCGGTTTCGCCCAGAGCGCCGGCCTGATCCTCGGTGGTTCGATCAGCCAGAGCAACTTCCTCGGTACCGGTAACAAGGTGTCCATCGGCCTGACCCG